>NZ_JACFPS010000002.1:0-480836 GCF_016101865.1 Commensalibacter sp. B14384M2 | reverse complement strand
CAGATCCGGATGTCCAGGCATCCGTTCGCAATTCAGGATCAGAAAATACCGCCGTGCTCGAGTTCTCCATTCCCAAGGGAGAAAAGGGGGACAGCTATACGAATGACGGATCAACTGAACTCAACGTCAAGTCAATTCAGTCAGATGGCGGAAAGGTCGGAACAGATGGCGCGGGTAAATTATCTGCTGAAATGTTGGATTATACCATAAAGGTCCCAACTCCATCCCATCAGGACGCCTCTTTGGGTAAAGTCGTCGATAAAGTTTTAAATAATGTATCCTTTTCAACATTTACAAATATTTATCAAGAAAAAAAAGAAAATAATGATTTAGATGTTAAATGTGTTGCAATTGGATCTGATCGTGAAAAAGCAATTGATAATTGGACACCTCTTTTTGATAAAAATAGTAGAATTGATGGAAACGGGATTAAGTGTTTCGATAAAGAAACTGGTGAATGGGTCGTTCCTGAAGACGGGATTTTGGATATTAATTATGATATTTCTTTTGGTGATATGTCAGGAAAAAAATATGTTCCTATAGTAGAAGCGGAAAATTTTTTTAACATTGATATGGCAATCAACAATGAGCTGAATAAAGTTAATGAAATTATAGAAGTGGTTGATCAGCAGGAAATCACTTCTTACATTAAACCTCTTAAAGAAAATTTAGACTTAGTTTCTGAAGAAACAAGAGATAATCAAATAAAGGTGGATAATAAAACAGATTTAAAATCATTTTTTCTTAAACGTGAATATCCAATTATAGATTCAGGCAATTGGAAGACAGTTAAAATCACGCAAGGTATGAATAAAGGTAAAATTGCCTGGTTTGATACAATTTCTAATAAGTATTTAAAAAAAACTAAAATTATTTATAATCCAGCTTTTACAGAAGAAATTATCGAAGCTTATACAGGGCCAGTGATTATGATTGATGTAGATGTGACAATATCATCCGGTACCGAAGTGTCAGGGATCAGTTTATTAACGAATGTAAATAATAAAAGACAAGATCCATATGTTTTGGTCATTGAGGAAAATGCAAAAATTTCATATTCAAATATATTTTATAGAAATGTGATATCAAGGGGCAAATCATATCATAACACGTATTCAAGTAGCATGGTTGAATTGTATAATAGTGCAATATCCTTAAAAGATACCTTTATAGTTGTGGGAAAAGTTAAAGGTAAATTTTGTTCAACAAGTAGAACGTCTACAAGCACAAAGGATTATGCCTCGGGAGATAATTTGTTTTGGTTTGGAACTGGGTATCCTGTAGATTTAAAAGGTTACAATAATTCTGAATTTATTTGTCCAACTGTTCCATTATTGTCAGAGGATAGTCCACGAGGTATTTTTACTTCTTGGTATTTTAAAGATAGAAGTAAATGTTTATATAATAATGCAATGGATACAGCTGAAATAATATCATGGGTTAAGGAACATAGTAAACAAAGATTTATTTCCAATAAAACATTGATGTATTTAGGAGACTCAACCAACAACAATTTAGTAATAGATGTTGAGGAAGTGAAAGATAGCTCTGAAAACATTGTTCTTGATAAAGAAGGATATCCTGTCTTGGTTAATGTTTATCGTGTGGATAACGGTGACGAGATATACAGAGGAAATGAACCCTTAAATTTAGTCAATTGGAAAACTATAACATTAAAAAACGGAGCGGTTTTAGATAATATAATTATTTTTAGAACTTATCAATATAATAAAAATGATATTTATGATACAAGTTTGTTCCTTAAAGAAAATTGCGGAATAAAAAATTGTGAAATATATGGATATAGTCTGAATGATTCGACAATGACTCGATCAAGTAATAATTATTATATCTCTTCAGGAGATGTTTCTTATTATATAAGTTCAATTTCTGAAAATGATTGTTTTTATGATATTAATGAAACCAAATTTTCAATTTCTTTATTTGATCGTGAAATAATCTATTATGACAGCAACGTGAAAAAAATAATTCAAGGTAAAAGTGATAATAGTAAAATTTTTCATATTACAATAGGTAAAATTGATGACAAATTAAATTTTGAAATAGCGCTTAGTTTAGCTGGAGGTAAATTAATAAATCCTTCCATTTCAATTTTTAATGAACATCGGATAGATATTTCTGAAGATTTTGAATATGTTTTTAATGAGATAGTTATTGAACCACAACCCGTTATTGTGACTAATAATATTAAAGGTCAATTGAAAAGAATTGTAAAAAAGGGGGACAGAATAAAATTGTTAGGTTATTGGTCTTCACAAATTCAGGAATTTTCATCGTTTCCTTTAGGTTTAAATAAAGTTAGAACTACATTAAATTTAATATAAAATTATAAATCTTTTATATTATTATGTATTGGGTGATAAAAACAATTAATAACAATTTAAAAATAAAAAGGTTAGTGAAGCATTATATGTCAATCTGAATAACTTGCACATTATCCTTGATAAAATTCCGGGTTATTTGCCAGATAAGATATTTATAATGTTAAATTGTTTTATATCAATTCTAATTCGAAATTTCTGACTGCTGATAATTTTTTTTAAATTAATAGCTAAATCCTTCGTTATTTGTTGGAGCTTTATGTCAGCAAGAAATGTTAGAAGCAAGTTGAAAACTTAATTTTATTCAATAATCACCTGAATAAGGTGATTATCAAATTTTTCAAGGTTTGAACAAATGGTTGCAACCGATCTTTTATCACAAGCATTACAATATTTCTTGAATATTTTACCGGGCAATGTAACTTTCAACTTGATAGCGTTACTTACGTTAAGTGTAACGTTATGCACATTGGTTACTAGATTTTGGAAAGAGCCAGATAACAAGAATAGATCACATAAATTATGGTCATTTATCAATTTTCTGGCATCTTTTAAATTTCCTAAAAAAAACACGCAAATATCAGGAAAAAATGATGAAAAGAAAATTATATAGATCTCTTTATCATCATGAACACTGGTTTGCAGAATGGTGGAGTGCGATCTTACTTTTAAGTGCCGGTATTTATGTGCTTATAATACCGGAAAGCGAAATTCTACATCCATTTTTTATCCAGGGCTATTTAAAAATTATATCCAACCAAGTTTGGTATAGTTTATTTATTTTTATAGGATTTGTCCAATTTGCGGCTTTATCATATGAAAGCCAGCTGGGACGGGCCACTGCAGCTTTTTTTGCATCAACCTTGTTTATTTGGGAAACATTAAACAATTTTGTTTATGGATCACAATCGCATTTTTGTTTATTTGCCTGGGGAATATTTGCTTTGATTAACCTTTACGCTCTGGCACGTATATTGTCAGGAGTAGAGCAGGTTTATGAATACAATTTATGAATTAATTAAATGGTGGTGGCAAAATAATGTTGAATGGATTAGATTACATGATCCATGGGTTATTCCTGTAATAGCTATATCTATTCCATTAAGTATGATTATACGGATGATATGTGTTATTATAAAAATTTTGTGTAAAAAATAAAAAATATTAATTTATTAAAATTATTTCTTAAATAAAATTAATATTGAATGTATCATTCTTAAATAATAATATATTAAATGTGTAGAGATTTTACAGTAAATGTTTGAAATTATTTAATTTCTAGCATTTATTTTATGTAAAATTTTAAACATTACAAAATAATAACATCACAAAAAATTATTTATTAATATATTACAAAGCAAAAAAAATGAATTTAAAATTTCTTTTAATGCTGGGGGTTGTATCTTCCCCTATTATAAATTTTTCTCATATTACATATGCAGAAGATTATGTGGCTAAATCTCAAATAAATGTAGCCAATGGAGTGGCTGGTTTAAACAAGAATGGAGAAATAACAGCCAATATAAATAATGATAGAATAAATAATAATTCAATAAATAGTAATTTTATTCAGTTAAATAAAAAAAATGATCGTTTACGTTTTATTACCAACAGTCCTGATACTAATAATAATGAGATTGATATGTTTTATAATTGGGATGGTAATAATAAGGATGATTTTGGTAATCCATTAGAGGGGAATACATTTTATTTCACGAATAATAAATATGGCAATAATTACCGATTTAACGGGACAGTCAAGGCTTCATCGTTCAATAGTGGACATTTTGAACTCCCAAGACATGGTGATCGTTTGCGTTTTATTACCAACAGTCCTGATACCAACAATAACATGATTGATATGTTTTATAATCTGGATGGTAATAATAAGGATGATTTTGGTAATCCATTAGAAGGGAATACATTTTATTTCACGAATAATAAATATGGTAATAATTACCGATTCAATGGAACGGTTAAAGCTGGTGGTATTGAGATTAATGGACATGTATTAAATAAACCAATTCCAGGGGGGATTGAACCAGTTGATCCGTATAATGATGATAGAAATAATGCCAATTTAATATTTTTGAGTCAACCAGGGTATGATTGGGGAAATATTAAACCCAATACGTTAATGGTTGGAGGGCGTAGTCGCAATTCTGTAGTTGGAATAAAAGCTACCTGCCAAAATACCGGACAAGGAGATCAAGGTGGGTCTTGCTATCAATTTACAAATATGAGCGGTCCACAAGCATACCATCGTAGCGGTTCTGGAGTGACTGATGGTATTAATATGGATATGCGAACAATGGATAATTCTCCTATGGATTCAATAGGCGGGAATACATTGGTTAAAAATAGCGATGGTTCATATATTGTTAAAGGTAATGAATATTCGGTAATATCTAATGTTCCGGCTGGTGCAACAAAATTTGTTATCAAAGGAACCTTTGGATGTGGGTTGGGTGAAAGCAGATCACGTTGTGAATTGAGGGGTATCAATTTTGTAAACAATGCAGGGAAAATATCTAATTCTGTAAAAGTTACCCCCGGTTTTTATAACCCTTCAAACAATACGACAGAAGTGAATATTAATGATGGTTATGCTTTGAAGGATATTTTAACTCCAGATAAAAAATTAGAAATTATATATTATGCTTCTGATGGTACAGCATATGCTATTGATTTTTCTGAAGATGATAATGGTTCTCAATATGCGGCAATTTATCCATCTTTATCAGAAAAAGAAAGAAATCTTACGCACGCTCGTATGGCTGTATGGACTAATATCGCCAATGGGATGGCCAGTGTTGAAAATGGAACCAATGAAGACAGTGGTAATACAGACATGCCCGGTTATTATTATGGATATGCTGATGGGTTTAACGATACTGTTTTAAATCAAGCCAATATTGACGCTATTAAAGCAGATAAAACAAAAACAGATGAAGAAAAAGATCTTGCCATAAGACAAAATAAAGTAACCAAGATATTTATGAGATCTTTTAGTTATCCAGGTTTAGCTGGTGACTTAGTAAAATGGAAGAATAACAAGCATCCGCTTAATGATGATCCCAATATAAAATCTCCAGGCTTAAATGCTTACGATCAGTTTGATTATAAACTTTCCTACGCTTGTTTAACAAAAAACCAGTTAAATGATAATGAGGAACTACAAAAGAGATTGCATATTGGTAATCGACCAAATTGTTTTGATAAAGTTAATATTCCTTCAGTTGTAAGACCGGAACAAATAAATAATATAAATTATATTTATAATAGTAATTATCATCGTTATCAAAAACCCGCCTTGTTTTTAGGAATGGTTCAAAAGAATTTTAATCTTTATACTCAACAATCATTCAATAAAAGTCCTGATTCAATTACCCGTGAATTTGATAATGAATGGGATTTTCCTATGAATCAAGATCATGATGGACAAGCATCTGTGCGTGGACTTACCATGGTCTTTTCCGGAGGTGGACACCCATTGGCTCAAGGAAGCTATATGTTGCGTATGGCTGGATTCAATCATATGCCATTGGGGTTGAAAATTGATGGTATTTGGCCATATGGTGGCAAGTCTTTTGAAACTGATGCAGGTTTCTTTTTGTATAAATGGACTATGTTAGGAGCATCTCCCTATCTGCAAAATATTAATGATGTTATGAGCATATCTGGTTTGGGACAAATAAAAACCAATCAGGCTTCATATCAACTTATGACATTTATGTCTAATGATGGTAATGTAGATAACAAGCAGAATAATTCATTGCATTTGGGTTTAACGAAGCAAAATTCTACTGATCCCCTTCAGAACCTAGCCTGGAATCAATCACCAACTTGTAACGAGAATAAAGAATGTGCTGTTTTAGGTCAGATATTTTTTGATCCGTTGGGTTATGTAGGTGGTATTGGATTAGGTTCTGGTCATGGAGATAAAGCTAAATTAGGATTGGTTGTAGACAAGGATGCTAATGTTTTTATAAATAAAAATTTATCGGTAACTGGTCAATCTAATAACAATAGTATTAATACTAATTTTCTTCAGCTTAATAATAAAAACAATATTTTACGTTTCGTAACTAATAGTCCTGATACGAATAATAACATGATTGATATGTTTTATAATCGTGATGTTGGTAATAGAGATGACTTGGGCAATCTATTAGATGCCAATACATTTTATTTCACGAATAATAGATATGGTAATAATTATAGATTTAATGGCACTGTTAAGGCAAATAGTATGGAAAGTGATCAATTTACTGCAAAGGGCTCCATTTCATCACGAAAGTTTATTGGTGTATTGTCCACGCCATCTTCATCATCAGCTCCATGTGCATCAGGAGAGTTTGCAGATGATGCAAATTATCACTATGTATGCGTTGCGCCAAACAAATGGAAACGTGTTGCATTATCTAATTTTTAAATAATTATATTAAACAATTGAATAATAAATATTTATAAAAGTCTATCTTAATGATAGGCTTTTATAATCAAAAATACATGATATTAAAAAATTATATAAAAATCAATCTTTATAATAATAAAGAAGTTATATTAAAAATAAATCGCGATTAATTCTCTTGATATTAATTTTATACTATAATTATCAATTTTATAATTTTCATTAATAAAATACTTAATCTAAAAATTCTTAAAATTACGGATTTATAGAAAGTAAAATTTCGTATTGATAATTTAAAAAACCTATTTAGAAATATTTAAAAAGTAAAAAATATGAATTTTAAAACGATATTCACATTGGGGATATTATCATATCCCTTGATAAATTTATGTAACCTTAGTTATGCGGAAGATTATGTGACTAGGTCACAAATAAATGCAGCTAATGGAGTGGCGGGATTAAACAGTAATAAAGAAGTAACAGCTAATATTAATAGCCAAATGATATATACACCATTTATGTTATTGCCAAATACGGGTTCAATTCGTTTTAATACAGGAGATAGTAATCCAGATAATACAGATATTAATTTTTATTACAACAGATATTCGAATATTGACCCATGGGGTAACCATCTAAAGGAAAATACATTTTATTTTACAGATCATCATGGTGGTAATAATTATAAATTTGTAGGCAATGTAGAGGCCACAGGGCTGATTTCGGCCTCTTCAATATTAGTTAATGGTAAATCTGTACAAAATGCTGTAGATAAAGTCAATAAAGCGCTTTATGCCACTTATTTGCCTAAGACACCTTATAATAATGGTAATAATGCACCTTTGGTTGTTGTTGATGATGGATATTCAGGTTTC
This sequence comes from Commensalibacter sp. B14384M2, assembly GCF_016101865.1. NCBI lineage: Bacteria > Pseudomonadati > Pseudomonadota > Alphaproteobacteria > Acetobacterales > Acetobacteraceae > Commensalibacter > Commensalibacter sp. B14384M2. Next base: position 473,205 of record NZ_JACFPS010000002.1, on the reverse strand, counting down.
GATAATGTAAATATTGCTAGAAATACATTAATGCTTGGTGGACAATCACTGGATTCTAAGGTTGGTTTAAAAGCTAGTTGTCAAAATATTTCAGGAGGAGATCTGGGAGGGTCCTGTTATCAATTTACGGATATGTCTGGACCACAAGGGTGGCATCGTTCAGGTGCAGGATTGACTGATGGTGTCAATGTGGATATTCGTACTTCTAATAATTCTCCTATTGATGTTATAGGTGGTAATAAATTAGTAAAAGAGGGTGATGGTAATCATGATTATGCTGTACAAGGAAATGATTACACAATAGTATCTGATGTAACAGCAGGAAGCACAAAATTCGTTATTCACGGAATTTTCGGATGTGGTGTCGCAATAACTGATGTCAGTGGTTGTAAAATGACAGGGACTGAATTTTTAAATGATAAGGGTGAAACTGTATCATCTGTTAAAGTATTGCCTGGTCCATATGATTCTGAAAAAAATACTATACCAGTTGAACTTGCTAGAGGTTATAAATTAAAAAAATCTATAAAGGCTTTAAGTCAAGTGAGGATAACAATTTACTCTGCTGATGGGAGAGCTTATGCTATAAAACCATATAAAAATGGAACTGAAATTTATCCAGCGCTTTCCCAACAGGAAATGAATATGATTTCTATGAGAATGGCTCTTTGGACGAATATTGCGAATGGTATGTCTGTCATAGAAGATAAAAAATCAATTAATGATGCTATAGATATGCCAAATTACTATTATGGATATTATTCCGGATCTGTTGGATCTCCAAAAGGGAATATAAGTGAAGATAAAAAACATACCTATACTCAGTTAAATGTTGAAACTTATTATTACCCAGGTGCTGGAGGTAAGGGATTGTGGAAAAACTTAAAAATGTTTTCAAACATTTATGAAGGATCAGATGGTGTTCCTGGAAGTAATAAGGGAGATCAATTGGATTATAAAATAAGCTATACAGATCCAAGAACATTGAAAATGAAACATAATTCCAATTTTCATCATTATAGCCAGCCAGCTTTATTTTTAGGGCTGAGCAACAAGAACTTTAATACGTATATGTTACAAACTAATGATGCTTCTAAGACTGATTCAATTACACGAACTTATGATAACCAATGGGATTTTTGGATGTATTCAGATCATGATTATTCAATAAATAGTCATGGATTAACAATGTCATGGGGAGGCAGTAATCATCGTTTGACTGCTGGTAGTTATATGATGTGGTTAGCTGGATTCAGTAAAATGCCCATAGGGTTAAGGATTGATGGTGAATGGGAAGATGGTGGGATACCGATTGATACAGATGGTGGGTTTAGAGTATATAAATGGGTATGGCCTTCTAAAGCTTTGAATACAATTAATGGTGAGCAGGTTATGATAGCGTTGGGACAGGCAAAAACTAGTAGTTCTTCTTATCAATTATTTTCCTTTATGTCTAATGATGGACCCGCTAATAATTCACTACATCTAGGAATGACAAAATCTAATAATGGATTACAATCTAATTATTCACCCACATGTAATCAAAATGGAAAATGTTCAGTATTAGGACAAGTTATTTATGATCCATTGGGTTATATAGGTGGTATTGCTCTTGGATCCGGACATGGAGATAAGACGAAATTAGGCTTAATTGTAGATAAGAATAGTAATGTGATTGTAAATAATGAACTTACAGTTCATGGTAAATCTGTCAACAATATTGTGGATAATGCAATATTAAAGTCACAAGTAAATGTAAATAATGGGGTTGCCGGTTTAAATGGTAACAAAGAAATAACAGCACATATCCGTAGTCCATTTATAGATGTATCATATCTTCAAACGCCTTTTATGATTTTACCTGCGACAGGTTCAATTCGTTTTAATACAGGAGATAGTAATCCAGATAATAGAGATATTAATTTTTATTATAACAGATATGCGAATATTGACCCATGGGGTAACCATCTAGAGAAAAATACATTTTATTTTACAGATCATCATGGTGGTAATAACTATAAATTTGTGGGCAATGTTATTACAACTGGAAATATTACCGCAAATAACTTGCATGTTATGCTTTCAACACCATCTTCATCATCCGCCCCTTGTAAAGCGGGAGATATAAAAGATGATTCAAACTATCATTATGTATGTGTTTCTACAAACAAATGGAAACGTGTCGCTTTGTCAGATTTTTAGACAATCAATTAATTATGATTTTATTTTATAAAATCATACATTAAATTTTTATAATAATTTTATGCCCACCTTAATGGTGGGCTTTTTTTATTTTTAAAGGTAAATTTTTATATTAAAAACAACGGGGGGTATTTGTTTAAATCACCTTAAATATTGTGTTATCATGTCAATTTTAAATTATTTTGGTCTTTGGAAATAACGCACTGATAATCATTAGGTTACGAGTAATTGTTTGGTTGAAGGATATTCAGGTAATTTTACTTATTTAAAACAAATGGGTAATGGACCAGCATTAAGTATTTGTCAGATGGAAGCAGCAACTTATTATGACATTTGCAATATTTTTTTAACAATACTAAACGCCAATCTTTAATATATGTATTAATATACATTGCAGAAAATTTTAATTTAGATAGTTAGGGATTACCGAAACCTGATATATTAATAGGTAATCATTTTTTGTTGTGGCAATATGTCGTATTTTATATTTGAATTAAGGAATTACTGTAGCAATGGCTCAGTATCATAAAAAATACTATAGTATCAATTTAGGTAAAGTAATTTGAAGAATTATGACCATTTTCAATAAGTTATAAACTGTTAAAATAGATCAAAAATAATCTATGAATATAAAACATAAAATATGTAATATTAATTAAATAATATAAAAGAAATTATTAGATTAATAATTTAAAAATAATTATTTTATGTATGATTTTTATAGATTTTTTTATATAAAATGTATATAATCAATAAGGTAAGGTAAAAAAAGAATTACCTCCTTTATTATTGACACAACATCTAACTAAAAATTTCAAAAGGTTTTAAATAATTTTTATTTAGAAATAAAGGCCTTTTTTACCTTACCTAAATCAATCTAGCAAAATTAATTGTGAATATCAATACTAATAGTCAATAATTTATATATCGTTATATTTATTACTTAATAATAATTAATTTTTATGACAATAATAAAGAATAAATATATATTTATTTGAATAAATAATAATTCTAATTCATGTTAAATGAAATTATAATTTTTTGATAGAATATTGTCTTGAACAATGGATAAAATGTTCACAAAACATGTAAATATAACTGTAAATTATGATTAATCAATTATACAATGCTTATTGATTATTATTAAATTTGGTAGCGAATAAAAGATATACAAAATTATTGGCTGTTTATATTGATCAATAATTTTTTACACGTTGAAATAATAACTTATTTCTATAATAAATTGTTAGGTGAATTATAATTGATCACACTATATTAAATTTCCACATATCGATTTTGTTATGTTTGTGGTGCCGGATGAGGGATTTGAACCCCCGACCTTCGGTTTACAAAACCGCTGCACTACCACTGTGCTAATCCGGCAATATACAATCAACACGTGCAGTTCTATGCCTGATTTTAGATTTAATTTCAAGAAAAAAATACAAAAAAGTTAATATTTTTAATTTTTATAATAAAAATCAATTTTTTTTGATTGCTTGAAATTAAATTGATAATCATGAAGTGAAGGGGGATTATATGAAAACAGTTTTGTTTTCCAATTATTTTCCATGGATATACAATATATGCCTCATAAAATTGCAATAGGTCTTGATTTTGGTAGCGATTCCGTTCGCGCTCTGGCTGTAGATTGTCAAAATGGTGAAGAGCTTGCAGCAAGTATCACATATTATCCACGCTGGAAAAAGGGGTTGTTCTGTAATCCTATTCTAAATCGATTTCGGCAACATCCTCTGGATTTTATGGAATCATTAACAGAGGTTGTTTGCTCAGTCGTAAAACAATTGGGTGGTGTTGCTAAAAATATTGTTGCAATTGGAGTTGATGCGACAGGATCCAGTCCTGCACCATTGGATAGGCATGGTCAAATTCTTGCGTTACGGCCTGATTTTTCAGAAAATCCAAATGCAATGTTTATTTTATGGAAAGATCATACCGCTATTGAAGAGGCGGAAGAAATTAATCGATTATGTCAAAAACCAGCATATTCTGTTTTTTTAAAAGGATGTGGAGGGGTTTATTCATCAGAATGGTTTTGGTCAAAAATTTTGCATAGTTTCAGAAATGACGAGGCTGTTAAAAAAGCCACAGTATCTTGGGTTGAATGTTCAGATTGGATTCCCGCGTTGCTGACAGGCACAACCTTACCCCATATAATTAAAAGAAACAGATGTGCGGCTGGTCATAAATGCCTTTGGAATGAACAATGGGGCGGTTTACCTTCCTATGAGTTTTTTAAAGACCTAGATCCTGTACTGGTTGAAGAATTACCCTATCCGTTATTTAAAGAGACTTATACTGCTGATATGGCTGTTGGTAAGTTAACAAAGGAGTGGGCGGAAAAACTTGGTTTAAATGAAAATGTGACGGTTTCAGGCGGGGCAATTGATTCCCATGTAGGTGCAATAGGTGCGGGTGCTAAACCCTATAATCTGGTAAAGGTCATAGGAACTTCAACTTGTGATATGTTAACGGCTGAAAATGAGCAGGTAAAAGGTAGGTTTATCAAGGGGATATGCGGACAGGTTAATGGTAGTATTGTCCCGGGATATATCGGTTTCGAGGCGGGACAATCCGCTTTTGGTGATATTTTTGCGTGGTTTCAACGTTTTTTAGGCTGGCCCTTGCAATTCTATGCACGTAATAATTTTACACATTTGCAAGAATTTTATGAAATTGAGCATGATTTGCTAAATAATCTAGCTGAAGAATGGTATAAAAATAAGAATCTAGAATATTTACCGATTGCAGTTGACTGGTTTAATGGGCGTCGAACACCTTATGCCAATCAGCGTTTAAAAGGAACAATTACAGGATTAACATTGGCCACTGATGCAGTTGCGGTTTTTGGAAGCTTGATAGTTTCCACTGCCTGTGGTGCAAGGGCTATTATGGAATGTTTTGTAGAACAGGATATATCTATTAACACAATTATTGCAATTGGCGGAATTGCTAAAAAATCATCAATCATAATGCAGACATGTGCCGATATTATGAAACGTGAAATAAAAGTGTCAGCCTCTGAACAGTGTTGTGCTTTGGGGGGCGCCATTTTAGGGGCCGTAGCTGCAAAGGTGTATTCTTCAGTTTTGGAAGCTCAGCACCATATGTCCAGTCCTATATCCAAGATCTATAAACCTGATTTGCATTTATCTGAACAATACGAACGGATATACGGTCAGTATCAACAATGGGCTAGGGTTTCGGAAAGACAATATGTTTAAAATTAAGTATCAAAAAATATTTATCATCGGGAAAATGGGTGTTTATCCTGAAAAAACTTGATTACAAGAATGAAAATGCTTATCTTAATGATGTCCAGTAAATGGATGATAATTAAATAACGACGTTCTTGGGGCGAGGTGTAATTCCTCACCGACGGTAAGAGAATATCTTGTTCTTAAGCCCGTGAGCGCCTGTATTGTAATAATGCAGGGTCAAGCAGATTTTGGTGCGATTCCAAAGCCGACGGTTACAGTCCGGATGAGAAAGAACGATATAATTTACCTTTTACGTTTCGTTAATAACGTGAAGAAGGTATGTTATGGAGTGCCCGCGTGCGTCTAGAGATAGGAACTAGAAATGCAAGCACGCTTAGGTTCGGTTTCACAGGCTGAACAATTAAAAATGAATGAGGGAATTGATTTACCCGAAGCAATCTCTAATGCTTTTTCATATGCTATACGTGAAGCTTTACTTTATGTTGGGCAGACAGCGCCTAATCCTCCTGTTGGATGTGTAATTTTAGATCAACAGGGTAAAATCCTTGCTACTGCAGCCCATTATGAGGCAGGTAAGCTACATGCCGAGGCGTTGGCATTGCGGCAATGTCGTGTTGCAGGTGTTTGGAATAAAATTCATGATGTTATAGTAACGTTAGAACCCTGCAATCATATAGGGCGTACGCCACCTTGTTCTGAATCATTATTGCGAACTCCGGCTCGTCGTATATGGGTGGGAGTTGCTGATCCCAATCCTAATGTTTGTGGTGCTGGTAATGAACGGTTAAGACAAGGCGGCAAAGAAGTTTTTTTGTTAAGAGATCTTTGCGGTAAAAAATCTCTTTACTGGCAAAAAAAATGTGAGGATCTTATTGCTCCGTTTATTCAATCTGTGACAAGAGGGAAAGCCTGGATAACGGTTAAACAAGCTCTTGATGTTGCAGGCTCCATGATCCCACCAATAGGGAAAAAGACATTCACCTCTTTTACATCCCTATGTCAGGCTCATCAATTGCGGCGTGGAACTGAGGCGATTATAACAGGTGTGAATACAATTAAAGAGGATAATCCCTCTTTCACCGTGCGCTATGTCCCTGATCACCCGGATCGAAAACGCTTGTTGATTATTTGCACTAAACAGCAAAAGCCTATAGAGGAAATTGTCCCCGTAAATTATATCAAAAATGCTGAAAAAAATAATTTTTCTCTTGTTACATGTTCAAAAATTGATGATCTACCATATTTATTACATAATCATAATATATTGTGGGGGATGGTTGAAGGAGGGCCACAGTTATTGCAAGTCATTCGTCAAAAGAAACTTTGGGATGAATGGCTTATATTTCGAAAACAAAATAAAGGGGATGATCAGTTAAAGTTAATTTCTAACCACCTTGCTTCACCTACGCGATTACTTTTATCCCATTTCAATTTTGTTGATCTTTCGAAAAGAAAGGAGGGCACATTATGTTCTCTGGTATCATAGAGTTTCTTGGTGTTGTTTCAGCTGTTAAATATGAAAAGCAGGATTTAAAAATTCAAGCTATGGAAATTAAGATTAAAACTGGTATACCAGATTTGATTCTTGGTGAAAGTGTTGCCGTAAATGGTGTATGTTTGACGGTGACAAAACTAGGTACGAATGATGAAGCTTCCTTTTTTATCAGTTCAGAAACTTTAGATCGTACGAATCTATATGTTTTAATTGAAAATATGAAAGTAAATCTGGAACGGGCCGTAACACCTTCCACCCGGCTTTCTGGTCACATTGTTCAGGGGCATGTAGATGCAACTGGCCGTATTTTCAAAATTGAACAGAAAGGTGAGGCACATCAATTATTTGTCGCTTTACCTTCTTCATTACGTAAGTATGTTGTGGAAAAAGGTTCAATAGCCATAGATGGTGTCAGTTTAACTATTAACGGGATAAAAGAAACAGCCGAAGAAAATCACGGAATGAATGAGTTCCTGATTGATTTGATGATTATTCCGCATACTTGGAATCATACACGGCTCGGTTTGTTAAAGGTTGATGACATTGTCAATATTGAGGTTGATATCATTTCAAAATACGTGGAAAATCTATGTCAAGTTCAAAAGTGAATCAAACTTTAAGTGCGGAATTGAAACGTGCTGTTTCTGCCTTGCAAAATGGGCAGATGGTTTTGTTGGTTGATGATGAGGGACGTGAAAACGAAGGTGACCTGGTTGCTGCCGGGCAATTTGTAACGCCTGAGATCGTTAATTTTATGATTACGAATGCCAAAGGTTTACTTTGTATGCCTTTACAACGTGAGCTGGCGCAGAAACTTCGTTTACCGTTAATGGTTCAACACAATACCTCACCACATGAGACAGCTTTTACAGTCTCTATAGAAGCAAAAGAGGGCATTACAACAGGTATTTCTGCTTCGGATCGTGCAAAGACCTTTGAAGTGGTTGCAAGGGATGACGTCACTGCGCAGGATATTATTTGTCCCGGTCATGTTTTTCCCTTAATTGCCGATCCTAATGGTGTTTTATCCAGAAATGGACATACGGAAGGCTCAATTGATTTATTAAAAATCGCTGGATTGAAGCCTATTGCCGCAATTTGTGAGATTGTCAAAGATGATGGATCAATGGCAAGAATGCCGGAGCTTCGTCAGTTTGCTGAAAAATATGGTATTCCAATCGTTACAATTGCTGAAATTATACGTTGGCGTGGACTGTATGACGCGAAAAAATTGGATTCCGTATCTTCATTGGTGAAAGCGGGAACAAGAGCCCATTTACCCAATTGTTATGGTGGAGAGGATTTTAAGGTTCAGGCATTCATAGATTTGAAGGGTAATGAACATCTGGCCGTTATGAAAGGGGACTTTCCATTTCATCAAACCAATGAACAAATTCCCTTGGTTCGTCTGCATTCAGAATGTTTGACAGGGGATGTGTTTGGTTCTTTGCGGTGTGATTGCGGTCCCCAATTACATCAGGCCTTGAAAATGATTGGTGAATCTGAATGTGGTGTTCTGTTATATTTATGCGGTCATGAAGGCCGTGGAATAGGGCTTTTTAATAAGATTGAGGCTTACGCATTACAGGAAAAAGGGTTTGATACGGTCGAAGCGAATCATCAATTGGGTTTTTTGACTGATATGCGTGACTGGAAAGTTGCTGGTGCCATCTTAAGAAAACTTGGTATCAAATCTTTAAATTTAATGACGAATAACAAGAGCAAGGTTGAAATGATAAAAAAACAGGGTTTTGAAATTCGTCATCGTGTTTCATTGGAAATTGATGCTAATCCTTTTAACAGTCAGTATTTAAAAACAAAACGAGATCGTATGGGGCATCTTTTAACCCATTTATCTGAAATATAAATTTCAGTTAGAGTTTATAACTAGTGAATAAAGGTTTTTACATGATAAAACAAGCTCCTCAATCAATACAGAAATTTTCATTTTCCAAGCCACCACGGATTGCAATAGTTGTTAGCCGGTTTAATCAAACAGTAACGAATGGATTGTGTCGAGGAGCACAGGAATGGTTGTCTGAACATCAAATTCTTTTTTATCAAGAAGATTTATATTATGCACCTGGAGCTTTTGAATTGCCTTTAATCGCACAAAAACTGGCCAAGTCAGGTAAATATGATGGTGTTGTATGTTTGGGGTGTGTCATTAAGGGAGATACAGCGCATTTTGAATTTATCAGTCTGGGTGCAACTATCGGATTGATGCAGGCCAGTTTGCATACAGAAGTTCCTATCAGTTTTGGTGTTTTAACCACTTATACTTCGGAACAGGCACAAATCCGTTCTGAAGAAAATAAGGAGAATAAGGGTCGCGAGGCTGTGGCAGCCTGTATTGAAAGTTTGGCTTTATTGCAAAAAATTTAATTTTTTCAATCATTTAATTTTTTCTTGGTAATTGGCTTGATATAATTATCGAGAAAGAAAAAAGCTGCATTTTTTACATATCAATTGAGAATAATTATTAATTGCATAACATTGATTATATCTTGAATGAATTTTTATTATTTTTGGGATTTAAATATATAAAAAAAAGGAGTAGTTATGTTTTTCAGTTTTAAAAAATAAACTGCCAGAAGAATTCGTCATATGGAAGAGTTAATAATTTAAAATTCAGAATATTGAAATCGAACCATAATGAAAATTTCTGAATTGTTATTCCTTTTTTATAAGTTGTTACAAAATTGATTTATATAATGGATGTTGAATGCTTTTAGATGAAAGCTATTTTCTTCTATTGTATCAATTAAAAGATATAACATATTTATAAATCTATAGAGTCTTGAATTCTTCTGTATTGTACGAAAAGGATGTGTTGCCGGAATGGTTTCTGCATTGATTAGACGGATTGTTGAATTTTGCTCACGTCATGCATGGCTTGTTTTTATAGTTTATCTGTTGCTGGCAATTGTATCTATTTTTGTAACAAGTAAGAAACTGGATATAACTACTGATACTACCAAGATGTTTTCCACGAAAATGCCTTGGAAGCAGCGATCGGACTGGATGGGAAAGAATTTCCCAAATCGAGAGGGAATTTTAGTTGCGATTATTGAGGCCAAAATTCCGGAAGAAAGGGAATTAAGTGCAGAAATCCTTGTTAATCAGTTAAATCAGGATAAAAAACATTTTTATTTTGCTAGTTCACCAGAAAATAATCCTTTTCTTGTTAAAAACGGATTGATGTTCCTTGATCCTCCAGTGTTGGATCAAACATTGAATACAATAATTCGTGCACAACCTTTTTTGAGTAGTCTTGCCGCGGATACTTCTGCACGAGGATTATTTGATACGTTGGGTATGGTTGTAGAAGGTATTAAGGAAAATCAGGTTGATCTGGAACAGTATAAAAATGAATTAAATGGATTTGCTAAAACATTAGAGAAAGCATCACAAAGAGATTTTGAACCTTTTTCATGGGAGAAAAGTCTTTCTGGAGAACTTTCAAGTTTGGCTGGTCGATATCAAATCGTAGTGGCAAAACCAAAAATGGATTTAACCTCCTTGCAACCTTCAGGGGAGGCTGTTGCGTCATTAAAAAAAGCAATTTCTTCCATATCATATGTTCAAAGAGGAGATGTGAAGATTCATATTACAGGAGATGCAAAAATCAATGATGAGGAATTTTCCACGGTCATGGATGGCATGGTTCTCGGTCTTTTTGCCTCTTTTGTATTGGTTGCGGGCTGGTTATTCCTTGCAGTAAAAACCTGGCGTATTATTTTACCCATACTATATGTGTTATTGATCGGTTTGATTCTTACAACAGGTTTTGCTTCAATTGCGGTGGGCACGTTAAACCTTATATCCGTTTCTTTCGCAATTTTGTTTGTCAGTATTGCTGTTGATTTCGCAATCCAGTTTTCTGTTCGTTTCAGGGGGCAAGATATTCAAGCGGATGACAATACCAATAAAAGGCAATCAACTTTATTGGCATTGTCTAAAACAGGATATGATACAGGTCATCAGATATTTACAGCTTCTGTTGCGGCAGCAGCAGGTTTTTTGGCGTTTACTCCGACAAATTTTGTTGGGGTTAAGCAGCTTGGCTTAATTGCTGGCACGGGTATGATTATTGCCTTGATCTGCACGTTAACACTTTTGCCAGCCATGTTAACAATTTTACAGCCAAAAATAGTTCAAGCTATGGCTGGTTTTCCCAGATTGAAAAGTTTGGATAATAAATTTCGACATTATCGTTGGTATATCCTTGTTGTTTATGCAGTGATTGCTGTTATCGGCATTTTCTTTCTGGTTGATCAAAAGGTCAGCTTTGATGCAGACCCATTTCATACCAAGGATACCCATTCTGAAGGGATGAAGGCTTTACAGCTATTGATGAATGATCCGAATACTAATCCTTATACAGCAGATGTAATGGCTAAATCTCCTGAAGAGGCAAAAAAACTCGTAGATCAGATTGGTCAGCTTTCTTCAGTGCAAAATGTTATTTGGCTTGGATCTTTTGTTCCGGAGGATCAAAAAATTAAAATTCCAATGATCAGGGATGCAGCGTCGGTCTTGTTAAACACTTTGTCAAACACATCAATCAAATCCAGACCATCAGCATTGGAATTACGTCAGTCTATGCAGAAAATGTTGGATAAACTCAATTCGGTGCAAAATATACTGACGTCTGATAGTCCATTGGAAAGAATACGTCTTGCATTGCAAAAAATTGTCAATATGTCTGATAATGACCTCATGAAAATCAATGATGATCTGGTTCGTTTTCTTGGTTTTCAATTGCACCATCTGGAAATTATGTTAACGCCATCAGCCGTTTCTTTAACTGATGTTCCCAAAGAGTTGGCAAATGAATATCGAACAAAAGATGGATTATACAGGATAGAGATTTATCCAAAAGGCACAAATCTTGATAATGAACAAATTGCAACGTTTGTTAAACAAATTCGTTCCGTTGCTCCTGAAGCGGCCGGAACTTCCGTTGATATCATAGAAAGTGCAAATACAGTGGTTCATGCTTTTATTATTGCGGCGGTTATGGCGATAATAACTTTGGCCATCATTATATTTATCGCATTACGTCGAATATTGGATATGTGTCTTGTATTAATGCCTTTGATATTGTCAGGACTTATGACAATTATTGTGATTGTCTTAATCGATCAGCCTTTGAATTTTGCCAATATCATTACATTACCGCTTTTACTTGGAGTTGGTGTATCCTTTAATATCTATTTTGTAATGAATTGGCGTGAAGGACTATCGAATCCCTTATCATCGCCAACTGCTAGAGCGGTTCTATTTTCAGCTTTAACAACTGGAACGGCTTTTGGATCTTTGGCAGCTTCAGCCCATCCTGGAACAGCGAGTATGGGGTTATTACTATTGATATCCCTAGGATGTACATTGGTGGCGACATTAATATTTGTTCCTGCGTTATTACCCAAACGGGATATCGATAGGGAATAAATCTATTGGGATGTTTCATTCCAATAGATTATATAGAGGTAAGGGTTAGAAACAGGCCTGAATGAATTTTTGAAAAGCTAGAGCACGGTGACTAATTGAATTTTTTTTCGAATCAGACATTTCTGCAAAAGTTAACGGGTTATTTAATGGTTGAAAAACGGGATCATATCCATGACCGTATTGTCCACGGGGAGGCCAAATAAAATTACCGTCAACTTTTCCTTCAAATTCATATGTTTTACCGTTTGGATATGCAAGGGATAGCACACAGATAAAATAAGCCGATTTATCAGGAATGGACTGTAATTTATCATGTATTTTTTGCATGGCCATAGAATAATTCTTATGGGGTCCCGCCCAACGAGCAGAATATAAACCAGGATCCCCATTCAATCCATTAAGGCAAAAACCGGAATCATCTGCCAAAGCAATCATGTTTGAGACATAACTGGCTTGTAAAGCTTTCAAACGGGCATTTTCATGAAAGGTTGTCCCTGTTTCTTCAGGTTCTGTCAGATTAAGTTCACCTGCCGAATGAATTCTTAATGAAAAATTGGAAAGTAATTGATGAATTTCCTTTACCTTATTTGGATTATGGGTGGCGAGAACAAGTTCTGTATCACGAATAATTTTAGGTGGAAGCGAAAACATTTAAATTCTTTCATCATTCAAAAATTAAATATGTTTAAATGAGAATTACCTCTGATTAAATTATAATGCCATAATAATTTGTTTAAAATTAGAATAAATATAAGGTTATGATTTTAATGTACAATAAAATAATATTTCTAGATTAATTTGCGGCAATTATTTTTAATATGATCTAATAAAATTTCATACTTAATAAATAAAATTCATTATTAAAAATATTACTTTATATCATTCTGATAGATAATTTATTTTTCTAAAGTGGTATTTATTTTATAAATCATTTATTTTTAATAATTAATGAATGATCTATGATAGGAAAAAAGAATGCAGTCAATTGATGCGGCTTTAGCGGGTAATTTTCAATTTGATCACCAAATCAAGATCAATCGAATGGGATTTGGTGCGATGCGTATTGTTGGTAAAGGTGTATGGGGGGAACCTGAAAATCGTAAGGAAGTTATTGCAACTTTATATCGTACGCTAGAATTGGGGATTAATTTTATCGATACGGCAGATAGCTATGGTCCTTTTATCAGCGAAGAATTAATTTGCGAAGCACTTTATCCTTATCCGAAAAATTTATTGATTGGCACAAAAGGAGGTCACACTCGGCATGGGCCGGATATTTGGCGACCCATTGGCAGTCCAGATTATTTACGTCAATGTGTTTTAATGAGTATGCGTCGTCTAAAACTGGATCAAATCCGTTTATGGCAATTGCATCGTGTGGGGGAAGATACTTTTCCGGAATTACAGTTTGAAGCTATCGCCAAAATGCAGCAGGAGGGATTAATCGGTCATATTGGGTTATCTGCCGTATCTGTAGGGATGATTAAACGTGCGTCAAAATTTTTCAAGGTTGCTTCCGTTCAGAACAAATATAATCTGGTTAATCGGGAATCAGAAGCCGTTGTTGATTTTTGTGAGGAAAATAATATCGCTTTCATACCTTATGCACCTTTGGAACAGGGGGTGAAATTCACTGGTCCTGTTCTTGAAGAAATTATGAACAAAAAACACGCCTCAGCCCGTCAGATAGCGTTGGCCTGGCTATTAAAACGTTCAAAAATCATTGTTCCCATTCCCGGAACGGGTTCCGTTCAACATTTAGAGGAAAATACAGCAGCGGTGAATGTTAATTTGACGGATGATGAATGGACAAAACTTGATTTGGAGGGGAAAAAGATTTGGGATAAACAAAAAAAATCTGCAAAATTATATTTGTAAACTGAATAAAAGATCGACATATTCTTGGAATAACAACATAGTTGTTTTTTACTCATATTAAAAATGTTATATAAGAATAACTCCTAATAATCGAGTTTTCACAATTGATGTAGAGTTTTTTTTATGTCTTCGAAAAATTCTGATCCGTCTAATACTGGTAATAAATATAGTAATTCAATTATAAAACGCCCCAGATACCGTATATGGCGGATGTTGGTTGGAATACTTGCAGGCTTGTTCCTTTTTATTCTTGCGGGAGGTGGATTATTTGCCTGGATAAAATATGAGGGAGCCGTACAGGATTTGCCTACTGTTGAGGGGTTGAAAAATTATGCCCCGCCTGTTATGAGCCGGATATATGCCAATAATGATCGTGTCATGGCAGAATTGGCATCAGAGCGGAGATTATTTGTTCCCATTACCCTTATTCCGGATCGGGTCAAGAATGCTTTTATCTCGACAGAGGACAAGAATTTCTATTCTCATGGCGGGATAGACCCCTTGGCAATTGTACGTGCGGTTGTACAAGATATGTTCCGTAAAACGTCAGGTAAGCGTCTGGTGGGGGCGTCAACGATTACGCAACAGGTTGCGCGTAATATGTTGCTTAACAATAAGCGGAATTTGAATCGCAAGATTAAGGAAGCTATCTTGGCAATTCGAATTGAACAATCCCTGACCAAAGATCAAATTCTGGAAATTTATTTAAATGAAATTTATCTTGGTGATGGTGCCTACGGGGTTGCTGCGGCCGCACAAACTTATTTTCATAAAAATCTTGATCAGCTGACCGTGGCAGAAGCGGCCTATCTCGGTGGATTGCCGAAATCTCCTTATAATTATGATCTTTATCATCATCCAAAAGCAGGGCTGGAACGTCGTAATTTCGTTTTGAGCCGTATGCTAGAAACTGGTGCAATCAGCAAAGAAGTCCTGAAACAGGCAATGGATGAACCTCTGCAAGTGACACAATCTGTTATAAGACGTGGACCTTTGGCAGGAACACAATGGTTTTCCGAGGCTGTAAGGCGTGATCTGATAGATCGCTATGGAATGGATAAAACAATGCAGGGTGGTTTGGAAGTTCATACGAGTTTGGATCTAAAAAATCAAAATCTAGCAACAAGGTTAATGCAGCAGGCATTAATGAAATATGATCGGCAACATGGTTGGCGAGGTGCAATAAATCATTTAAATATTGAAGATGGAAAAGAATGGAGTGATTTGCTAGCCAGACAAAAAAATCCTGCCGGGATATTGGATGCATGGCGTGTTGCCATTGTTTTGAATAGTAGTACGGGAAAAGTTGGATGGTTGGAGAATAAGAATGAGAAATTGGCTTTATTGGAAAATAAGGATGTAAGTTGGACAAAGCGTTCTTCTCATCCATTAAAAATGGGCGATGTTGTTTTAATTGAGCCTTTGGCTGATAATGGTAAAGTCGCCTTGCGTCAGGTTCCTCTGATAGAAGGTGCGTTAATTTCTGTTGATGTTCAGACAGGCCGCGTTTTATCCATGTTTGGTGGATGGTCATTTGCTGAGTCACAGTTTAATCGAGCAACACAAGCTCAACGACAACCAGGCTCTTCTTTCAAACCCATAGCTTATCTGGCGGGGATGGAACAAAATATTCCGCCATCTCAGATTTTTATGGATTCCCCTTTTTCAGCAGGTAGTTGGCATCCAAACAACTATGAAAAAACATTCTGGGGACCAACAGCGTTACATAATGGCTTACGTTATTCAAGGAATTTGGTCACCATTCGTTTGGCCGCTCAAGTCGGGATGAATGCTATTTCAAATTTGGCAATTGCATTAGGTGAAGTAGATTCAATGCCTAAGGTTTTACCTGCCGTTTTGGGTGCTGTGGAGACAACGGTTTTCCGTCATGCTGGTGCCTATGCAAGTATTGCGGCAGAGGGGTTGTTAACAAAACCAACCTTAATTGACTATATTCAGGATCGGAATGGAAAGGTAATCTGGCATTCAGATGTCTTGAAGTTGGAACATTCGGAAGATCCAGATAGGCTTCCCCTTATTATTGATCATCGTAAACGTGTTGCATCAGCTCAAAGTTCCTATCAAATTATAACCATGATGGAAGACGTGATGAAACGTGGAACCGGTATGTCGGCAGCGCGTGGGATAGATCGTCCACTTGCCGGCAAGACAGGAACCAGTCAGGATTTTAATGATGCGTGGTTTGCAGGATTTTCACCGGATGTCGTGACAGTAGTATGGTTTGGGTTTGATCAGCCAAAAACATTGGGAAAAGGTATGTCTGGCGCTGTTGTTGCCGCGCCAGTTTGGAATGAATTCATGAAAAACATTCTGGCTAATCGCCCCAAACTTGATTTTGCAAAACCAGAAGGTGTTTTTCTAGCAAGTTATGATACGAGTAAAGGAAGTGTAACCGATGCTTTCAAGGAAGGACAAACCCCGGGAATTAGCATCAATTTGAATAAGGGGGCAGCAACGGGTGAGTTGACAGCCCAGGATACAGGAGCTGAAAATATACCTGATTCTGAAGAGTCCATGGATAGTAATGAGGGGATTGTATCTCCATCTAATGAAGGAAGTGAAAAAAAGATTGGTGAAAAAACAGGTCAATCTTCATCTTCAGGTGAAGGGGAAGATATAGGTATGGGTGGATTATATTAAGGTTGACCTTGTATTTTTATTAAAATCTTGTTAATTGGATTAATAATTAATTGCATTTAAGGTAAATAAAGGAAACGAGTATGTCTGCGGAGAGTGATACACTCCAACAAACAATAGAGCAGTCTTTAGAACTGCTGAGGAGGCATCTTTGACTGGGATACAGCTAAAGATCGTCTAGCCGAGTTAAATAACCGCATTGAAGATCCCAATCTATGGGATGATGCGGAAAATGCGCAAAAGATTATGCAGGAAAGAACAGGGCTTGCCAATCAAATTGAGCGGGTTGAACGGTTGGAGCAGGATTGCAAGGAAAATCTTGACCTAATTGCGTTGGCTGAACAAGACAATGACATGGAAATTGTTCAGGATGCCTTGCAACAATTGCAATCAATGGAAAAAGAAGTTAAACGTCTTGAATTGGAAAGTTTACTTTCTGGTGAAGCCGATCGGAATGACTGTTATCTGGAAGTGAATTCCGGGGCAGGAGGCACGGAAGCGCAGGATTGGGCTGAGATGATGTTAAGAATGTATACACGTTGGGCTGAACAACATGGTTATAAGGTAACCATGTTGGAAAGTACTGAAGGGGAACAGGCGGGTATAAAATCGGCAACATTGCAAATAAGCGGGATAAATGCCTATGGGTGGCTGAAAACTGAAGCGGGAGTTCATCGCTTGGTTCGTATTTCGCCTTTTGATTCCGCTAAAAGGCGTCATACATCTTTTGCTTCTGTTTGGGTTTATCCAGTTATAGATGATTCAATTGATATTGAAGTAAATGAATCAGATTTGAAAATCGATACGTATCGTGCATCGGGTGCTGGCGGACAGCATATCAATAAAACGGAATCAGCCATAAGAATTACCCATGTTCCAACAGGAATTATTGTCGCTTGTCAAACGGATCGATCACAACATCGTAATCGGGCAACAGCAATGGAAATGTTGAAGGCCCGTCTATATGAATTGGAATTAAAAAAACGCGAGGAAGAGGCGGCACAGACAGAAGCCAATAAAACTGATATAGGTTGGGGTCATCAAATCCGTTCTTATGTTTTGGCACCCTATCAATTGGTGAAAGATTTGCGAACGGATGTGGAAAAAACCAATCCAGATGCTGTTCTGGACGGTGATCTGGATGATTTCATGGCAGCGGCACTGGCTTTAAGGGTGGGGGCAACACGTTCAGAAGCAAGTGCGAAAGCAACATGATAAAAAGGCTTTGTTAAAAACTTTGACTAATAATGATTTATCAGTGGATAAGTATTGAAGATGAGTAATTTCACAGGAAATGGAAAATGATTCATGGTTAATCTTAATCAACGTCATCCTATTGAATCTATTGGTATTTTAATTCTTGTTATTTTGTTTCATATTTTTGGAATTCTTGGATTATTGTTTCTGATGCATTCCAATAAAAAAGAAGATATGCCTGCTCCATTAGAAATAAGGGTTGTAGATGTATCTTCCGCCGCATCCTCAGCTTCCGCACAGGTTTCACAACCACCTGCACCGGAAATGATTGTTCCACCTCCACCAGAGATTGAGCCCCCCCCAATTAATACAGAAGCCCCTGTACAACCTAAACCGCCTAAAATTGTAAAAAAACAAGTCAAAAAAAGGGAACCGGCTGCCCAACCTGCAAAAAGCTCGGCATCCGATAGTCAAAATCAAGGGAATATGAATGGTACATCTGGTGAGGGGATGTCGAATACTCCAAATGATGGTCCTCCTGACAGAAGTGCTGGCAGCCGTGCACTTAATGGTGTTAAAATGAATTATCCTCCTGATATGGAAGCAGCGGGTAAGGAAGGTCGGGTTATACTATCCTGTGATATTGAAGCGGATGGCCATACCAATAATTGTAATGTAATTGAAGCCAAAGGAGGAAACTCGTTTAAAGAAGAGGCTCTACGCTATGTGGCTTCTGCCCGTTATCGTCCAGCCACACGCAACGGTATGCCAGTAAAAGAGAAAAATCATCGTCTTACAATCAGTTTTAAATTAGGTGCTGGATAAAAATGGTTCATTTATTTTGGATTGGATATGTCAATTAATCATCTTAAATGCAAATAAAGTTAAAATTTCTTTGAATTTAGTTACGTTAATGTCGAAAAATATGAATAAATTTACCAAACAATATATTGGGCAGACTAACATTGATAATCTGTGCTTTCATGATATGAATTTTTATGACAAAAATTTTAGGGATGGTTTAGTTGATGCTTTAAATATTTGTAAAAATATATTTAAGGAACATGATCGTTACGTTATTGGGTTATCAAAAATCAATCCCAGAGCGTCACCAATTCGATAACAGATATGGTATATAGGTTTGAAATGAACCTAGAATCAATTATAAGTTGATGGTTATTCATATCAATATAAAAATAAATAACAATGAATATGTTTATGTTGTCTGAGGTTGTTTAAAGAAATTACTGCCCAGTAAAATTAACGAAGGAATGTGTTAAATATGGATAAAAATAAAAGTTTATTTCGATTGATTCGTTTTAAATTCACTGTGATTGCCGCATTTTCTGGAATGCTTTGCCTGTCAGGTATAAACAATGGTTTTGCACAGCAGCCTCAGCAAAATATACCAACATCAACTGCACATGATAACTCCGCTTCTCAACCAATGCAAAATTCAGCGGGTAGCAACGTAAATCCAGTCGTTTCTTCGACCATAGACAACCCAGTAAAACCGGAAGCTGTTCCTCAATCATCAGAAAATCCATATGGTTTAAAAGCTTTGTGGAAAGCGGGTGATATTGTTTCAAGGATAACATTGCTTGTGTTGGCAATAATGTCAGTAGGGAGTTGGTATGTAATCGTTGCAAAAATTGTTGTCCAAAATCGTGTAACGCGTGCTGGAAAAGAAGTGCGTGAAAAACAGTTCTGGCAACAAAACACTTTAAAAAAGGGTACGGAGAGTTTAGGTAGTAACTCTTCCTATCGATATATTTCTGAAAATGGTATTGATGCACTGATGCATTATGAAGGCTCCTTGCAGGAAACGATTGATTTATACAGCTGGGTGTCCATGGCCTTACATAGAGCGCTTGACACGATACAGGGACAATTGCAAGGCGGTCTGGCTTTTTTGGGAACGGTTGGATCCACTGCCCCTTTTGTAGGATTGTTCGGAACAGTCTGGGGTATTCATCATGCCTTGACCGCCATTAGTATCGCTGGACAGGCTACCTTGGATAAAGTTGCCGGTCCTGTAGGCGAGGCTTTAATTATGACAGCAATTGGTTTGGCTACGGCTGTTCCAGCTGTTCTGGGATATAATTTCCTGGTTCGTCGCAATAAAGTGATTATGGATCAAACTCGCAATTTTGCTGCAGATGTTCAAACAGTCTTACTTGGGGGAAACCTGAATAATAAAAAAGTGATCTCTGAGTAAGGAAAGAAAGGCACATGAGCTTTAATTTGAATGGTAATCGTGGTGTGGGGGATTTTATCAGCGCGGAAGGGGATTATGATGAGGTGGTATCCGAAATCAATACAACCCCCTTGGTTGACATCATGCTTGTACTACTGATTATCTTTTTAATCACTATTCCTGTTGCCACACACGCTGTAAAGGTTGATATACCAGAACGTAATAGTCATTTAACTCAAACCAAGGTAGGAAATATAGCCCTTGTCATTAAGGCGGATGGTCAAATATTTTGGAATGAACAGCTATTACCTGACGATAATGCATTAAAGGCAAAATTGGCTTCGGTAGCATCTTTACATCCTCAGCCCCAAATTCAAGTTTGGGGAGACATACAGGCAAAATTTGAGAAAGTTGGTCAGGTTATCCAGGGTTGTCAGCAAGCCGGGATCAGTCGGGTTGATTTTATTACGAAACCCATTAGGAAATAGTAATACGGTATAGGGTTAAGCCAGATTATATGATTGAAAAGGATATAGTATAATGCGTTCATTACGTTCTGGACATGCTCGCAGAATCATGATTCAGCAAGGTGAAAAGGAAGAAGAGGTCATGGTAAATATTAACACGACCCCCTTGATTGATGTAATGCTGGTTTTATTGGTAATGTTGATCATAACTATTCCTCTACAGACGCAATCCGTACAATTGGCCTTGGGAAGAGCAGTTCCAGTAAATGAAACAGAACTTCCAAAAACGGTGACAATCGGTATTGATTTTGATAATAGTTTGTCGATTGATGATACTGCTATTTCCAATGAGGATGCGTTACTTGATCGTTTTCGTGAAATAGCTGCTAATTCTGACCAGCCAGTTGTTGTCGTAAAGCCCAATCGATTGGCCAATTATAAAAATGTTGCCATTGTTTTGGCTGATGCCCAACGGTTAGGAATAAAAAAGATAACAATTGCCAATCAACAGTAATGGATGAGGATAGATCGGGATATTAAACTATGAAACCTGTTACTTTATTGCGAAATTTATGGATGGTGGCTTTATTGGGAACTGCTGGAGGTTTATATTCAGTTTCTATTGAATCCAAAGAAGTGGTAAGCCAAAAAATGGCTGCTCCTTTAAAAAACATAGAACATCTTATGAAACAGGGAAAGATTGCCCAGGCCAATGCTGCGCTTAAGGAAGTTCAGACAATTCCAAATCCTTCCGCCTATGAAAAAAATATTATTGAACATTTGCGGATTGCTTTGGCAATCAAGCAGAATGATCTTGATGCAGCCTTTACCGGATATGATGAGTTGATTAATTCCACACGTACGTCTGCATCCGAAAAAATTCAAATAAGAATGGCGCAGGCCAGCCTTGCCTATCGAGCTCGACAATATGTGAAGGCAATAGAATATATTAAACAGTATTTTTTGGTTGGTGGTACCAATACACACATGAAAACATTGTTGATCCAGTCATATTTTCTTAACAATAACTATAAGGAAGCAATGACAGCTCAGCAAAAACAAATAGATGAAGAAATAAAAAATGGTCAGGTACCAGCTGAATCCCAGTGGCAAATTATGGCTAATTGCCAAGAAAAACTTGGAGATCAGGATGGTTTGCGACATAGTTACACGCAATTGGCTATGCATTATCCCAAAGCCGAATATTGGGGACATATTATGGCGGCACTATCATCCAGTCGTGATTTATCACCCTCTGTCAAACTTGAAATACTCAATTTGCGTTTTAATATGAATTTAATGAGGACCAGTGAAGAATATATGGAAATGGCGGAAGTGGCAATGCAAGCCAATATGCCGCATTTCGCATTGAAAATCCTTGCGGCTGGTTATGACAAGGGAGTATTGGGTACGGATCATAACTCTACACGTGTTATGAGATTTAGGAAATTTATTCAGGATAAAATTAACGAGAATAAATCAGCGTTACCTGCAAAATTGGAAGCTTTCGAAAAGGCACCAAATGGTGATGATATGTTGATGCTTGGATATGATCAGGTTATGGACGGTAAAGGTCAGTCAGGTCTGCTATTGATGAAGGAAGCACTGAAAAAAACGTTGAAAGATTCTAATGAGGCGTTGCTTCATTATGCTATGGCACAACTACAAGTTAACCAGAAAAATCAATCAATTCAAAATCTAAAATCTATCCAAGCACAGGGAGTTATAAAAGAAATTGCTGATTTATGGCTGATTAAATTACAGACAAAATCCTAAATCTTGAAATAGGATATATTGAAATACTAAGTAATTAATAATAATATGCTTTTTCGTGAAGAGGATAGTTTGCGATATTTTTAACAATTGTTTATTTATTTGTCTATTTTGATAAATCCACTTAAAAGGCATATTTCTTGATAGGTTTTTATTTGGGTAAAATTTGTTTATTTAAGGTGGAGGGATTAAGGAACTGGGAATGCTTATTCATACGGAAGAAACACCAAACAATCATGCATTGAAATTCATTTTGGGTAAACCGATCCTTGATTCGAACCAGACAATTGATTTTACGAATAAAGAGGCTTCAAATATGTCGCCACTCGCATTGAGCCTGTTTGATGTTGAGGGAGTGAAACGTGTTTTTTTTGGTCACAATTTTATTGTTGTAACCAAAGATGAGAAAGTTTCCTGGTATGGGCTGAAATCAGCGTTAAGTGCTATCATCATGGATTTTCTCTTGATGAAAAGACCCGTTCTCGATAAAACTTCAAAAGTCAATGTGATCGAGATGGAAGTTGCACCTGAGGATCAAGCGGTTGTTGAGCAAATAAAATGGATATTAGATACGGAAATTCGTCCCTCTGTAGCCAAAGATGGTGGCGATATCATATTTTACGGTTATAAGGATGGATGTGTTTATTTAAGAATGCAGGGATCCTGTCAGGGATGTCCCTCTTCAGCAATGACTTTGAAACATGGGGTGGAAGTGATTCTGCAGCGACATCTTTCTGAGGTTATTACTGTGGAGCAAGTAAGAATTTAATTTTATTTGCTAAAGAAAATATCAAAAAAATCTATGTTTCGGATCAATTCGGATGATTGAATTGGAAAAAAGAAATGGATGAAACATCTTCTTTGTCTATGGAATGTCTGGATCGTCTTTTTAATTTGGCACGGACGCCTAGGGGTTGGTTAAATAGGGATGTGGAAACTTCTGTTTTATATCAGCTTTATGACTTGGTAAAAATGGGTCCTACTTCTGCAAATTGCCAGCCAGCTCGGTTTACTTTTCTTAGTCATCCGGTAAGTAAGGAAAAATTGAGACCCGCACTTACAGACGGGAATATTGATCTGGCACTATCCGCTCCTGTTATTGTTATTGTAGCATATGATCCAATATTTTATGAAAAATTACCGATTTTATATCCAGCGGTTGAATTGAGATCATGGTATGCGGGAGACATGCCATTTGCTGAAGAGACGGCTTTGCGCAATTCTACTTTGCAGGGAGGATATATGATTGTTGCGGCTCGTTCATTGGGGCTTGATGTTGCTCCCCTATCGGGTTTTGACAATACAATGGTGGATCGACTGTTTTTTGAAGAGCAGGGTTGGCATTCCAATTTTTTGATATGTTTGGGATACGGGAATAAAGAAAATATTGGGAAACGAAATGAAAGGCTTGCGTTTGAGGAAGCCTGCTTAATGTTGTAAATCTATGAAAAACGATAAAACAATTTTAGTCATTAATGGTGCCTCTGCATCTGAGCAGGCACCTAATTTTATTTCTGTTGTTGTTAAGGATCAAATATATAGGTTGGAATGTGAAAAAAAATCCTTTGAACGAGGTGCCCCAGAACGATTTCCAATCTATTTCAATGAATTTGTACGGAACGGTTATTTAGTCGCTAATAAGATTGATCTTATTTCTATTATTATTGGACCTGGATCTTTTACGGGATTGAGGGCTTCCATTGCATTCTCATTGGGATTGCAAACAGGGTTACATTGTCCGGTTGTCCCTTTACGCCGTGGTGAGGCGATTTTTCCATATATCGAAAAAGACTATTCTGGTAAATTAGTTTGGCATATGACCCTGGCCCGAAGAAATAGGGTATTTATTGAAACCAATCAAAAATCTGAAATAAAAGCTTTCGATTTTGTTGATATACCATGGCCGGAAGAAGAAGTTATTTTGTCAGGTGAAGCGTTTCCAATTATAAAACCTCTTATTCCAACAAAAGTCAATTGGCGTAAATCCTCTATAAATGAGGCGGATGCAGTTATGATGGCCAAGATTGCGGATCATTATGATCAGGGTGATAAAGTTACGAATAAACTCTATCCTTTATATATAGATCCTCCCAAAGCGAGTTTACCTGCTGGTGGACTGCGAAAAGCACCAAAATAAAAATGCCGAGAGAATGAAGTGATGCCGATACAATTTATTACAGAGGGAAATGGTTTAGAATATCCATTGGCATTATTACATCAATCCGCTTTTCCAGAACATGAATATTGGAAACCTGAAGATTTCAAAACACTGATGGCTTTACCTACACATTCTGCATGTGTCTATATGGATAAAGAAAATGTAATGCTGGGTTTTCTATTTTACTCCAAAATTATTGATGAAGCGGAAATAGTTACTTTTGCTGTTTCCCCCCCCTTTCAGGGAAGAGGGATAGGCAAGGCCATTCTTGAGCAATTTATAAAAAAAATGAAAATGGAAAACATCAAATCAGTTTTTTTAGAAGTTGCTGAAGATAATAAAAAGGCATATCAGCTTTATTGTAATTATAATTTTGAAGTTCAAACAAAAAGGGTTGATTATTATGGTAAAAATAAGAATGCTTATCTTATGCTGAAGTCTTTGTCCTAGAACGACTCTTGGTAAATAGAGAAATATATCTTTTTTAATGATTTGAATTAAGTTATAAATAGTTTGAAGAAAGCTATCTTTTGAAGTTATAATTTTTGTTGAAAATTGACTTGGCAATTGTCCGTATTCCAGTTAGGGCGCATATAGGCTTCTTTGTAATAATTGAATGAATTGTATGACACGTGAAAAAATGAATAATTTATCTCATATAGAACGGTTATGTATTAAGAAAGGTCTGAAAATGACCGGGCAGCGACGTGTTATTGCCCATGTTCTTTCGCATGCCCATGATCATCCCGATGTTGAAGAGTTATAT
Organism: Commensalibacter sp. B14384M2; assembly: GCF_016101865.1. Taxonomy (NCBI): domain Bacteria; kingdom Pseudomonadati; phylum Pseudomonadota; class Alphaproteobacteria; order Acetobacterales; family Acetobacteraceae; genus Commensalibacter; species Commensalibacter sp. B14384M2. The sequence continues at coordinate 447,718 of NZ_JACFPS010000002.1, read as the reverse complement.
CGACGGGCCTCAAAATTGGATAATAATATCTCTGTAGCCACGGTCTATCGTACTGTTCGTTTGTTGGAAGAAAAGGGTATTCTGGAAAAACATGATTTTGGTGGGGGACGTGCCCGTTATGAAGTGACTGAACAGGGAACGCATTATCATTTAATCGATGTTGATACTGGAAAAGTGATTGAATTTGAAGATCCTGAGCATATCAAGATGATTGAGATCATGGCGAAAAAATTAGGGTTCGAACTGGTTCAGCATCGGTTGGAACTGTTTGGGCGCCGTATTAAGACAGAACAAGATTCGTAATTTTTACAAGATATATATAAATTATTTTGGTTTATGATTTATATAGAAAGAAAATATGCATAGGGAAAAGAGAAGCGGTTCTTTATCAACTTTAGAATTGAGAAGAGATAAATTTGTTGAATTACGTTCAGGTAGCCTAGGAGTCAGGTTGGCCGAGACAGAATCGGAAAAGGATGCAGCCCGAGCTTTACGTTATCGAGTGTTTTATGAAGAGATGGGAGCGATTCCTAACGAGAATATTCGTAATCTTAAAAGAGATTTTGATGAATATGATGACTTTTCAGATTATTTACTGGTAATTGACTATAATAAAATATCTGATCATGAGCGGGTCGTGGGAACCTATCGATTAATTCGAAAGGAAAATGCCGACAAGGCGGGTGGTTTTTACAGTCGTGCAGAATATGATCTTTCCGTATTACAGGAATATCCTGGCAATCTTTTGGAGGTCGGTCGCTCTTGTGTCCATCCGCAATATCGTAATCGATCCGCAATGCAGTTATTGTGGGAGGGAATTGCTGCCTATATTTTTTATTATCGAATAGATATCTTATTTGGTTGTGCCAGTTTCCCGGGAACAGACCCCGATCAATATGCCGAAATCTTAACCTATCTTTATCAAACTCAATTGGCACCCCCAGCTTTGTTAGTCAAGGCATTGCCAGAGCGTCGTGTGGAAATGTTGCGTGTCGATCCGCATCATTTGGATCATTTTCGTTGCCGATTGGAACTTCCTCCTTTAATTAAGGGTTATTTAAGACTGGGAGGATATGTTGGGGATGGTGCTGTTATCGATCAGCAATTTAATACCACGGATGTTGCAATAATTCTTAAAACTGAACTCATTGCAGATAAATACTATCGTCATTATGAACGACGTTTGAGAGACGCATTGGAATTTTGAATTATTCATGAAGTTTGAAAATTTATAAACTATTTTATAAAGTTATTTCATACATTAAGAAAATGGATTTTCATTTGGATAAATGGCATGACTTAAAAGGATGGCAAGGGGCATTGTATCTCACAGGTTTGGGAGGAATATCTGCCTTGGCTTTTCCACCTATCTATTTTATATTTATTTTATTTTTGTCATTTCCGTTACTTCTGCATTCAATTGATCATTCCAAAAATTGGAAATGTGCCCTGATGAAAGGGTACTGGTTTGGTTTTGGTTTGCATACAATCGGATTATCGTGGCTTGTAAATGCTATACTGATACGGGCACAGGACTTTTGGTGGCTTGTTCCAATTGTATCTCCATTATGTGCGATATTACTTGCATTATGGACGGGTTTGCCTACGCTTTTCTATTATTGGATAAAACCTTCAAAAAAATTAAAAATTTTTGTTTTCGCTGGTTTATGGACCGTTTGTGATATGTCCAGAGCGGTGATGTTGCCGCCTAATTGGTGGAATCCTGTTTTGACAGGTTTCCCATGGAATCCTTTGGCCAGTACCTGGGAGATCCCTGGCAGGATAGGGGATATTTTTATCCAGACCGCTTCCCTTATTGGAGTGGATGGATTGACATTGATAACGGTTATTCTCGTCTTGCTTCCATTATATGGAAAAAAAGGATGGATGATTATCGCTGGAACTATTTGTGGTTTGGCTTTATTTGGTTTTTACCGTTTGGTAGAAAAACCGCCTATTACAGATAATAATACACCCATTGTTGCCTTAATTCAGGGAAATATAGCTGAAGATGACAAGATAGCGAATACAGATCCTCGCCGAATTTTCCAGAAATACATGCAACTTACTTCGGATGCGGTTGTTCAGGCGGTAACCTTGCGTCAAGAATTGGGGCAGTTTGAAAGACCTATCATTTATGCCTGGCCTGAAAGCTCTTTTCCGGGAAGTATTCAATATGATGACGCAGCCAGAAAAGTTATGATGCAAAATAATCCAGATGCCTCTTTCGGTATTATAGGGGCCATCACCCAGCAAGAACCAAATATTCTTTACAATAGTTTGGTAGTTTTAAGGCAACCGGATGGAGCGATTGATCATGTATATAATAAAGTGAAATTGGTACCTTTTGGTGAATCCCAACCTTGGTATATTCCATTTCATGTTGTACCTGGACAGGTTTTAACACCAGGTGAGGGAAATGTCACATTGAATTTATCAAGAGTAAGTTCTTTTGCACCATTAATATGTTATGAAGTTATTTTTTCGGGACAGATTCTTGATTATAAAAATAGACCAAAATGGATATTGAATTTAACAAATGATGCGTGGTATGGAAATTCTGCCGGTCCTAGACAACATCTTGCTGCGGCAAGATTGCGTGCCGTGGAGGAAGGAATTCCAGTTGTGCGTGTAGCAAATACGGGAATATCAGCAGTTTATGATTCTTATGGAAGAAAAATAAGCCAGATTGACTGGGGCGTCAAAGGAGTAAGGGCGGTTGCGTTACCAGGAGCTTTGTCTTTTACGTTGTTTTCGTTGGGACATCGTTTTATTCCTTTTTGTTTGTCACTTATTTGTATTTTTACAGGAGTAGCAGGCAAATTCCTCTCGAGGGGGAAATAATTAACTAAAGGGCTAAAGAACAAGGTTGTATGGATGGAGAATATTCGTTTAAAGTTGAATTGGTTTAAATTCAACGTTTTTTTACCAAATATACAATCTTTTAAATGGTTATACGCTCCTAAAAAAGAAGCCATTTTTTTCTCATTGCGAACAATCATTGCCTCTTTTCTTGCTTTGGCAATTTCCTTATGGATGGAAATGGATAGCCCCAAATGGGCTGTTATGACAGTATGGATTATTTCTCAAACCTCTCGGGGAGAGACGATAACCAAATCAAAATGGCGTATTGTGGGAACCATAGTCGGAGTTGTTGTTTCGGTTTTGATTGTTGCCGCATTCCCTCAGCAACCATTTTTATTTGAAATATGTCTGGCTTGCTGGATAGGGGGCTGCTGTTTTTTTGCAAGCCTAATCCGTAGCTCCAGTTCCTATAGCGTTGTCTTGGCAGGATATACCTGTACAATTATCGCTTTTACAGCAAGTTCTGATCCTGAAAATGTGTTTATGCTGGCAATGTCCAGGGGCACTTATATTATTTTAGCTGTATTGTGTCAGGATTTAGTTGAACGTATTTTTGCTTATAATCAGGAGAAACAGGCTCGATCTAATATTGAGAAGAATATGTTAATGGCCATAACAGGAGCCCTTAATGTTATCAAGGATGTTTTTAATGGTGATTATCAGGCTGTCTACCGGGTAAGGGAAACCTTTTCTGCTATTGCTGCAACAAGAAATACCCTAGAATTCAGAAAAGCTGAAATGACTGGTAACGATCATATGATTGACCATGTTCATGCCACTTTGTTTTCTGTAGTCATTGTTTTGACTAGATTAATGAATCTAGTGCTTTACATGCGGGAATTCAAAGAGGCAGGAAATGATTTCCATAGTATTTTTTCGCAAGTTCATACTTATGTTCAATCTCTGATTCAATTTATAAATAAGAATATGGATTTTAGAGCGCATATGCAAAAGCTTGCCGATCTTCGTTGGGAATGTCGACAGATTATTGCCAATCATATTTTTCATGATACGGCTTTAAACTATTCAGATCGTGAATCTATTGAAAAACAGTCTTTTCTACATCAAAGAATTTTATATCGGGCTTTAAGTGAATTATTGGGCGAGTTGGAAGTGGTTTTAAGGGAATACAGAATGGTTCACAATCCTCCCCTGCATGACCGTTTTACATTTAGAATGCCTCCACTGCTTAATTTCAGATTGGCCTGGTCGAATGGATTGCGTGTTTTTTTGGTGGTGATTTTGTGTTGTCTGATTTGGGAAGTTACTGCCTGGCCTAATTTTACAAATGCTCTCGGATTTTCCTGTATGATTTGTGGCCGCCTATGCCTTTTTGAAAATAGTTATAAATTTTCATTGGATTTTCTAAAAGGCACAGTTTTGGCCATGATTGTCAGTGGTATTATGAATGTTACTTTAATTGCGGCAGCAAATACGATTGAGTTGCTCTGTATCGCTTTTTTCATTCCAGCTTTTATCGGGGGATTGGCGATTTATAATTTGCCAACCCGTGGTATAGGGATGAGTTTCACAATCTTTTTATCATTGATGCTGGTTGTTGATAATCAGGATAAAATGAACGAACTGACTTTTTTCAATACGGCTTTTGCCACTGTGGCAGTGGCAGCGATTGCTATTTTTTCATTCCGATATATCGCACCATATTCACCAATTCAGGTGCGAAAATCAATTCGTCAAAGAATGATAAAAGATATTCATACCCTGCCAGTATTATTGACCATTCCTCCGGCAAGAAAATGGCTTGCGGTAACGACGGACTGGTTTGTTTCATTGATGAGGCAGTTTGACCCCGCTAAGGAGCTAACACTGATTAGACGGTATAATCAAGGTGCATTGGCGGTAATGGTTATCGGGATTAATATTATTGAAATGAGAAAAATGATCATTCATGACATTTTACCTGAGGATGTTAAAAATCAATTGCGTGTTGTTATTAGAAGAATAAGTCATTTTAAAGGAGGACATCATGTCAGGACTGTCTTGATCATTAAAAGTGCTATTCGACGTTTACAGTACAGGGAAAGTCATGAAAAGAACCTTGCACAAAGACTTGAAATCGGTACGGCAATTGCATGTTTAATACCAATACATTATGCATTGGAAAAAAATCTTACATTTTTCAATTTATCATACAGTGATAATTAATGTGTCCCTGTTATGATTAATAATTTTAATTATTGAATAGAATAAATAAAATTATTTGAATGGTATAATTTATGTTTATTGTTTCCAATCTTTTATTTTTAATGATTATTACCATAATTTTACTGTTTTACAGTTATGTTGTCGGATATCCATTTGCCAGAAAAGTAAATAAATACGGATCTTTTGAATTATCTTTCCCTTTTGGTATCGCTATTTTGGGAATAACTGCATTATGGATCAATAATTTATTTAATATTGGAACATTTCAGGCCGCTATAATATTTTTATTTCCTCTGGGTCTGACGTTTTGGATCAATAAACCGAGTATTGAGTGTTATAAAAAAGGTTTTTCTGACAAACCGATTATTATTTTACCTCTGATTTTGTCATTTATAGCAGTATCAGGTGTTTTTATCAAAATAAATGGATCTGATGTTGGGATTTCTACACCTTTATTTGACCATATAAAAATAGCCTTAGTTAATTCAATTGTTAGGGATGGCTTCCCTATAATAAATCCTTTCTGTATTGATCCATCTTCAGGAGAATTATTTCATTATTATTATCTTTTTTATTTATTGTCAGCAAATATTGTTGTATTTTTCCATTGTTCAGGTTTAAATGCCGATATTATTCTTGCTTTTATTTCTGCATTTATTTCTATATTTACTTGTTTCTATTTATTAAGTGAATTATTTTCGAAATCTATTAATAAAAAAAAAGGTCAATACTTATTCTGTTTCTTTTTATTTTCTGGTTCGATTGTTTCTTTTGTCGATTTATTGACTGGTTATAAACTTTTTAAAATTCTATCAAATGTTCATCCCCTAGAATCATGGATTGTTCAAGCCGCTTGGGTGCCACAACATCTCTTGGCTGCATCATGTTCAATTCTGGCCTTATTTTTAATTGGCGCAAGAAATTTAAATAATAAAATAATTTTATTTTCAATTATTATTTTGGTTGGTGCCGGATTCAGCTTTTCGGTATGGGTTGGGGGGCTTACATTTGCGGTAACATCATTAATGATTTTTGTTGAACAAATAGTTGGGAAAAAAAATAAAAAAAATGTGTTAATTAACTGGTTATGGCTGGTTCTGGGGTCTTTTATAATCATTTTACCGATTATGTATAATGTCATTACCGTCCCTGTAAGGGAATCCGGTTTTCCAATACGTATATTTATATATAATTCATCAGTTTATAAACAGTTTATAGATTTTATTTTCTTTTTCACTGGGGCAATGATTTTATGGTTTCCGGTAATAATAATTGGATTATATTGTTTGATATTTGAGATTTTATTAAAAAGAATAAAGATTGATCCATCTTTTAGGGTAATATTATTTATCTGTTTAGGGTCAATTTTTGTTTCTTTATTCATTCACAGTAGTATATATAATGACGATTTGGGTTGGCGTGCAATTTTATTATTTGTTTTGACAGGAACAACGATTGTCACTTTTTATGTCAATGAATATTGTTCCAGTTTCAAAAAAGCAATTTTTATATTCATTGCTCTAATTGGTATTATTGAACCATTAAATTTCAGTAAAATGTTGATATTCGGTGCGGATTATTATAGACCCAGACCAAGTTTAAAAGAATTAAACAAAATAACTCACCAAACCCATAAACAGGACAGATTACTAATTAATATTCATCAAAACGAGACTTTTGAACCATGGGGGGGCAATCTATTGCCACCTATAATGGTTAACAGAAAATTTTGTTTTCAAAATATTAGCTATGTCAAAACTTTTGGGCCTAACTGGGGTGACAAGGTTGAATTGATGGATCATGCGATCAGACAGTTTTATAACGGTAAGGCCAATGATAAGGATCTGGCCTTGATTAAACAGTTTCGGTGTAATGCAATAATTGTTACACGTTATGATCCGGTTTGGAGCTATATGCCTTATACAGATTTAACCAGTGTTTATTCTGATAAAAATTTGAGAATTTATAATTTTAATCGGTGAGGGAATATTTTTAAAGTTAAATCATGATGTTTTTTTCCTATTATAACAAAGTCAAGTAAATGTTATCATGGCGTTTATGAATATTTAATTGATGCTATTTGTCCTGATCTCTGATATATCCCTTTTCTAAAGCTGTATATTGAAGATCAGGCATTCAGATGCGTCTTAGCGATTTTACATTACCGTCATTTAGCTGGTTATTTGCCCCACAAAAAACAGCCTTGATATTTGCGCTTAGAACCATCATTGCCTCTTATATTGTATTGGTCATTGCTTTATGGATGGAATTGGATAGTCCGCGTTGGGCAATTATGGCCGTATGGATTGTAGCCCAGAATTCATCCCGTGGGGAAATCCTTTCCAAAGCTTATTGGATTATTACCGGAAATGTCATTGGTATTATCATGGCATTGGTTATTGCGGGCTGTTTTCCACAACAGCCTTTTATTTTTGAAATTTCAGTTGCTATTTGGGTGTCATTTTGTTGCTGGATTGGCAGTTGCACAAGAAATTTCAGGGCTCTGGGTATGGTGATGGCAGGATATAGTTGTGCCATTGTTTTATATGGTGCCGTTGATAATTTAAATAATGTTTTCATGCTCGCAATGGCACGGGGAAGTTATTTTATTTTGGGCATACTCGCAGAAAATTTTACCGCTCGCCTATTTGATCTCAATTTGCATCATCAGGCCCATAGAAAATTGACAGAGGATTTACAATTGTCAATTGAAGAGGCTGTTAAATCCGTTATTAATATGATGAATGGAGATGATTGGGCGGTTCAACGATCAGATCAATTTTTGGCATCCGTTATTTCATTAAATAATAATATTGAGTTTCGTGAAAAGGAGATGCAGGGTACAGGTCATACAGGGGATCATGCCAGGGCTGTATTATCTTCAGTTTTGAGTTTGATTATCAAAGCTTCGGGTTTATCCATTTTAATGAAACAGACAGAAGGGAAAAATTTACAATTTTCAAGTATTTTACCCCTTACACAAATCTATTTGCAGGAACTGCTAAATCATCTTAAGTCGGGTATTTCCATTGATGCATCTTTAAAAGCTTTGAATTCACTAAGATGGGAATGCCGACAACGTATTGCTGATAGTTTTTACCGTGTATTAAAAGAAAAAAAAATTTCGGATGATGAATATGCAGAAAAAACTTTAAATGATCGTATATTATATCAAGGTTTACGTGAAATTTTGGCAGAATTAGAAGTTACTCTGAAAGAATTTGCTAAAAGTCGAGATATGACCTTGAAAGACCACTTTCGTTTTATTGTCAAAAATAGTTATGATTTCAAAAGAGCTTGGAGAAATGCGATCAGGGCTTTTGTGGCAATAACATTTGGTTGTATTGCCTGGGAAATTACTGGTTGGAGCTACGGTCCGCTTTTTCTTGCATTTTTATGTATGGGATGTGCACGGTTCTGTATATTTGAGAATGCTTCGCTTGCCTGTAAGGGTTGGTTTAAGGGGGCGTGTTGGGCTATATTTGGTGGATTTATTTATAATTTTCTTTTCTTGCCTATTATTACGAATATAGAGGTTCTCTATTTTGTGCTTTTGATTCCGTTCATGATCGGGGGATTAGCAATGGCGGTGCCAAAATATGCTGCGATCGCTTCGGCATGCATGTTTTTTTTCTGTTATATGATTGGATTTACTAATGTTGGTAGGATGGATGAAGTAACCTTTTTTAATGATTCAATGGCTATTTTCATGAGTGGATTATTCGCCTTTACCGCATATCGGTTGGTTTTTCCTTACCAACCTCGTAAATTGAGGTTTCAGTTAAGACAGAAATTGCTACATGGTATGCATCATTTGGCGAATGCTATTGTTGTTCCATTACCTAGAGAGTGGATTAGTTATGTAATTGAAGCTTTTGTCGTGTTAATGCGTCAGCTTGATGAGGACCGAAATACGACGCTGGTGCAAACCTATCGTCATGGAACGATGGCCGTGACATTGATTGGTGTCAATATCATTCGGTTGAGAGCGATGGCTGCCCATGACATCATGACGGAAGATATTAAAAATATTCTAAAAGTTGTTTTAAGACGTATTGCGAAATTTGATGGCCGTCATGCCAAATATGGTCCACATGCAAGAACTGTTGTGATTGCCCATCGTGCCATTTCTCGGTTTCGGGAAAGGGAAAGTCATGAAAAAAATCTGGCAATCCGTATAGAAATCAGTGCCGCTATTTCTTCCCTAATAATTATTTCATATGCCTTGGATAAAAACGGATCTTTCTTACGGTTGTAGCTATTGAACATTATCAAATTGCCAGTAATCCCTTTTCATTTTTCAAAAAAAAGAATAGTTTGGAAACTGTCATCATATTTATGTGATTAAAAAATAAAAAGGTTTTTGTGAGTAGGTGATCGGATCCGCCAATGTGCCGTGGTATAAAAAATATTCATGGTCCAGAAAAAATTTCTTAGAAAATTACCGTTGGATTTATGCCCCAGGCTGGTCAGCATTTATTTTTGCCCTTAGAACTACCATTGCTTCTTTTTTGGCATTGGCAATCGCTTTGTGGCTGGAATTGGATAGTCCAAAATGGGCTCCCATGACAGTTTGGGTTTGTGCAAGGAACACATCACGTGGGGAAACGATATCAAAGGCATATTGGCGTGGTGTTGGAACCGTTTTTGGAGCTATTGCCGCTGTTGTTTTTGTTGCGGTTTTTCCTCAACAGCCATGGTTATTTAACATTACAGTTGCCTCGTTTGTCGCCCTTTGTGTTTGGTGTGGAACATGCATGCAGAGTTTCAAGGCGTATGCCATGGTTTTATCAGGTTATACCTGTGCGATAATTGCTTTTAGTTCCATAAACGATCCACATGGAACATTTATGATGGCAATGGCCAGAACCACTTATATTCTTCTCGGGGTTTGGTGTGATAGTTTCGTGGGTCGTTTTTTTGATGTTAATATCGATAAAAATGCTCGGACCCAATTAAACAACAATCTTAAATTTGCAATCTGTGAAACGATTCAGTCTGTTGTCAATATGCTGTCAAAAGATGAAAAGATGGTTTTGCATTCACAGGAATTGCTGACTTCGGTTATAAGTTTTGATAATTCAATTGAATTCAGGCAGATTGAAATGAATGGTAATGATCATACAGGGGATCATGCACATGCGGCTTTATTTTCAGTGACAGCTGTTTTGGCGCGAAGTATGGGTCTGTCCATACGGATGCAGCATTTCAAGAATGTAACAGCTGACTTTGCTAGTATCATTCCCAATGTTCAGGAATGTTTAAAAAGAATTTTAGATTCCATTGAAAATGATCATGATTTTAATTTGGACCAATCTTATTTGAATAAACTGAGATGGGAATGTCGACAGCATATTACAGATAGTTTTTACAAGAAAATTGATACTGAAACTCCCGATAAGGGGGCAAAACAGAGGGAAATTGTTTTTAACGACCGTATTCTTTTTCGTAAGTTAAGTGAATTACTGGGTGAGATAGAAGTTACTTTAGAGGAATATCATAAAAGCAGTCATCCTATTAAAAATGATCATTTTAAGTTTCATGTTTCTGCACCTTTAAATTTTGATCTGGCTTGGAAAAATGGTTTGCGAACTTTTGTCGCAATGATATCTGCCAGTTTGATGTGGTATATGACAGGCTGGAATATGGGGGGAACCATGGTCTCCCTGACTGGAATGGGATGTGCACGTTTCTGTTTGTTTGAAAATCCTGCACAAGTTACTTTTGGATGGTTTAAAGGTACATTTTGGGCTTTATTGGCAGGAAGTATTTTGACGCTTTATCTCATTCCACCGTTGGGAAATTTCGAATCTCTTTGTATGGCACTTTTTATTCCTACAATGTTGGGTGGATTGGGAATTGCCAATTTGAAAACGCTTCCTGTATCCGCTTCCTATGCCGCATATTTACCCTATATGTTGCAGCTGGATAACCAGGTCAGGTTGAATGAATCAACATTTTTCAATAATTCCCTAGCTTTGCTAATGGGGATATTTTTCGCGATTGCTTCTTTCCGAATAATATACCCCTATAGTCCTCTTAAAACCCGTTTGCATTTACGGCAAATGCTATTGAAAAAAATGCATGCACTCGCTTCTGTATCTTTTTATAAAAGAAGTCCCCGGATATGGCTTTTTCAAACAGCCGCTTTGTTGGTTAATATGGTACGACAGTTGAGCGGTGAGTCCAATACAAAATTGATTCATGCATATAGCCAAGGTACTGTGGCAGTGATGATGATCGGATTGAATATACTTCGTTTGCACTCCATGATCGATCATGATGTTGTGACTGAAGATATAAAGATCTTATTGAGAATTGTTTTAAGACGTATCTCCAAATATAGCGGTAAATATGGTCGGACAGTCGCGGTTTGTCATGCGGTTGTAAAAAGATTGAGAGAGCGTGAAAAAAGTGAAAAAAATCTCGCCCTTCGTATGGAGATTATTGCCGCCGTATCTTGTTTGACTGTCATTGCTGATTCCTTAGATAAAAACAAGGCTTTTCTGGATGTAACTCATCCTTTCCTGCTAAAAGAGGATAGTGTCATATAAAAGACTTGTAATTAATTAAAAAATTGATAAAAATCATTTTGTTATAAATCACCGGGGTGTCCGTTAGGGGCTGAGAATAAACCCGTAGAACCTGATCTGGGTCATGCCAGCGAAGGGAGGAACTTAATGCGATCAATTTTATTTGCTTTTGTACGTTATCTTTTACTGTTAATCCCTATTTTGGGGAGGCTTCCCTCTATTCAGGCAAAAGATATTCATATCACTCAATCTCAACCAGAAACTCATTCGATAACGCGACAGGAAATGCAGTCTGATCCTGGTGAGCAGATTATAGTCAAGGGAACTTTCCGTGGTTATCCTTCTGCCAATGGATATATTGGTAAGCAAGCTGGTGGGGGATTGATTAGACCAGAAGATTCTGTTCGATCCCTTAGTACCGTTTCTTCGGATTTTATTCATAAACAGGCACCCACGTCCAATGTTTACAATCTTATAAGTCTATTGCCAGGTGCAAATGTGTCGGGATCGGACCCTTTCGGACTTGCCACACAAACGGACATGACGGTAAGGGGAATGACTTCTGATTCTATAGGATATGTTCTAGAGGGAATGCCCTTAAATGATGTGTCCGATGGCGGTGGCTATTTGAATCAGTTTGTTGATATGGAAAATCTTGAATCAGTAGGTTTAAGTCAGGGAAGCCCCGATCTTGACAGTCCTGTTTTTAATGCTGCCGGTGGCGTTGTCAACATCAAGTTTCGTGAACCATCTGATCATCTGGGTGGAATGACCCAGTTTTCATATGGTTCTTATCATACGGGTAAGATTTTTGCCCGTATGGATACCGGAAAAATTGGCAAAACGGGTATTAAGGGTTTTATTTCCTATTCTTATACGGATGGGGACAATTGGCGTGGAGCCGGATATGACCATCGTCAACATGTTGATTTTAAATTTACCAAAGAATGGGGGAGTGACAATCGGGTTTCATTGCTTGGTAACTGGAACCGCTCTTTGATGAGCAGCTATTATACGCCCACTAAGCATGAATGGAAAATGAACGGGATAAAAAACGGTAATAATTATTCAGGCACATGGTATCATAATGGAATAGACAATAGTAATTACTGGAAATTATATCAGCAAACCTTTCAGCAAATTTATCTTGCAACTCCCGGACAATTCACGCTGACAGATAAATTGCAATTTACAGTAACTCCCTATTTTCAATATGGTTATGGAAATACGCCATATGGAGCTATGCTTTCCGATCGTGGATTATGGCAGGGTACTCTTCCTGTGGAAGGGAGCATTTCCATTCCAGGGGCTGTTGACGGTCAGGGAATAGTTATGGGAGATTGGTTCCAGCGAACTTATCGTTCAGGTTTCACTCCAGAATTACATTTAAGATTAAAACATCATCATTTATACTTGGGATATTGGTATGATTATTCAGACAACTTGATAAATGAACCTTTTACGCCAGTATCAGAAAATGGCAAACCATGGGACTTGTGGGGGGGGAAAGGCAAGACGATCCGTTTACCAGACGGTCAACCACTTTATGCAAGGGATACAAGTATAATTACGCAAGTAAATGCGGTATTTATCGGGGATCGCATGAATTTTCTTCATAACAAACTGCATATTGATGTGGGATTTAAGCAAGTTATGCTATCACAGGCTGGATATAATCGTATTCCAGGACCTCAATATCGTACCGGTAACAATGTTGCCAAACCATTGCCCAGAATTGGCATGGTTTATCAATTTACAAAGGAACATCAGCTTTTTGTCAGCGCAAGTACAAATTTTTCTGTTCCCCATCAATCGACGTTGTTTGATACCTATGATCCAAATTCTGGAACATTGACAAAGAAGGGGACAAATCATCTGAAAACAGAATATTCTATCGAGGAAGAGATTGGCTATCGCTATAATGGTCCACGACTGGTTGGTTCGGTTACATTTTTTAACTATAATTATACCAATCGCATGATCAAAACAGTTTTACGACAAAACAATGCATGGATAGGATCTTCAATTAATGCGGGTGGACAGACCTCACGTGGAATAGATGCTGAATTAGGATTGAAACCCTGGCATCATTTTAGTCCCTATATATCAGGGGAGTATTTAAATGCAACCATGGATAATGATTTTAAAACACGTGGAGATTATTTGCCTACCAGCGGAAAAAAAGCGGTAAGAAGTCCATCCTGGCAGTTTGCAATAGGGCTAACCTATGATGATGGACATTTTTTTGCCAATGGAAATATGAAAATGGTAGGCAAGCAATATGCCACCTTCATGAATGATGAAGCAATGGGTTCTTATGCAACTGGCAATCTTGCACTTGGATACCGTTTTGATTCTATTTCTTTTGCAAAATATCCAGAAATCAGGCTTAATTTTATAAATATAACTGATCAAAAACATCTGTCAGGAATAGGTACTCCAACATCAAATGCTCATAATACGGTTGGAAAAAATGGGACTGCAATCAAGGGTTCATCACCTTATTATAACATTGGTGGAGGATTTGCCACAATGTTAACGCTAACGTCCGCTTTATGAAAGTCAGGATGATGATGAGAATTTCAAGAATATTTATCTTTTTTGCGATTTTGTGTTCCATTTCCCAGGTAAAGGCAGAGGATAAAGTCACCGTAATTTTGGACTGGTTTCTCAATGCAAGTCATGAATCTTTGCTGGCTGCTCAATATAGTGGAGCTTTCAAACGTTACAATCTCCAGGTTGAGATGATCTCACCCGCTGATCCTGGTACACCACCAAGATTGGTAGCTGCGGGACAGGCAGATATTGCGATCTCCTATCCTATTCAATTGGGTATGATGATTGACCATCATATTCCGTTAATACGAATTGGATCTCTTTTAAATCAGCCCTTAAATACATTGATTACCTCGCGGAATATCAAGACCTTACAAGATTTAAAAGGAAAAAAAATCGGTGTTTCCGTTGCCGGGGATGATCATACGATTTTGAAAACAATGTTGGAAAAGACAAACGTTCAGTTATCCGATGTACAGATCATAAACGTTAATTTTCAGCTAGAACAGGCATTAATGACTGGGGCAGTTGACGCAGTTATCGGTGCATCACGGAACTATGAAGTGATTGATCTTGAACAGAAGCATTATCAATTCAATATTTATAATCCAGAAGATTATGGTGTTCCAATTTATGATGAAATGATTTTTGTAACTCGTCCTGAACTTGTAAAAGATTCACGAATTATCCGTTTCATGCAGGCCTTAAAAGAGGGGAATGTATATTTGAAAAGCCATTCTCTAGAAGTGTTTAACAAGACAATTAAAGATCATCCTGAATTGAATACGCCCTTAAATAAAACCGCTTGGAATGTGACCCTAAATTTATTACCGACAGATCCAGTTATCTATGATAAAGCAAAATATCAACAATTTCTTGATTTTTTGTGGAATAAAAAGGTTATCAAGCATCCTGTACAAATTTCATCATTTACAGCTTATTGATAAATGGTAATAATCTTAATAATTTTTTAAATATATTGAAAGTAACATGGAAGTCAAATAATATCAAAATTATAATAAAATTTATTTAAGTTCGAAATTTTAGAAAGATTATTATGCAGGGTCAATTACTAAATTATATAGTGCAAGATAATAAAGGCTATATTGTTGGAGATAATGGTCAACGTTACCAATTTTCTGGAAATGAATGGAAAGAAAATCGTATTCCAACCAAAGGGGAGCGTCTAGATTTTGAGGTTGATGCCTCAGGACAAGCTAAATCAGTTTTCTTTGCTCTTGATAGTCAGAATGGTTCAAGTCATGAACAAAATAGTGATCAATTCGATCCAAACATGCATGAATTATATCAAACAGAGTCAACTTATAATATGTTTCAATGGTTCTGGAAATGCTTAAGAAATCTTTTTAATTTTTCTGGAAGGGCAAGAAGAAAAGAATATTGGTTTTATATGTTGATTTTGTTTTTATTAACTATTTTTATTAATGTTTTTGTACTTCTGGTTGTTGGTTTTATGGTTGGAAATCTTGATGACTATACAATGAGCATATTGACAAATATTACAAGTTCATTACTAGTCATTGTTTTTATAATTCCCTCATTCGCAGTAACCGTTCGACGTATGCATGATATAAATCATTCGGGTTGGTGGCTTCTAATAAGTTTTGTTCCCATTATTGGTTCAATATTATTTCTAATATGGATGTTGAAAAATACCAAATTTGAAAGAAACAAATGGGGATCACCTGCTAAATCCAGATAGATGATAATTTTTATGAAATTCGTATAATCATTAAATTTGGTATAGAATTTAAAATTCATATACTATTACGGTTAAAATCCGTAATAGTATAATTTAAAAAATCATATAGTGTTTAAAATAATTTTGCATAAAAATGATTTTAAACCAGAGGCAGATAACTTCACATTGTTGCACTTCAGAAAATAAAGGCTCTTTATGTAGAAGACAATGATCAATGTTATCAATTTCTGGGAAAAAATGGTAAGAAAATTATCATCCAGCCAAAAGGGGAATGTCTTGATATTGGTTGTTGGCGCTTTGGAACAAGCATATTTTTTTCTTGTTCCTGTTGAAAAATTCTAATAAATTTTGTGAATTATTAAGGTAGAAATAACCAAAAAAATTCGGTATCACATTTCATTTCAGGATTTATTGTTAATCTTTATTTTGTAAATATATTTTTTTAAGATTTTCATAAAAATTTTTAGGCGGTTTTGTGTTGAGAAATCTTGCTGTAATTATTCATCACTTACATGATATTAATTGTTCAGGCTAATGGTTATTGATGTATCCGATTGATAAATGTTTTATTATTATTATTTGACATGCAATGAATACATAATACCGGATTTATCAATGGGAATCTCCTGTCTAAATTTTCAACAATTAAGATATATCTTGAATTAGGGATCATATTAGAAGGCAGTGATAAAACTGCCTTAGGAATTTTGATTAATGAGTTAAACTATGATGATAGGATAATTTTGCCATAGCACAGGAAACAAGACGACTATCCAAACTGCTGGCACGACTGGTTAAAATGATTGGGGCCTTCGCACCTAGTACTATTCCAGCACTGTCTGCCTGTCCAATGAATGATAGAGATTTGAAAAAAATGTTTCCTGCCTCTAGATTGGGAACAACCAGAATTTGGGCCTTTCCAGTTACGGGTGTATCAAGACCTTTCATTGCCGCTGCCTCAGGGCTGATGGCATTATCTAATGCAAGAGGTCCATCAAGAATACCATTAACAATTTGTTTTCGATCTGCCATTTTGCACAAGGCTGCGGCTTCAAGAGTAGAACTAATATCTGGATTTACCATTTCTACGGCTGAAAGAATTGCAACCTTGGGAACGCCATATCCTAAAGCATGATGCAGATCTATGGCATTTTGAATAATATGCATTTTAGTGACAAGATCCGGGGCAATATTAATGGCGGCATCTGTAATCATGTAAGGGGTATTCCAATTGGGACCATCCATTAGGAAAACATGGGTAATGCGTTTACCTGTTCTTAAACCGGTCTCTTTATTGATTACAGCTTTCAAGAGAATGTCCGTATGCAGACTGCCTTTCATCAATAAATGCGCTTTTTGTTCGCGAATTAATTTTACACTATGTGTGGCGGCCTCAGATTCTGAAGATGCCTCAATAATTTGATGGTTTTTCAGATCCAATCTATATTGTTCGGCGATAAGCTTGATTTGTTTTTTGGGACCAACAAAAATTGGGGTGAGTAAACCAAGTTTAAAGGCTTCAAGTCCTGATTCGATAGCGGTTGCTTCGCATGGATAACATACAGCACAATAAGGTGGGGATTTAACCTTTGCTTTTTCAATAATTTTTTGATGATGGTTATACATGGATCAATTTTTTCCTTTCTTTTTTATTTGTATGTGCCCCCCCAATCGTGACAGTGCGTTTTGCAGGGGACCAGACGGTAGTATTGGAATTTCTACAGGTTCCACCAAAGATGAATGATTTATAGATTTTGTCAAAGGGTAAGTGTTGTATCGTTGGTAAACAAATTTTAAACGAGCCACAATTTTCTGGCCAAAATAAAGATTGATTTTTTCAATAAGACGTTCAGAAAAATATTGAAGTTCGGTTGCTGTTGTATTAGAACATGCAATTGTTAACGTCCCGTTGGCTAGATGACGTGGAGATGTTCTATTGCCGTATATAGGGCCGATAATATCGACCCAATTAATGCTGATCTGGCTGTGGGCAAGGGATTTTTGGCGAAAAGCCTGTTTCGTAAGGCTATGAACAGTACCGCCAATTTGACTCATTGTAAAGGTGCGCCTGTCAGGATGTCGAGAATTCTGTTCTTTTGAAGTTTGTGATAAATTGCGTTTTTTTTGGTTTTGTTTGGGAATATTTGTCATTTTATGTCAAAACAGGGTTTTTGTGCGCAGTCATTATTAGAATGGTATGATCATAATCGGCGAGATCTTCCTTGGCGAGCAAAAAAAGATGAAAAACCAAATCCTTATTATGTGCTGTTAAGTGAAATTATGCTTCAGCAAACACAAGTTGCAACGGTTATTCCATATTTTTACCGTTTTATAGAACATTTTCCAACTATTAATATTCTGGCAGATGCAGATCGTGATACGGTCATGTCACTATGGACTGGACTGGGATATTATAGTCGAGCCAGGAATTTGCACCGTTGTGCTCAGGAAATTATGCGTAAAAATGGCGAGGTTCCTGATACGGTCAAGGAACTAAAGGTTTTATCAGGTGTTGGAAATTACACAGCGGCAGCGATAGCGTCAATTGCCTATAATGTTCCTGTAGTGCCAATTGATGGTAATGTCGAACGTCTGACAGCACGTTTATTTACTATCGACGCAGAGTTACCAAAAGCAAAAAAATATCTTGATGAAAAAGCTGGTCATTTAAATGATGATCTTATAGCTAAACAAAGAGCCGGTGATTTTTCCCAAGCGTTATTTGATGTGGGAGCAACAATTTGCAAACCAAAAAAACCTTCCTGTTTATCATGCCCTTTGTCTAGACAATGTTTGGGATATAAAAAGGGAATAGCTGAAACATTGCCAAGAAAGGTCGTAAAATCTTCAAGACCTGTAAGATATGGAATTGCTTTTTTTATTCAGGATCGGGAAGGCAGGATTTTATTTAGGAAACGTCCAGCAAAGGGATTGCTGGGTGGAACCTTGGAATTGCCAGGCACTCAATGGGATTTAAAGCCAATATCACTGGATAATGCAAAAGAAAGCGTTGGGGTGAAAGGATTATTTGAAGACAAAGGTTGCATTAAACATGTTTTTACACATTTTGTGCTTAAATTAAGACTTTATAAAAGAATAGAAAAAATTGATTTATCGTTTAGAAATCGAGATGAGTTATGGTATGATTTCGATGACATACAATTTCTTCCATTTTCTTCATTGATGAAAAAACTTGTTCAACTGGGCTTTGATTGATAGATAAATACAGGTGGTTTTAAATATGCAAACTGTCGTAAGCCCGAAAAAAATTGGGATTTTATTGGTAAATCTGGGAACACCGGAAGCAGCGTCTTATGGCGCAATACGACGTTATTTATCAGAGTTTCTCTCAGATCGACGTGTTATAGAAATGAATCCTTTGATTTGGCAACCTATTTTACAGGGGATCATTCTAACAGTTCGACCATTCCGGATTGTAAAACCTTATCGAATGATTTGGGATAACCAAGAAAATAAAAGTCCATTAAGTGTGATTACAGAACGTCAAATTCAAAAGTTGCAATCACGGTTCAAGAACAAACCTGTATTAATTGATTGGGCAATGTCATATGGAAAACCATCCATTGAGCAAAAAATCAGTCATTTCTTAAAAAAACAATTTTATCATTTATTTCTCTTGCCCTTATACCCGCAATACAGTGCGACAACCACGGCAAGTGTCAATGATAAGCTATTTAGAATTTTGCAGAAATATCGCAAACAACCTGCAATACGCACGATGTTTTCGTTTGCGGATCATCCGGTTTATATTCAAGCTTTATATAAACAAATTGAAACGACCTTAAACTCATTATCCGAACAACCCGAACGTATAATTTTATCTTTTCATGGTCTGCCGCAAACCTATGTCGATAGAGGAGACCCGTATGAACAGGAATGTCAAAAGACCGCCACGGCATTGCGAAAAATGATGAATAAAGATGAGCGATATATGCCGTTGGTTTATCAGTCCCGTTTTGGGCCCGGCAAGTGGCTAGAACCTAATATCACTGATGTTATTAAAAAACTTGTCACGGAAGGTGTAAGAAATATAGCGGTTATGGCGCCTGGTTTTATAACAGATTGTCTTGAGACAATTGAAGAAATCGGTCATCAATATAAAGCTTTATTTTTAAAAGAAGGAGGTAAAAAATTCATTTATATTCCCTGTCTAAACGATGGGGAAATAGGAATTGATATGCTTGAGGGCTTTATTAATGAAGAATTGCGGGGGTGGATTTAAATATCTGATTATTTTAGATGAAATATTGAAATAAATGATTTTAGCTTAAGGAATGAGAAAGATTATGCAAAATATATATAGAATACACAATAAATTTTATTATTTGTTTATTATAGGTTTCAGTTTTATTTTACCATCAACAAATGTTTCGGCTTTGGTTGAGCATCAGAAAACCTCTATAAAAACTATTTCTTCAATTGTATCTCACCCTGACAAATCAGATAACGACAATCCTGTTATAGATTCAATTTTATTAACCGGAAATAAAAAAATAAGTTCTGAAAAATTATTACATGTTATTCCACTTCATCAAAGAAGTAATGTAAATGAAACAAAAATAATGCAATCAATGTTTAAAATTGCGAAAGAATATAAAAAAGCAAATATAAAAGTAACAATAACCCCAATTATTGGTAAGGTTATTAATAATCATACATCTATTCAATTTGATATTCACGAAAAATAATATTAAAATTGATTGAATTCATTTGTATCTTGGGAAATTCGTTCTTCAACTGTTTTTTTGGTTTTTAATGTGGAGCCGATAATTTTCAATATAAATAAAATCAACAGGCCAATGATAATGTCAATAATAATCATAGTGCCAAAAATACCCATAATCTTCCTCCTTTAAAAATTCTAATTCATTATATGTTGAAATGGTTTGATTGTTAATGCCTTATTTATATTTAACAATGGCTATCTGTATTGAAATTATTGCGACAAGCAGTTTAAAAGCATCAAATGGTTTTACAAATTTGGGATTTACGATTGTTTCCCTGATAGGATATGCCATATCATTTTATTCATTATCGATCGCATTAAGGATCATTCCTGTTGGAATAGCCTATGCAATTTGGTCTGGGGTGGGAACAGTAGGAATTTGCATGATTGGATGGGTGATTTACCAACAAAAATTAACTATGACTTCAATTATGGGAATATTATTTATAATTATAGGAGTTTTGATTATTAATTTAGGACAAAATTCTCATTAGGAATTAATTGGAAGCGTTGATTCCATTTAATGATTATAGAATAAACGCCCCAATTTATTTTATCGGCTTGGTGGAGCCATAAAAGAAGGTTCTATATTTTTCTTAATATGTTTGGCAAGAATTTCATCAAGTTTTTTATAGTCCTCTTTTGTCAATTGCCAGCCCAAGGCATCTTGAACACCATTTATCTGTTGGGGTTTTCTAGCTCCCCAAAGTGCAATATTGCCTTTATAACGATCAATGACCCAGCGAACAGCCAAGGCTAGCAAACTTTTATTGTAGTTTTTTTGTGCATATTCTTCCAAATCTCTAGTCGCTGCCAAATAATGTTCGAAAAGGGGTGGTTGAAATTTAGGATCAGATTTTCTCAAATCATCCCCCGTGAATTTAGTGTCTTTGTTCATTTTTCCACTTAACAAGCCACGGCAAATTGAACCGTAACAAAGGGTGGCTAACTTATGTTTTTCTGCGCAAGGAAGAATATCATTCTCGATACTTCTTTCGAACATGTTATATGGAGGTTGAATAGCGGCCAAATCGGCATATTGGCTGAATTCTTCAATTTGTTTGGTTGAAAAATTGCTGACACCGATTGCTTTGATCTTGCCCTCTTTTCTCAATTTTTCCATAGCCTGTGCCGTTTCTTTAATCGGGGTTTTATCATCTGGCCAATGAATTTGATAAAGGTCAATATAGTCTGTATTCAGTCTGCGTAAAGAATCCTCAATTTCTTTTTGAATACGTTTTGGGCTGGAATCTCTAAACATTTTACCAGAATTATCCCAATTTAATCCGACTTTAGTGGCCAATACAATATTATCTCTTTTCCCTTTTAAGGCTTTACCTACGACTTCTTCTGCATGGCCAAAACCATAAACTGGCGCTGTATCAATCATATTGATACCATTGTCTAGTGCTGCATGAATGGTTTTGATAGCATTGTCATCATCGGGTCCTCCCCATGATGATCCGCCGATTGCCCATGTTCCTAGAGCAATTCGAACGATTGTTTTATCAATATTGTGGATTTTGATTGTGTCATGTTGATTAGTCATGATCCCTCCTTATAAGACTTAAATATTTATATCAATAATAAGTTTATCATGATTTATATTTTGCGCGTAATTATTATTTAAATATTAGTAGTAAAGATATTAATATTTAATTTTTCATTAATCCATATAAATGAATATTTAGTAATAATAGTAGTAAATAAAATTTTTATTTGTGTTTCTACAGTTTTATTATTGAATCATTCAATGGGGGGCAGTTCTTCATCTGATTTCAGTTTCGGAGTACTGGCATCCATAATGGCTAGTATTGCAGCTGTCAGAGGTGAAGCAAGGATCAGTCCTGGCATGCCTAAAATTGTACCAAAAACAGTTTGAGATAAGATAGTGATAGCAGGAGGCATTTTTACAGTATGTTTTTGGATAAGAGGTGATAAAACATTTCCTTCTAAAAACTGGATGATACAATATAAGATTATGACCAATATACCTTCTTTATTCCCTTGAGAAAAACCAATTAAAACGGCAGGAACAGCCCCTATGATTGCTCCGATATAAGGGATAAAATTCGCCATGCCGGCAACAAAACCCAATGCAAGGGCCAGGGGTACCCCAATAATGCTTAAACCAATGAAAGAGCAAATCCCGACGACTAGCATGTCCAGAGATTGTCCAGCTGTCCAGGACCATAAGGCATGTCCGCCAACCATTAATAACTTACGGATTTTTGGACGTTGACGACCTGGGAAAAGACGGAGTAGGCCATTACCGTATAAATTTGGTGAGGCAGCAAAATATAAACCCGCTATGAATACAACAAATATGGTGCCAAGAACCCCAAATACAGATGTAATGAAACCGGTCATTGAACCTGCAATTCTAGAGCCAAGGGTAAAATGAGCATTACTATTATTAGAACCCCCGCCAATAGAATTGGGAAGATAATTCATAATCATGTCTCCCAAGGGATTATTATGCAAACGATCCCTGAAAGTCCCGACTTGAGTTCCAAGAGCATGTTTTAATTTGATAATTTGTTCATTAATCTGCGGTCCGCTGGTTAGGATGACTGCACTAATAATGCCAACAATTAAAATTAAAACTATGGTCAGAGCTAGCCAGTGGGGAAGATGTGTATGTTTGCGAACGATCGTTGCAAGTCCCTTCAGAATTATGGCGGTTAGTGTTGCCGCAAAAATAATCATCATCAAATCGCCAATAAGCCAGATTGCTATAACCCCTACGGTCAGCAAGATGACAATTTGAAGAAGGGAATAGAGCTGTTCCTGTTGGGTTGGTTGTTCTGAATTAGAATTAGGAGACATTTTATTATATATTTATAATATTATGAATATGATCCATCATGCGATGATTGTTGTGATAATTCAATAGTTAAATAATATCATGTTGAGTTTTTAGAAAGAATTTTCACGCATGCTTTTTTCATAATGGCTGACTGTCTCTTCCACTGATCCGTCAGCGTATATTTCTCCAGCTTTTAGCCATATTACACGGGTACACCATTGCCTGATGATTGGCATGGAATGTGTTGTTAAAACAACAATTTCTGCCTTATTGATTATATTTTCCAATCGTTGTCTTGCTTTACCCTGAAAATTGTTATCTCCAGCCATGAACCATTCATCCATGAGCAAAATATCTGGGGTTACAGATGTTGCCAGACCAAAGCTTAATCGCATCATCATACCTGCAGAATATGTCTTGATTGGCAAATCGAGAAATTCATGTAATTGTGCGAATTCCTCAACATCTTTTTCCAGGGCTTTGATCTGCTCATTATTGTATTTAAGACGTTTACCCCTTAAATAAATATTTTCTCTACCAGAGAGGATACGGTTCATGCCAGCATTCGTATCCAATAAAGATTCTATTTTACCGTTAGTAATGATTTTTCCAGAATTGGGTTCGTATATTCCAGTGATTGCACGAAGCAGGGTTGATTTTCCTGCCCCGTTGTGGCCGATCAATCCAATACGCTCTCCCGCTTTTATTGATAGATTGATATTTCGCAATGCTTGAACTGTTATACGGTTAGTATTGTCAACCAGAATATCAGCACCTGTTTTCTGGTTTAAGGGTTGTTGTTTAGAGATGAACTTTCCTGCCTTAGCAAATAATGTTTTTTTTAAGGAACGATGATTGCTATGATAAAGAGGGAATTGTAATGAAAGTTCCTCTAATTTTATAAAACTTGATTGATTCATTGATTGGATTTTATAACGCTCTTACATTACGAACAGTATTTTTAAAAAATTCTATATTGATATTATCTTTTAGCATGTCAATAAAGCAGTAGTTGATATTGTTTGAGGAGGCTATTAAAAAAGGCCAGCATGATATGCTGGATTTATTTTTGTTAAAAGAGGTCAATTCCAATAAGGTTGTGTCTTTTTGACAGAAATATAGATTAATCAGTTCAGGACAATGTGGGGCTATGATAAATTCAGCCTGTGAAAAAAGTGCGATTTGTGATTCCCAGTCCATATTCTCTAAATGGATAATGGGTAAATTCAATTCATTACAAGCCTGGGTCAAGATTGATTGAAAATGATCAGAAAAACAGGATTGATTTTTCTGATTTGTTGCAATCAAGAAATTTGTGGGAAGGTCATTTTTATATCGGGAATTTTTGTTAATGAAATTGAAGATTTTTCTAGTGTCATGAAAATTGAAATAATCGTAAGGATAATGACTGTTTGGATGGAATAATGCTAGTTTTTCCGCTTTATATATACCGTCCTTCAAAAATATTGTACGAGAGTTTAGCTTAGCTTTTTCTAATGTGTTATCATATAATTCACGAGATATTGAATTATCAATGAATATATTATTGTTTCTATATTCAGGAATGGCAATTTTCATTGTTGTAGGTGTATATAAATTTGCCAGATAAGATTTTGACAGACAATATCCCATCCAGTGGTCATATTGCATCCATTTGGGATCAAAAGCGAGAAAAATTTCTTCTAATAATTGTGCGTTAATTAAATCAATCTCTATTTGATCTAAAGACTGATTTTTACAAAAATGAAGAGTTTCATCAATTAATTGTAGATCATTTGTTATAACTACACCATCGAATCCCTCTTGAACAATAAAATAAGCATTTTCAAGAATTGATAAAAAGAGATTTCCTTCAGGGATATAAGTTAGAATATCATTTAAATTGTTATTGTGCGGATCAATCTCAAATCCTAAATCATTTAAATTTTGCCCTTCGTAAGCCGGGATCAAGGGATGACGCAAACGTTTTGAATGATTAACTGAGCTTTTCAATACGCCAGGCGGGCGAAAAGTAAAAATAGAACAATTTTCCTTAATATTCATGGTTCAATCGCTTTGTATATCTTATAAATAAATAGTTTAAATTTTATATCCAAAAAGCCAGCCTTGTTTTCGACCGTATAAACATTATCCAAGCAAGTCCCCATAATACAAAACTATAAACTAAAGCACTTAGATAAACAGAAATGGTAGGGATTTCACCTAGAATAGGTCCCTTGATGATCTGCATTGTGCTAAATATTGGATTAATTAAAAGTAAATATTGATGTTTGTGAATTTGATATGGCATCCACATGATCGGGGTGATGTAATAAACAATTTGTATAAGACTGTTGATTATTTGAGGAATGTCTCGAAAACGCGCACAAATACAACCTAGAAAAATACTGATGGCAAGACTATTGATAATCCAAATAATAAATCCTGGTATGGATAATAATATAATCATACCAGGCCATTTATTGTAATAAAGAATTACAAGAAAGGGAGTAATGCAGTTTAAAAGGGTAATCAGGAAATTCCTGACAACAGTACGGATCGCTTGCAGGAAAAAGGGAAGTTTAAGTGAATGAATGAAAGTGTCGGTTTGTAGAAAACATTGACATGCATCAACAATCATATTGGCAATACCGTTTTGCCAAAAAATAAAAGAGATTGAAAGATAAGGGAGATAGGTTTCCGTATGGATTTTAAACAGAGAACCGTAAATGAGACCAATTGCCAACATCATCGTCGCTGATGAGAATGTCATCCATATAGGTCCTAAAAGGGAACCTTTATAACGTAATTTGATATCTAGCCATGCCATTGAATAAGCTAGTTTCCACAATTTTAAACTTTCTTTAATATCGATCCAACATTGTAGATGTCGATAATAAAAATTCTGATTACTGGTTCGTATTTGCGTGGACATTTTAAAGATTAGACATCAATTCTTGTTGAAACAAAATATTTAGTCATGGTTTATCACAAAGAATAAAATATACACAAATCATTCTTCAAAAAATGACGGGGATTTTTTTTATTCTTATACTTTTAATAATAAGTTTTCTTACTCTATTGTAAAGAAATGCTTTATAATGTACACCTTAGATAGAATTCTTAAAGTGTTTATCTGATTCGTACAAGTCTTTGCAATCCGAACAGCTTCGTAAGATAACACTGAAAAAAATGGATTTATTTGGAAATAAATTCTTTATGGAATGTAGATAAGGGTAAAGGTATAATGAAGCGATCAGAAGATTTTACAGGATCTGGCGAAAAACTCAAATCTGGTTCAATGAAGTTTATTATTTCCAGACAAAACGAAAAACAACTTCATGATAAATCTCTTTATTTATCCATGGTTCGTTTTGGTGTGCTCGGATGTATTATTGGAATGTTGGCTGCATGTGCAAACAATGCACCCCGTCAGCAACAAATACCTATTGCTCAGGAAGTTGCGCATTATAAAGCGAATGCCCGTTCTTACTATACTCCACCAGGGCCTCCAGAAGATCCATGGGGGCCATATATTCGGGAGGCATCTGCTCGGTTTGATGTGCCTGAAATATGGATTCGGGCAGTTATGCAGCAGGAGTCTGGTGGAAGTTTATACCATAATGGGCAACTGGTAACTTCGGGTCCCGGTGCGATGGGGTTGATGCAGTTAATGCCCCCAACATATGATGAAATGAAAATTGCTTATAATCTAGGGGATGATGCTTATGATCCTCATGATAATATCATGGCTGGAACGGCATATATTCGTCAAATGTATGATATTTATGGCTCTCCAGGTTTTTTGGCTGCATATAATGGGGGGCCTGGCAGATTGGATGATTTCTTAACACATAATCGTACATTACCTTTGGAAACCCGACGGTATGTTGCCTCAATTGGCCCTCAAATTCAGGGTATAAAACCAAACCGACAATCGCAAGCTGATTTGATGGTAGAGGGTCATGAAAATGGTATGGGTGTCAGTGCAGTTCAATATGCTGCGGCAACGCAAGCCGGATTTCAAAGAATGGCATTATCGCCTCAAGCTCAGGCAGTGCAGAATGCATGGCAAAATCGCCAGACGACAGAAACGCTTAATCAGGCCAGTCTTAATGGGACAAGCTCTGCAACAACTGATAGTTTGAACAGGCAAAGTTTACAAGTAGCGGGCTCAGCAGCGACACAAGTTGCTATGGCATCACCATTGTCTTCACAGCCTGCTGTATCAACCTATCCAGTTAAATGGAAGAATTTTGACACTCATCCAGTTGCTTCTTCAACTGCACCATCAGTCGTTACGCGTCAAGATGTTAAATCAGCATGGTTGGCTAGGGGATATCAATCAACCCAGGCACCAGCAATGCAATCGCGTCCAATGCCTGTTCAGGTTGCATCAGCTCCGGCAGCTTTGCCATCAAGATCAGAACGGAAACAATATTATAGACCCATTTCCTACCAATTTCCAGCTGCAGTGGCTTCTGTAAATTATAATCGTAAAAGAGGTATGGATTTAACTAAAAAAGAAAATGAGTCGTCATTATCAGGGAACTGGGGAATTCAGGTCGGAGCTTTTGCTTCATCAAGTCAGGCGAAAAATGCAGTTGGTATTGCAAAAAATCGAGCTTCTCTTTTTTCAGGTAAGCAACAGGTACAAGTCGTTCAAAAAGGTAAAAGTAAGATATATCGCGCTCGGGTGACAGGATTAAGTTTAAATGCCGCTCAGATGGCCTGTAAAAAATTAACTGCTTGCATCATGATAAAACCATCCAATAGTTAATGATTCTAAAATTTAATTCATTAGATAATATTAAAAGCGTGCCAAATAATTATATGTTTAGTTCGCTTTTATTAAAAATTAAATTGTGAATATCTGCAATTTGGGTTCAGTTATTGCCCGAAAAAATTGAAGGTCTGTTATAATCTTACGGTTCAACTGTTCTACTGTAATTCATGATCAGTATGGATTATGCATAATTGTTTTTCCAATTGCAATGGTATCAGCTTGTATGACTTGCCAAAATAGTTTTGGCTTTCAATGGAAAGGATATTACAACAACAGTAATAGTTGTAATGTCTGTTTGTTGCTTTATTTTCTCTGCAAAAAAAGCTTAAAACCTAGTTGGCAGGAATCAGCAGACCAAGGTCAAGATTGCAGATGAAACGTGAATAACAGCAAAACCTAGTTTTTCCGATTTCTTGCAGAACAAGATGGATTCTTCCAGATTTTATCCGATTTTGACTTAATCAATAGCGGAAATTTTTGCCCAAACAAGAATGTTGGTAGAAATTTCTTTCTTACGGCTTAATAAACCTTTAAAGGTAAATGTATGTGGTTAAGTGAGTTTTTTTATATTAATCTGATCTGAGATTAGATGGTAGAAAAAGAAAAGCATGAAGTAATATTCATTAACCATATGAATGTCGATGTCATTCAAACCGATTATTTTTTCGTTGCTAATTAATTAATAAAATCCAGATTTGTTTTTTTGATTACCCCTTGATGGTCGTTCCCGTTGGCACAGGAGAAACCAGAAAAAATGGCTGAAGGAACAGTGGTTTGCCAGCCATATAGGTCAAGATGGAAGAATAGGATGCATATCTTTGATTATGGGTTTTCCATGGAATATGAGTTGAAACTTTTCAATCAGCATAGACCAGTTGAATGGCGACTGACATTGATGATTAACGACGTATATAGAAATCAAGTTCATTTTTAGCTTGTTTTGCTTCTTCAGGCAATAATTCGACACAGTGAGGAGAAGTTTGTCTTTTAAGTGAAACAGCTGTTGCCTTGATAATTAAAAAATCAGTTCCAGATTTAATATACTGCCAATATGAACAAGATGCCAATCTGTTTTTTTCAACATTGGCACTATATTGGCATAATGACGGTATGATAATACGGTTTTCCAGAGATAGGAAACCGATTTTATGGTTCAAAAAGGTGAATCAATAACCTATTATTGTTACACAATATTGTAATCGTTAAAAATCAGTTATCCTGATTAACAGAATGTAAAGAGTTCCTCTTTGGGGAAACGTGATTTAGGTTGTTTGGCGTTATAATCAGTTTTATCATGATAACCCAAAGTAATTACAAGAATACTTGTAAATCCTTTTTCTTTTAGGTGGAATTCTTTGTCTAAAATATCTGCATCAAATCCTTCAATGGGACTGGCATCTATATTTGCTAACGAGGCACCTAGTAATAAGTTTCCAAGAGCAATATAACCTTGTTTTGCTGTCCAATTGGGAAGATCCTTTAGAATTTTTTTATGCAGATTCATATATCCGATATAAAGATTGATAAATTCTTCCTTGTTTAAATTTGGGTTATGACGGCCATCCTTAATTTCTTGTTCAATAATTTTGCGAATATAGGCTTCATCCATATCTGTTTTTGAACAAATAACAATTGTATGTGAAGCACGGTCAACCTTGTGTTTATTATAAAGGAATTCTTCCCTTACCATTGATGAGGCAACGCGCTTAATACCATTTTCCGTGGAAGCGACAATGAAGTGATAAGGTTGTGAATTAATTGAAGTAGGTGTGTAGCGTAAAAGGTCAACTAACTGATTTATAATATGATCAGGAATTTTTTTTGTTGGATCATATCTTTTAGCGGTAAAGCGACGGTGTGCAAATTTTTCGATATCCATGATTATCCTTACGTTAATAATTCATAATAAAATTATATACATGTAAAAAATGTATAATAAATTAATATATGCCTATAATCGTAAAATGAATGGAAAAAGAGATCAACCTTAAAATGGTCGGTTTATATTACGATTATTTAAAAGTGATAAAGAATTATGTAGTTACAGCCCGTATAATGATAGATAAGATATACATGCAATTCAATTCTTTAATTATTAATTAATTTACAACTTTAGGCTTGTATTGAGTGTTTCATGAAATGTTTTATTAATATAGAAATTTGTACTATAAAAATTAACTTACCAATTTAAACATGTTATTTTTTAAAAATGTATTTTTTCAAATTTTTTGTGTCCATTTATGAGAGTCAACAACATTTTAATTTTTCATAGTAAATAGATGAATAATTTGAAGATTAGGCAGTGTATTTAGATAAGATTTATAGCCATTGATGCTATTACTTAAATAGCAAATATGCGGGTTTAAGGTTTTGCTAAATTATAGATTTTATTTGGATGAATGCTATTGAAGCATCAATGCATAATTTTATTATAAGGATGAAAATATTATAGATATCCGGGGGAAAATTTTGTAACAAAAAAAGGTAGGATTTTACGGTTATTTTGTATAGTGGTATTATCTCAAAATATTTTATTAAATTTTAATAAGATATCAGTCAAAAAGGTTTTGACATTTTATTCTACTAAACAGAATTGATAGCGTAATAATCAGCAAGGTAAATAAATTTATCGAGGTTAGAGAGGAAAAATGCGATAATTTTATAGAAATGGGGCCTGTAGTAACAGATTGAGGTCCATAGGTTAAAAGTGTAAGGGCATAAAAATCAATAGTGAGAATATAAATTGTCCAAGCGATAATACTGCTAAACAAGATACCATAAATGATACGGTTAAATTTTAACATGCTCCTTCCTCCTTTCACAGAATACGGTTTTTACATTCGTAATATTCCATTATTTCAAGTAGATTTACCATTATATTGAAAATTATAAAAAAAATCAATTTAATAAAGTGGTTATATCAATTAATTTTGACTTATTAACGTTATGGATTTTGTTTTTTTAGTAAAAAAGCAAGAATTATTTTTGCCGTTTTTTCTGGCGAATTAAGTTTATCTTTATCTTCCGCAGGAAAAAAGGATTGTCTCAATAAGGTTTTGGTTGGCGGAGGGGTAATGGTTTGAACATGAACTGTAGAGATATCCTTTATTTCTTCTTTCCAACAATTTATAAGATTTTGAATAGCTGCCTGAACAGAGGTGACTGATCCCCAAAATGCACCGGGTTTCGTTATCCCCTGAAGAAAAAGAGCTTGAGAATTTGGTGTGGCGCATAACAAGGGGGACAAAGTTCGAACAAGTTTCATACAGCTTGTAAAATTGATGGAAATATTTTTTGACCAGTCTTGATCCGTTATTTGGTCAACAGGTGTAAGTGGCGTGTAATGAAAGGCTGCATGAATGAAAATATCAAGTCGATGGAATTGCTGGGCAATGGAAGGGCCAATATTATCAATTGTTGTATCGAATGGATTTTTGGGTTGCAAATCAAATGGAAATAAGGTGGCCTTACCACCTTTTTGGCGGATTATATTATCTGTCTGTATTAATCCTCCCTGCGTTCTTGCGCTGAGAACGCAGTGTGCACCAGCCTCGGCCAATGCTATGGCACAAGCCTGACCTATGCCACGACTTGCACCAGTAATGAAAGCCACCTTGTTTTTAAAAGGGAGAGTAACTAAGGATGACATGACAGTTTCATTATTTATTTTGTGTTAGGTTCATGTCATGATCTGTAAGTTGAATAGGATAGTCTCCTGTAAAACATGCATCACAATATTGCGGCTTTTCGTTATTTCTTTCCATTTCTTCCAGAGCTTTGTATAATCCATTGCATGAAATGAATCCCAGTGAATCTGCCCCAATCAATTTGCACATTTCATCAATATCATGTGTGTGTGCCAATAGTTTTTCTTTTGATGGAGTATCAATTCCGTAATAACAGGAAAACCGTGTGGGGGGAGAGGCAATACGCAGATGAACCTCGGCTGCTCCTGCAGCTCTGACCATTTCAACGATTTTTTTGGATGTTGTTCCACGGACGATGGAATCATCAATTAAAATGACGCGTTTGTCTTTTAAAATTGAACCGTTTGTGGAGTGTTTGAGTTTTACTCCAAGATTACGGATTTGATCAGTCGGTTCAATAAAAGTCCTTCCTATATAATGACTACGGATTATGCCTAACTCAAATGGAATATTGCTGGCTTTTGCATAGCCGAGCGCAGCAGGCACACCGGAATCGGGAACAGGAACAACAATATCTGCCTCAACGGGATTTTCAAGCGCGAGTTCGGCTCCAATTTTTTGACGTGCTATATATACGGATTTATTTTCAATAATAGAATCGGGACGGGCAAAATAAACATATTCGAAAATGCAAAAGCGATGAGAAATATTATGAAAAGGTTTAATGGAACGGATACCCTCATCATTAATGATGATGACTTCACCAGGCTCGATATCACGGACAAATTCCGCGCCCATGCTGGAAAGTGCACAGGTTTCACTGGCAACAACCCAGCATTCTTTTTCCTTATTCTGGTTGAGTTTGCCGAGTATCAGGGGACGAACACCTAACGGATCACGAGCGGCAATTAACATATCCTTGGAAAGGGCCACCAGAGAATATGCACCCTGAACCTGTTTTAAGGCATCAATAAAGCGGTCAATAACATTGCTGTAAAGGGAAATGGCAATCAAATGGATAAAGACTTCGCTGTCTGTACTGGATTGGAATAGACATCCTCTGCGTACCAGGGATTGTCTAAGGAGTTGTGCATTGGTAAGATTTCCATTATGGGCAACAGCAAATCCACCAAATTCAAAATCACCATATAAAGGTTGTACATTACGAAGCTGCGTGGCACCTGTTGTAGCATAGCGATTGTGACCAATCGCAATTCCGCCTGGTAATTTGGCGATAACCTGGGGATCGGCAAATACTTCACCGACCAGCCCCAAACCACGATGAATATGAAAATTTCCATTGTAAGTAACAATACCTGTCGCTTCCTGACCTCTATGTTGTAAGGCATGTAATCCCAATGCAGTCAATGATGCGGCATCCTGTGTTGTCCAGACGCCTACCACGCCACATTCCTCATGAAATTTATCATCTTCATGATCTGGGGATGTATGTATTGTTGAATAGGATATTGATTCGCTAGATTTATTCATCGCAATTCCGAAAATAAATGAATAGATAAGGGTTTTATGAGTTAAAAATGGCCAGGATTATTGTGAGGGAGCAATTGATGAATATCCCCCCTCTGGTTGAACAGCAGACGGCTCATCATTATGCGATTGATCTGTCGAAGAGGATTGATGAGATATTCCATTATGTAATCCAGTTCTGTCAGGTATTGATACTCTTGGTGTCTTTGTTTGGGGGACAACAACATCCCGTTGCATTGAGCTTGGGAGAAGATTATTAATCAGGACAGCTCCCTGATATATATAGGGAACCATTTGACTTTCTTGAAGAGGTTCAGGCCATTGTGCGGCAGGAAAAATTATTCCGCCAATCAGATAGAGAATGGCCAACCCTGCATATCCCTTAACCCCACCACATATTGCACCAAGCAACCTGTCCAGACGACCCAAAAGGGAGATTCGCGCAGAATTTTGACCGACAACGGCATTTGCCAGCGCATTAATGACAATACAGGTCAAGGCAAATATAACAATAAAGGAGGCAATATTTGCCAAATTTTCAGAGTTTACGTAAGGCGATAGCTTGGGGGCAAGATCGGGATACCAGCGATTGGCCAAGCTGGCTGCAATAATCCATCCAAATAGACCTATACATTCACGAGTAAACCCTCGCGTAAGACCGGATAAGGCACCAAGGATAATTACACCAAGACAAACAAGATCAATCCAGTTCATAGAATTAAGCACTTGATTAACTTATTCCCTTTAATAAGATTATAAAGCGGTATTAGTAAATAAACAATTCATTTACCGCAATGGGTAAATAAAAAATATTTTTATAATTTTTAATTACAAAAAACAAATAACTGTAAATTGTTTGATAATCATGGATCTCAATTATGAAGGTGGTTGAACTATATCATAAATAGAAATTATTTTTCAGAGTTTTTCAATCACGGGTTAATATATTATCTTCACGTTGTAAAATCTTGATTGGATCATTGTCGTAATTTTCTGTATCCTCTTCAGGTTGCAGACGGCTGGGTAATAGCATTCCATTCTGATCCAGAACAGGGTAGGCGGCTGAAGCTACAACATGAGTGTTTGTACGTTTTAAATCACGGGCCAATTCAATCATGAATGAACCATACTGAATCTGGTTTTTTTTATCGTCTGTACTTTGTCGAAGATTTTCATAATAGATAGCGATAACTTTGCTTTCAATTTCACGGAATATATCCTTCTCTTCGGCAAGTTTACGGGCAATATTCTCGTCTTCATTAATCAGCAAGGTTGCTGTTGTATGAAGATTTTTATGGATGCGTCGCATCATTTTTTGCAATGGATCCATCATGGGTTTTGGTAAAATGATTCTTTGTTTAACCATTTTCTGTACGGTTGAAAGAACATTCCTGTCCAGGACATCACCCGCATTGGCAATTTGTGTACAGAAGGTTAGGATTTTTTCCACCTGATTCAATTCATTTTGATTCAAAGCTTCGGGATCCAAACCGGTGACGTAACTTTGTATTGAGTTTGTTAATTTATCTAGCGTATTATCAAAACGTCGTGCGGCGCTGGCAATTTGAGGTGTTTGATTTTTAAAACTATCGTCAACACCATTCAGCATTTTTTCCAAAATATCACATAAACGCAATGATTCCCGGGTTGCATTGCCAAGGGCAAGAATAGGTGATTGAATGACGGATTTATCAAGATAGACCGGTTTTGAGGGATCCTGAACGGTTTCCTCTTTTGTGCGTGGAAATATTTTTTTTAGTAAATTGGCGTAGGGGGTTAGGAAAGGCAAGAATAGAAGTGCCGTTGCAATATTAAATAATGTGTGAAAATTGGCGATAGATCGGTTGATATCAGGATAGTAATATGTGAACCAATGGGTGAGTGGATGAATAAAGATAAAGACAATGGCCGCACCGATAACACGGTTTATTAAATTTCCCATAGGTAAACGTTTGGCAATCACGTTTTTTCCTGTTCCCTCTATCACGGGATTGAGAGCGGTACCGATATTGGCGCCCAAAACCATGATAAAGGCTGTTTCAGCAGGTATGACATTGTGAGAGGCGAAGGACGCTATTAGCAATACAACCGCCACGGAAGAATGCATAATCCAGGTCAGGATCATTGATAATAAAATTGTAATAAAAGGCATATCTGTAATGTTGCCCAATACTGTACGAAGCGCTGGTTGGTTGGTATAGGGATGAAGGATTACCAGAAATTGATGTAGGGAGATCAGAATCAGGCCCAATCCGATGAAGACGCGTCCAAAATCACGGATATGATTAAGACCCCGGCGAAACATGATGACGCCTATCAAAACAAAAAGGGGTGCGATACGGGACACGTCAAATGATAATAGCTGGACAATTAGGGTGGTTCCAACATTTGCCCCCAGCATAACCGCCAATGCAGAAGGTAGTCCGATTACCCCATTGGCGGCAAATCCAGTGATCATAAGTCCCGTTGCAGTTGAGGATTGCAAGATTGCGGTGATACCTGCACCTGCGATAAAAGATTGGAATCTGTTTCGTAACATGGTTGACAGGAAATGATTTAACCGTGCGCCAAACGCTCGTTGCACACCGGTTTGAACCATATGAACACCCCATAAAAGCAGGGCGACACTACCAGCAAGATCAATTACAGTAACAAAATTCAAGGAATATCCTCTTTTAAAGTTTTAAGTTATTGAAGTTAGAAGAAAAAAGTTTTTTAAATAAAAAAAGTTATAAATTAAAATTATATAAATAATTGAAAAATTCCTTGTCAAAAGGTGAATATAGCATAATTTTACGCGCTTGAAATTAAACTTTCCAATTTAATTCTCGAAACTGTCGGATTTAAATTTTGAAAATATTACTGGTATCGGTTTTCGTTAATTGGGATATTTTAGATAAGATTTTCAATTTTTTGATATTTTAAAAATTGAAATTGTTTTTTTTCATTAATATATTAAACTAAAATCAATTTATATTGTAAGAAAGAAATTAATTATGTCAAAATCTGATAAAAAGTTTATTAATCTTTCAGAAGATTATGAATTGAATTATATTTTAAAGAAATATAACAAAGCACAAAATAAAGCTAATCGTGATATGTTGATAAAAATTATTAATGATGCGAAAAAAAATAACCCTGAAATAAAAGAGATAACGCATTCTATGATTGATTCCATTTTAAAAGATAAATTGGACAATTTTGAATAACAAAAAAAATCTAAAAAATAATTTTTGTTTTAATGTTATTAAGAGCGTTTTGTAATAAAAAAATTGTGATAAGGGATTAATTTTTAAATAGTAAAAGGTGATAAAGCCATCACTATGTTATTGTTATGCAAATTATAAATTATTCTAACCTTATCACAATGTTATTGAATATAAATATAAGATTTAAATTAATTATTTATTATTGTGAATTGAATAATTGATTATTTTTTTTAATAAATACCGTTTTGCTAATTTTAAATTCTATTTATGGAATGATTTATAATGGAAAACTATCAATAATTTGGTTCTTGGTGTTTTCGAGTTTATCAAAATAGCTTAAATCAAGTTGTCTTAATGGAATATGATTTAAATTTTTGAATAAAACGGGGTTATAAAAATTTATTTCTGTACGATGTATGCCTGCGAAATAATCAAAGAATTTCCATTTTCCTCCATCATGCAATTTATTATCCCATAACCAAATATTTGGGATATGATAGCTGTCTGCAATAACAAGTCCATGTAAACTGCTGGATGCAATATATTTGCAGGATTTTAGCTGGTCAATAAAAACGTTAATATCAGGATCGGTGATATCAATAAAAAGAGTATTGGGTGTATTTTGTAATATTTGCTCTACCCAGCTCTTTTTATATTGACTGTGATGAACAATAAGACCCCAGTCATATTTTTTTTCTTTGTTGGGGTTATATATACGGTCACATATTAATCCAGGATCCCCATAAGGTAATCTACATTTATGTGAAGTGAAGGATTCATGGGTCAATGGTCCACGTAATAAAGAAATCTTGAATAATTCAGTAGGTAATGAGGAAGGTGAAAGAGTTCCGCTCCCCCATACAGGATAAATTCTGTTTCTTGGTGTTGCCCAGTTTAAAATGCTGCCTATTCCGATTAAGTCTGTGTTTTTTAAATTGGTTCTACATATTATTTTTTTACTTAAATATCCAATAATATATAAATTTAGTTCATCACCTATATTTGTGAACTGTTTGTTGCGCCACCAATATAGATTAACAGAATTGTTCATTTTTTTGTTAACCAGAGTGTTGAATTGGTTTATATCAAATTTTATTTTATATGTTTTTTGAAGCTTGAATTTCTTCCATTGTTTATTTTTTAGCTGTACAGTTTGAAATAATGTTTGATGATGATGTGTTGTAATGGGAATATTATAATAATAACAGTTTAATCGTCGAGAAATAAAAGAGTAATTTCCGGGAAATTGATGTTTTATAATAACATGATCAAACAGGTTTTTTTTATCATGGATGAATCCTGTTTTCATATCAGTTGTGGACAAATAAACAGGGTGGTGATTGTTTTTTTTCTGAACCATATAGAGGTGATGGTTTAGATAGCATAAAGAAGATTCTTCTTCAGTTCTGCAGATTATAAAATTTTTAAGTGACATAGTTAAAAAAGTTTTTAACCTAATTTAAATTTTGTCACCTAAATTAAATGTGAATGTTTATTGCGTCAATGAAAATTCATATTTTTATTGTCATACAATAAAATATTTTGCTTTAGGATGAAAAATTACCAAAGCTGACGTTGACTGCTCTGGATGCAATTGCCATTCTTCAGATAGGGAGATTCCAATCTGCTTTGCGTCAAGAAGATTCAATATATATTTTTGATCCTCAAGATTAGGGCAAGCGGGATAGCCAAACGAATATCTGGACCCGCGGTAATTTTGCATCAACAGCTTGTTCATATCAGGATCATCTTCACTACTGAAACCTAGCTCTGCCCTCATTCGTTGATGCGTATATTCAGCCATTGCCTCGGTTATTTCAACAGATAAACCATGCAAATATAAATAATCCTGGTAACGGTTTTCTTCAAACCAGATTCTGGCTGTGTCTGAAGCTTTTTGACCTACAGTGACAATTTGCAAGCCAATTACGTCACGAATGGGATCATTATAATCCCGGATATAGTCAGTGATGCAAATGCGTTGATTGCCAGGCTGTCTTGGAAGGGTAAATCGGCACAATTCGGTTTTCCCATCCCTATCGAAGAGGATTAGGTCCTCAGCGCTCGCAGCGGCTTTCCAGTAACCATAAACGGCTTGTGGTTGAAGGATTTTTTTCTGTTCACATTGTTGGATCAATTTATATAGTATTGGTCGTAAATTTGTTTTCGCATCTTGCAGGAATTCTTCCAGCGTTTTTCCCTGCTTTTTCATTCCCCACTGCAATTGATATAAAGAACGTTCGTTTAGGAAGGGTAAAACAGCTTTTAAACTGGTTTCCAACTTTCGCGCACCCCAAAATGGTGGATTGAGGGGAGGTTCGTGAGAAGTCATTTTATTTCTTCGCAAGGATGATTCTTCCATGGAAAGAGGAACTACAATGGTTTTTTCCTTTTTTTCGGGACGTTTGAGTCTTTTATTTTTGATTTTTTGGGCAGCAAGATAATTACCTAAATCACCATGGGTTAATTGTTCCATAAGTGTCAAACCATCAAAGGCATCCCTGGCATAGGCAACCATCCCGTTATTTTTTTTATAGATTTCCGCACAATCTTCTTCAACGTAGGCACGTGTTAAAGCTGCTCCTCCGAGTAGGACAGGTATGCTGAGGCCTTGTTGCGCCATTTCTTCAAGGTTTTCTTTCATGATAACAGTTGATTTGACCAATAATCCAGACATGCCGATCGCGTCAGCATTATGTTCCTTTGCTGCCTTAATCATGTCTGCTACAGGTACTTTAATGCCTAGATTGACAACCTTGAAACCGTTGTTGCTTAAAATGATATCGACAAGATTTTTGCCAATATCATGTACATCCCCTTTAACTGTCGCCAAGATCATCGTACCATTGGTTTCATTATTTTTCTTTTCCATAAAAGGTTCAAGAAAGGATACGGCTGCCTTCATCGTTTCGGCAGATTGCAGGACAAAAGGAAGCTGCATTTTCCCGGATCCAAATAATTCCCCTACCGTTTTCATGCCATTAAGTAAAAGGGAATTGATTATTTCAAGGGGGGCATAGGTTTCCATCGCCTTTTTTAAATCATCCTCCAAACCTTTGCGATTTCCATCTACAATTCGGTTATGCAATTGTTCTTCAATGGTGGTAGCGATAGCGCGAGTTGCCACTTGTGTGGCTTTACGATCAGCAAAAATTTCTAAAACTTTTTTGAGCGGGTCATAATCATCAGTTCTTCGATCAAAAATCAAATCTTCAATGACTTTAACTTCATCTTTGTCCAAAAGGTGCATGGGCCGTATTTTAGAAACATGAACAATGGCAGCTGTCATTCCCATTTTCTGGGCATGATAAAGAAAAACAGAATTCAAAACTGCTCTGGCGGCTGGATTAAGTCCGAATGATATATTGGATAATCCGAGCACAATTTGAATGTCAGGGAATTCATCGTGGATGGCTTTGATCCCTTGTAAGGTCCATAAACCCAGTTTACGGTCATCTTCTACTCCGGTGGCAATAGTAAAGGTAAGAGGGTCAATCATCAAATCGGAGTGAGGCAGGCCATATTTGTTACAGGCAAAATCAACTAATCGACGGGTGATTCGTAATTTGTCTTCAGGTGTTCGTGCCATTCCTTGTTCATCAATGGTTAATGCAACAACAGCGGCACCAAATTTACGGGCCAGTTTTAAACGATGGGCCGCTATTTCTTCACCATCCTCAAAATTGATTGAATTAATGATGGGTTTTCCACCATGAAGTTTAAGACAAGTTTCAATCACTTCCGTACTAGTAGAATCTATAACGAGAGGAACATTGATAGATGACGTGAGGCGAGGAATAATTTCCTTCATATCCTTTTTCTCATCATGACCTACAAAAGCCATACAAACATCCAGGGCGTTTGATCCTTCTTTCAGTTGCTCACGACCGATTGTAACGCATCCATCCCAATCTTGTTGATCCTGTAAATCACGCCATTTCTTAGAGCCATTGGCATTACAGCGTTCCCCAATCGAAAACAGACTATTTTCCTGTCTTAAAGGTGTGGGGGTAAAAAGACTTGAAACCGAGGGAATCCATATTGAACTTCTGGGTATACAGGCTGGTCGGTCTGTGAAGCATCCCCCCAAAGCCGCTTCGTTTTTGAGCATCTGATCAAATGCAGCAATATGATTAGGATTAGTTCCACAGCAACCACCGATCATATTTATTTTCTGTTCTTTTATATAACGGGACATCCAAACGGCCATTTCTTCTGGAGAAAGTGGATAGTGCGTTTTACCGTTGACGAGTTCTGGCAATCCTGCGTTAGGTTGCATTGAAATTAAATGCGGCCAGTATTGAGATAGCCATTTGATACCCTCGGCCATTTCCCGAGGACCTGTTCCGCAATTCATTCCCATCATTTGAACATCCAACGCTTCAATGACGGTCGCTGCGGCAGCGATATCACTTCCAACAAGAAGGGTGCCTGTTGTCTCAATGGTTACTTGTACAAAGATTGGTAAAAAAATATCAGCTTCTTTTAATGCTATCTTGGTTGCGTTTACAGCAGCCTTGATTTGAAGTGGATCTTGGCATGTTTCAATTAAAAAAGCGTGAACACCTCCTTCAATCAAACCTCTACATTGCTCTGTAATAGCGTCTTCAAGTGAATCATAATCAATATTTCCCAAGGAGGGTAGTCTAGTCCCGGGTCCGATTGATCCAAGAATATATCTATTTTTTTTATCAGCAAATGAATTTGCGGCTTCATTGGCAATTTCAGCGGCACGTTTGTTGATTTCTCTTGTTTGGTCCTGAAGGTCAAATTCGGATAGGGTGATGGAAGATCCTCCGAAAGAATTTGTTTCCACCATATCTGCACCTGCTGCAAAATAGCGTTTATGAATATCCCTAATCAAATCGGGTCTAGATAAATTAAGGATTTCTGTACAGTTTTCCTTTCCCCAAAAATCTTTGTTAATATCGAGGTCAAGTGCTTGAATGATGGATCCCATTCCTCCATCACATAAAAGAATCTGTTCATGAAGTTGATTCAAAAGCTGACTTTGTTTGGACATAGAAAACCTTGATGTTAGCATTTTTTATTTATTAAAATCAGGATACTCAATTGAAATATCTACCATAATTTTAATAAAATGAAATTTATTAAATAAATAAAAAAAAGAATAAGAGGTCCATTTCGCATTTTAATTATTTGAATTAATTTTGATACTCCAAGTCCGGTTTGAAGATATGTGAAAAGAATGATAGGGTAAAACTCATTATAGTATTTATTGCATATTCAGCATGAAAAGAATTGAATTATTAAAATGATAATGATATTTTGGCAGAAAAATTGCAAAGCATTAATTGATATAGTTAATTAAGGAAATGATTTTATTGTTTATTTTAATGGTCAAATGAATTTATGATAATGAAGACTGCATATTAAAAAAAGCTGTTCTTATTAAAAATTTGTAAAATATTTTGTTAATTTAATTGATAAAGGATGATCGGTGGATCAACCAGATAAGGGCTCCATACAGTCAGGAGCAGGGCAAAGCAATAATCAAGGGAAAACGCAGAAGCTTTCCCCAATGATGATTCGTTTACGGGCAACAATGGCAGCTGCAAAATATCATGGGGTTGATCTTGATATACGTGATTTTGCAGCTGAGCCTGGTGAAGACTCTCCATCCCCGGCAACCTTGGCACGCTGGTTGAATAGTCAGGGGCTGATTGCTAAAGGGATGCGTTTGAAATGGCGATATTTGATACGCTTGTACAATTCACCTCCCATAGTACTAATGTTTAAGGATGGTTCCGCAGGATTGATGGTGGGTGTCAATCCTGAAAAAAGGATTGTTTTTTTAAGAGATCCGTTGAAGGGAGAGGGTGAACCTCCTATTCCTGTTGAAGAAGTCCGTTTAAGGCAGGCATGGACAGGTGATATTCTTCTTGTAAAGCAAAATAAAAACCTGTCTGAAAGTGAAGATAAGCTCGATTTTAAATGGCTTTTCAAAATGGTATTGCGTGAACGTGCCTCCTTGCGTGATATTTCAATAAGTTCGATGATAATCAGCGTTTTGCAAATTTTTCCTGCTTTTATAGTGATGCAGGTTGTAAATCGGGTGGTTGCTTTTCAATCAATGGCGACACTGGTATCGATTAGTGGATTGTTGATTGTCTTAAGTTTTTATGAAATTTTAATTAGTTATG
This sequence comes from Commensalibacter sp. B14384M2, assembly GCF_016101865.1. Classification (NCBI taxonomy): domain Bacteria; kingdom Pseudomonadati; phylum Pseudomonadota; class Alphaproteobacteria; order Acetobacterales; family Acetobacteraceae; genus Commensalibacter; species Commensalibacter sp. B14384M2. Next base: position 405,046 of record NZ_JACFPS010000002.1, on the reverse strand, counting down.
CCAGACGAGAGATTACCAACGTTATGGCAACACGTTTGGATGCTCGTATTTCAATTCATACCTATAATCGTTTGCTTTCTTTACCGTTGGAATTTTTTGAACGACAACAGACTGGTCGTTTGATCGGAAAGGTTTCTCAGATATATCAGGTGCGAGATTTTATCACGGGCCGATTAATGACAACTTTTCTGGATTTGTTTACATTAGTTGTTATTTTACCATTCTTATTTTACATTAGTGTTATTTTAGCATGGCTGACCGTTGTTGCAGCAGGTTTAATAGGTTTAATTGTGGTTATTTTTATTAAACCCTTAACATATTATTATAGTAACCGTATTGAAGCGGAAATGACACGTGGATCAGCAATGTATGAAACCGTTGCGGGTATACGAACTGTTAAAACTTTAGCTTTGGAACCTTCACGTCGTCGTGAATGGGATAATATCGTTGCTGAGGTTTGTAAATGGCGGTTATCAACAACGCGTATGCAAAATTGGCCTGAAACATTGGTTATGCCGTTGGATTTTTTTATCAATCGAGGGATTATTCTTATTGGTGCCTTTATTTGTATAACCAATCCAACAGCGGGAGTTGATGCTGGTGCAATTGTTGCTTTTATGATGCTGGGAGGTCGTGTCGCGGCTCCTCTCGTTGGGTTGGCTAAATTAATGACCGTAATAACAGAAGTAGAAACCTCATTATTTCAAGCGGGGGAAATATTAAATAATCCAACGGAAACAAAAGCGTTGACTACAGGATTAAGACCAAAGATTATTGGTGCGCTATCCTTTGAAAATATTAATTTTACATATCCTGGGGGAAGTAGTCGGGCGTTAAAGGATTTAAATTTTTCAATTCCAGCAGGTACGATGTTGGGTTTGGTAGGACGAAGTGGATCCGGTAAATCCACTATAACGCGTCTTTTACAAGGCGTTAGCCGAAATTATGAAGGTTTTCTAAGGCTGGATGGTGTAGATTTGCGTGAAATCAATCTTACCCATTTAAGACGCTCTTTTGGTGTTGTTTTACAGGACAACTTTTTGTTTCGTGGAACAATTAGGGATAATATTACCGCTGGACGTCCCGGATTGACGATGGAAAAGGTTATCTGGGCAGCACGAATGGCTGGCGCTGAAGAATTTATCGAACGTATGCCCGCAGGATATGACACTTTTATCGAAGAGGGTTCAACGAATATTTCAGGAGGACAAAGGCAACGTCTTGCAATTGCAAGAGCTGTTATTCTAGACCCAAAACTAATGATTCTAGATGAGGCAACATCCGCTCTTGATCCTGAAAGTGAAGCGTTGGTTAATGCCAATTTGGAGCGAATTGCCAAGGGAAGAACGATGGTTATTGTTTCACATCGATTATCATCATTAGTTAATTGTGATCAAATACTGGTTATGGATCAGGGTGAAATGCAGGCAATTGGAACACATGAACAATTATTAGAAACCTGCGAAATTTATCGTACTTTATGGTTGCAGCAAAATCGACATGTTGATGAGAGAAAGCATTCAAAAAAGAATGAAGCCCAGAAACCTGTAATTACGGAAGGAACATAAAATGGTGGATGATAATCATAAAAATCAGTTGCCAGGAAATGTGAATTCTGAAAATAACAATGAAAAGTCTAATATTTCTAATGAATTGACAGATACTACTGAAAAAAAAATAAAAAAAACTTCAGAAAAAAAAGATGTTTCATCGACTGATGAACAGACAAGCATACCAGAAGGATATTTGCCTGCAGCAGATAACGAGACAGAATCTCAAGCTGATATGCCGATAGCTTTACTAGAGTTTACTTCACCTACTGCAGCTATTATCAATATGCCGCCAACGGCTTCTGCCCAGTATATTACTTGGGTTATTGGAGCTTTGGCGCTTTTTTCCATTATCGCGTTATGTGTGTTTCCACTTGACAAAGTGGTTTCAGCTCAAGGTCGACTGGTTTCAGTGGATCCACCTTTGTTAATCCAACCAATGGAAGAGAGTATTATTAAATCAATTGATGTTAAAGAGGGGGATTTTGTAACGAAAGGACAGGTTTTGGCTCATTTGGATCCGACAATTCAACAGGCTGATATTGATAATCAACGTTTACAAGTTGAAAGTGGACAGGCTGAATTTGACCGTTTGCAGGCCGAAGCTGCTAATAAAAACTATACAGTGGACCCATCTAATCCTTATTCGGTAGAACAGGGGAATAGTTTTATAAAAAGAAAACTTGAGTATGATGCGAAAGTTGATGGTTTCAACCAGAAAATCAACGAACAATCGTTTCAACTTAAAAACTTTCTCGCAACTACTGCTGTATTGAAAGGGAGATTGCAAGTTGCATCTGATATTCATTTGATGCGGAAAAAATTGCAGGAACAACAAGTGGGAAGTCGCTTATCAACTTTGGGTTCGCAAGATACTTTAATGGATGTTGAGGATAAATTAATAACAGCACAACAATCAGCGAATGCCACGCAAAAGAAAATAGCATCTTTATTAGCTGATAAACAGGCCTACATTGAAAGTTGGAAGGGTGAAGTTTATAAAAATCTAACTTTAATTCAAAGACAATTGGCAAAAGATAAGGGAGAGTATGAAAAGGCAAAACTTCGTCGTAAAAAAGTTTTGATGAGGGCCGAACAGGATGCAATCGTACTATCAATTTCAAAAGGTTCTGTTGGTTCTATACTAAATTCTGGAATGCCGTTTATGACTCTAGTACCTGTTGGTACAGGTTTGGAGGTTGAAGCTGCTGTACAAGATGCGGATGTTGGATATATGAAGTTGGGTGATAAAGCGATTATAAAATTTGATACTTTTCCCTATACACAATATGGTGGAGCGGAAGCAGTTGTAACAAATGTTAGTGCCGATGTCTTTCAGCCTGGTGATACAGGTCAGGATATGAGTAATCGTCGGGGTGCAGCACCTTTACAATTTCGAGAAAAACCTTTTTATCGTGTAAGATTGAAAATCAATAAATACACTTTGCACAGTATACCGAATTTTTTTCATCCAACCCCTGGACTTACTGTTACAGCTGATGTTCATGTTGGTAAAAGAACAGCGGCTCAGTATTTAATGAATGGTATTGTACCTAAGTTAACAGAAGGAATGCGTGATCCACAGTAATGTAAAACATAAGGTGAAATTGAATTGGGAAATTTATGATGCGTGTTTTTTTTAATCCCTTGAATAAAATCAGAAAAAAGAAAATTCAAAAACTTTTGAATAAAGGGAAAAAACATTATGAAAGAAAAGAATATGTTTCAGCATATAATTGTTTTTCACAGGGCGCATCTTTAAAATCCCCTGAAGCTCAATATTACCTGGCTTTATGTTATTTAAATGGACATGGAGTTGCTTTTAGCCTGCAAGAAGCGTCTTTATGGTTTGAAAGTGCAGCATCAGCTGGCTATAATGACGCTGAATATATGCTTGCATTATTATATATGCGTGGACTTCCCGAACTTAATGCAGTAACGGGACATGATATATTTACCCTAAAACAGGCTAAAGTTTCCGATGACTTGAAAACCGATTATGAAAAAGCTCGTTATTGGGCTCAAAAAGTAGCTGAAAATGGGTCTGCTGATGGTCAGGCCCTCTATGCTTACCTCTTATCAGAAATCACATCTGAACAAAATCAATTTGATGAAATAATAAAATGGTATGATAAGTCAATTTCCCAAGGTTCACCGCAAGGTTATATGGGGAAAGGATTATTTTTATTAAAAATTAGCAAAACCCAGGATGATTTTTCCAAAGCGGCTGCATTATTGCAAGTTGCAGCTGAAAATGGACTTGGTACGGCGATTTATACCTTGGCTATTATGTATGAAACTGGAAAAGGGGTTGAAATTAATCATGAATATGCTGTTCAGTTGTATAAACAGGCTGCGGAATTGGGTATTCGACAGGCTCAAGCATTATATGGCATTGCCTTACGAAAAGGAAATGGAGTTGAGCGGAATTTCATTGAAGCTGAAACTTGGTTAAGACGTGCTGCCGTAGGTGGGGATGTAGAGGCTGCTTCGGTATTGGCCGATATGTTGGCATCAGGTAATAAGGATATACCACCTAATTATACTGAGGCTATAAAATGGTATCAGTTTGCGTTTTTAGAAAAACAGCATGTTGGTGCCGCTTTTGCCTTGGGATATTTATATTTTAATGGTTTAGGAGTTGTTAAGGCTGTAGATAAGGCAATTGATCTTTATAAATTTGCTGCGGATAGAGGATATTTGCCAGCGTTAGATATTCTTGCCGAAATCGCTCTTACAAATTCTCAATATATTTCTGTAGAAGAAGTCGTCGATAATTATTTGCGTCCCCAAGCGGAAAAAGGCAACAAGAAAATTATGTTAAAATTAGCGATGGCATTGACAAACAATAAAAATTCTGAAGTTGATTTAAACAAAGAAAAAGAAGCAAAAAAGTGGTTGCAAATCTGTTGTGATGAAGATGCAGAAGCTCAATATTGGTATGGGCGCATGTTGTTGCAGGGAATTGCTGGGGAAAAAAATCTTAAAGAAGCTTGTAAATGGATCAAGTCTTCAGCGGAGCATGGGATAGTCAAAGCGCAATTATTATGGGCTTCCCTTTTGTCGGAAGGGAAAACGGAAGATGGAAAAATTCATATTCAGGAAGCTTTAGAATTTTTTAAAAAGGCTGCTGAAAAAGGTGATGCATCGGGCATGTTTTCATTGGGTGCAATTTATGGGGGTGGAAATCATTTAAGAGAAAATAGGCAGGAAGCTCAAAAATGGTTTGAAAAAGCTGCTGAATTGGGTCATTCAAAAGCTCAGCTGATGTTGGGACGTTATTTATATGACGGTTTAGCGGGAAATAAAGATATAGCTAAAGCGCGTTATTGGTTTGAAAAAGCAAAAGATAATGGGGAAAAAGAAGCAGGGTTGGTATTGAATGCACTAGATGAGGAAATAAATCAGCAAGATTTGAAACCTGTTAAAAATAAACAAGTGGAAGTGGCTCCTGGTTTGTTTATATTTCAAGACACATAGCTAATTTATATTTAATTGCTTAATTGTGAGGCGTTGTGTCAGGAAAAAATAAAGCACAATTAGTGGTTTACGCTAGAAAAAAAGCAGAAGGGCTCGAAAAACTAAGAAAGAATGCACAGATTGCATATTCAAAAGCCCAAGAAGCTAAGCAAAATGGACAAATTGAGATTGCACTTCAATGGATGTGTAGAGCGCATCATTTAACACGAGGCAATCCGAACATTATCTTTGATTTGGCAGTTTTAAATCTAAAAACTGGTAATTTAGAGGGTGCCCATGATTTATTGCAGCCTTTATTGAAGCAATATGATTTCTATGAAGGCTGGATAGCACAAGCAGTTATTTATTCTTCTCGCAAATCCTCAAAACAATTAATTGAAATTTTGAATTATTTTCTTTCTCATTACAGTCCATCCCCGGAAACATGGTTATTGACTATTAATCTCTTGAAACAGGTTTCAAATATTGTCGGCTGTTGTTGTATCAAGGGCTCATTAAATGAAATATGGATAGATTCATTTAATGATTATCCAGTCAGTATTTATTTGGATAATCAATTATTTATTAAAACAAATCAGCCAAAAATTATCCTGCCTTCAGGCTGGCAGAAAAAATATAAAAAATTACGTATTGAACAAGATGGTGTTCCTTTTGTAGGCAGTCCTGTTGATTTGGAGTCAATTAATCTAACAATTGGGTTTGTAGAAGTTAAGAATGAAACATTAATCGGGTGGGTTTGGTGTCCAGCCGAGCCCAGTCGAATACCTTTGATCACTATAAAAGATTATAAGGGAAAGATTTATCATCAATTTCAACCCAAGGATGATATTGAGGTTGTTACTCTTGAAACACCTTTATTACAGGCAAAATCTTTTAGAATTCCCATCCATGATTTTTCTGCCGGAATGTATTCTGTTCAAGATGAGTTTTTGCGTCATTTAATTGGTAGTCCTTTGGATCCAAGCTTGGAATTCAGGGCAAAAACTTTTTTAATCCATATGCAAACCCCTGCATATCATAAGAAAAATATTAAAATTTCAAATGTAGCTCATTTTTTTCCTGTTCAAGCAGTTTATAAAGGATATGACCCAGTAATAGATAAAAAATCATCAGAGGGCATAGTTATTGTCATACCTGTTTATAAGGGAAAACAGATAACATTGGATGCACTTCAGAGCGTATTGAATAGTGTACCGGAAAATGTAAAGATTCAATTGGTTAATGATGCTTCTCCTGATAAGGAACTGGTTGTTTCATTAAAGAAATTCATAGATGACCAGCAAGTTTTTTGCATTAATCATAAGGTAAATAAGGGTTTTCCCACTGCTGTTAACAGTGGTATGAAGGCTTGGCCTGGATACGATATTATCTTGTTAAATAGTGATACCTTTGTAGGAGGGAAATGGACCGAAACGCTTTGTCGGGCCGCTTATCAGGAAGAAAATATTGGAACGGTAACTCCTTTTTCAAATGATGCGGGTATTTATTCTTATCCTTATCACGATAAGAAGAATTTGATGCCTGATAATCAAACAATTTTTCATTTTTCAAAAATATTTAAAAAAATAAACGGGCATCAATTAATAGAGATACCTACGGCACATGGTTTTTGCATGTTTATCCGACATGACTGTCTGGCGCAAACAGGATTGTTTCGTGAGGATTTATTTGCCCAGGGATATGGTGAGGAAAATGATTTTTGCATGCGTGCACGGCATTTGGGTTGGAAACATGTTTTGGCAGCTGATTGTTTTATAGGACATAAAGGGGGTGTTTCATTTGCGTATGCAAAAAAACTATTAGGGAAAAGAAATACGGAAATTCTCAATCGGCTTTATCCAGGATATGATGAAATGGTACAGGATTTCATACGTGATGATCCGTTATTGCCATTCCGTCGAAATATTGATCTATATAGAATTCAAATCCTGTTTGATGCTCAAAAGAAACGTCATGAGAAGTATCAATTTGTTTTACTGGTCACGCATCAATTTGGTGGAGGAGTGGAAAGGGCGGTTCAAGAAAGAACAGATATTTTACGTTCCCAAGGTTTTATTCCAGTATTGATCAGACCGACAATTTTGGAGGATGGCTGTCAGATTGAAATTCAATTCAAATCAAAAAGAAATTTGGAAAAAGAAATAAACCTGATTTTTCCCAATCTAATTTTTTATTTTCCTCATGAATTAGAAAAATGCCTAAATTTTCTACAATTTCTTTCTGTAGATTCGTGTGAAATACATCATTTGAAAAAACATCATAAATTGATGACAGATTTATTACTTAAAATAAATAAACCTTATGATGTATATATTCATGACTATCTGATTTTTTGTCCGAGAACCGTTTTGTTAAATGAAACCATGCATTATTGTGGAGATCCGAATGATTTGCAGATTTGTCAAAATTGTGTAAATAGTTTGTGGAAGGAAGAAGAAAGCCCTAATTTCATTGATATGGAAAAATGGTGGCATGATTCATGGAAGGAATTAAAACAGGCAAGGGCTGTTTATGTGCCTTCTAATGATGCATTTAAACGTGTTTCAAAACATTTTCCAGAATTGGGACAGTTGGCGTTAAAATTTCTCGAAGACGATCGTCCTGATCTCACTATGAAACAATTAACATTCTTTTCTCAAAAGCCCTGCCAGTTGAATGGAAAGATCAAAGTTAGAGATAATAGTTCAAACCGTTTCCGTATTTGCTTAATAGGTGCGATTGGAGTGGAAAAAGGGTTTGATGTCATTCTTGCCTTACTTCAAGATGCTGATAAGCGTGATTTGCCGATTGAGTTTGTATTGGTTGGTCGTTCCGTGGATGATGATTTGCTAATGCGTTCCGGTCGCATATTTGTAACAGGAGAATATAAGGAGGAAGAGGCAGTTTCCATGGTGCGGGAACAAGAGGCTGATCTTGCATTTTTCCCGTCAATTTGTCCGGAAACCTGGTGTTATTCACTAAGCATTGCTTGGCGGGCTGGATTGAGGACAATAAGTTACGATATTGGTGCTATTGCTGAAAGAATTAAGCGAACTGGACGAGGAAATGTCATTTCGTTAAATTTATCTATTGCCAAACAGAATGATTTTTTATTAAAAGAATGTAAATATGTTGGTCATTAAATAAAAATTAAAATTTGTTTTGAGAAATTATTAATTTTTTATTAGTTTTAATAAAATATTATTTAGTTATTTTAACTTTGCTATACTTAGCCATCTTTTAAAAAGGAAATATATTAATGTCAAAGTCTGATGATCAATCAAATAATAATCAGTATCAACAACGAATTATTGATTTAAATGTAAATGGTCATTTAATGAGTTTGGACACTGGATTATATTGTATTTATCATGTTGCCAATCAAATTCCAGCTGATGAATTTGGTTTGCCTGGACTGCGTATTTCTGTTCCTCCCTTCAAACAGAACGCTACAGTTGAGATCAAGACTTTTGAAAATGATGGGTGGCTAGGCGCTGAAAAAAATGCTGTTCTAGTACGTATTTCGGGAGATGCGGGTTTGGTTCTTGTAACAGTTTATCGGAATCCATCAAATAATTATCCCGCACCTCAATTACAGGTTATTCGACTTAATGATGCTTCTGAAAATGATAATTCAAATAATTTGACAAATGGATTGGGCAATCAAAATTCGGGTATCAATGAAAAAATAGCCAGACAGTCAAAGCGTGCGGTAGCTCAACAACAGAATGAAATTGAAAAAGAAGGCAAAATGCGTGTTGTCGCCCATGTTCAACGTCTTGGTGACGTTAGTGTCGAACTTGGAGATTGGATTGGTATTCCAGACAGTAAAACATGGATTGAAGGATTCGGTTTGTCATTAGATGATCGTATACAGCCAGAAGATATTGAATATCAGGCTGTATTGGGAAAAGGGTGGTTTTCTCCCTGGTATAAGGGTAATGAATTTTGTGGAAGTAGAGGAATGTCACTTCCCTTGTGCGGTTTGCGTGTTAGATTGAATGGTGATGCCGCGAAAAAATATACCTTATCCGTGAAAGCAACCTTTATAGATGGAACTAAATTAGGTCCTGTCGATGATGATACCATTCTTTCATCGGAAACCATTGCGCCTCTAGAGGCATTTAGCCTGGATTTGATTGATCATGACAAGGGAAAAAATAGCAAGGAAGTCCCTGGAACTCATGTTAGTTCCAGCAATGTGAAGAGTATAAAACCAAGAACTAATATCAAGGTTAAAAATGCTAAACATAAATCTTCATCTAATCAGAAAAAAACTGAAAGCTGATTTTAACCAATATTGATTACCAAAATTAATTATGTTTAATTAATAATTATTGAATTAGCTCGTTAAAATTGTGAAATATTTATTCATACATCAAAATTTCCCCGGTCAGTATTTACATATAATAAAATATCTTGCGGGAAAGCCTGATAATGAAATTGTTTTTGTCAGTCAAGTGACGAGGCGAACAATTGGGGGAATTCGGAATGTCTTTTACGGTAAAATTGATCCCGTAAATGAATTGCACTCTTCCTTGAACGAATTACATCAGGCCGTTAAAAGAGGAGAGGAAGTTTACCAAACTCTTAAAAAATTAAAACAGCTAGGTTTTGTCCCTGATATCATTATTGGTCATCAGGGATGGGGGGAGATGTTGAATGTTCAGGATATTTATCCTGATGTTCCAATATTGAAATATTGTGAGTTCTATTATCATTCAGATGGATTGGATGTTAAATTTGATCCGGAATTTTTATCTGATGAACTGCTTCCGTCACGGGTCAGAATCAAGAATACCATTAATTTAATCTCTGCGAATAATCCAGGTTGGGGACAGACCCCTACGTTGTTTCAGTGGAAAACCTATCCTGAATGGGCGCGTGGACAAATTACAGTGTTGAGAGAAGGGGTTGATTTAAAGATTTGCAGTCCTGATGCAGATATATATAATCATACAATGAAATTTGAGGATTTCATCATCCACCCCAAAGATAAATTGGTCACTTATGTTGCCCGTGGATTGGAACCCTATCGAGGGTTTCATATTCTTATGCGCTCCTTACCCAAAATTTTGAAAGAACGTCCAGACGCAAAAATCGTTATAGTTGGTGGGGATCAAGTCAGTTATGGTGCTGCGCTTCCCGGTAAATTGACCTGGAAACACTATTTTCTTCAACAGTTGGGTAATCAACTGGATCCCACTAGAATTTATTTTGCCGGGCTTTTGTCTTATCCCGTTTTTTGCAAACTTTTAAAACGGTCAGATGCGCATGTGTATATGACCTATCCTTTTGTTTTATCGTGGTCTTTACGAGAAGCGATGGCGATGGGTTGTCCGATTATTGCCAGTGATACTGACCCAGTCAAAGAATTTATTGTTCATCAGAAAACTGGAATTCTGACACCTTTTTTTGATAAAGAAAAACTTGCTGATAATGTTTTGGAGGTTCTTGAAAATAATGATCTTTCAAGTAAAATCAGACATTTTTCTCGGGAAGAGGCTGAACGATCTCTTTCAATGGATATTTATTTAAATAATTATAATACATTAATCGATGATCTTATAAATCATCGAACGCCAGATCTAAGTCTAGGTAAATCCCCTGCCATGATTGGAGAGGAGCTGTAGATCATATCCGTAAAAGGGAATTTAAATACGTTAAACTATTGTATATTACAATTTTTTTTAAATTAAGTTATATTAAAATTGTATTTTATTGAAAAATACTGATATATACGTTTTTTGCCAAATTCTCTGATTTATAATAAGGAAAAACCTTATGGATTTTGATCGCATCAGCCGTCGTAAATTTACGCGTTCTTTTCTAATGGCTTCTGGTGCCGCTTTTATCGCCGGTCGTTATGGAAATCAGGCATTCGCTGAAGAGCAATCTCAAACTGGGGATAGTCATTTTCCTAATTTGGGAACAATGCAAAAATTTCAGGGGGCTGCAAGAAAAATAACACTTGCTTGGAGTGCGGATTCAATATGTACGGTTGCCTTTCCAGTTGCACAAGCCAAGGGTTTTTTTAGTAAATATAATCTGGATGTAAATTTTATTGATTTTGCAGGATCTGTCGACCAAATGCTGGAAACAATGTCGACAGGTAAGGCTGATGGTGCGTCAGGTATGGCCCTGCGTTGGTTGAAACCTTTACAGCAGGGATTTGATGTTAAACTTGTTGCGGGGTTACATTCTGGCTGTTTGCATTTATTGGCTTCTGGTACAAGTTCCATAAAGAATCTAGCAGATCTGAAAGGTAAGACAATCGGTGTTGGAGATATTGGTGGACCTGCAAAAAATTTTTTCAGCATGCGTTTCAGGGAAATCGGGATAGATCCTGAAAAAGACGTAAATTGGCGTCAGTTTCCATCTGACATTCTACCTTTGGCTATAAAACGTCAGGCGGTCCAGGCTGCAGGACTGGATGATCCCTTGGCTTATTTACTTAAGCAGGAACATCATCTTGTCACTATAGATTCCAATATGTCAGGTGAATGGGCAAAAATCGCCTGCTGTGTTGTCGGTTTAAGAGGGTCATTGATAAGAAAAGATCCATTGGTAGGCAAGGCACTTACTCAGGCAATTCTGGAAGCAGGTCAATGGGTGCATCATAATAAGGAAGAGGCGGCTGAAATTTTTAAACCCTATGCGCCCAAGGCAACTGTTGGGCAGTTAACTGAAATTCTTGAATCAGAAGGAACCCATCAACAGGTTATTGGCAGCAATCTCCGGCAAAATGTATCTTTTTATGCACAGCAATTAAAACAAATAGGTGTTTTTCCTCTTTCTCTCGATATAAATGCGTATGCCGATAAAGTTACCGAGGACATTTTTGCTTTATGATTCAAAAAGTAAAAATGGCATATTGGCCGCAATTGGCAGCTTTTATAATGTGGTTTGGGACTGCTTTTCTTACCTATTTTATCAAAAATGCTGATGATTTTCCCAGAACAACTGAATTTACCTGTCTATGTATCATTATAGCAGTTTTTTGTGTAGTAACGCTTCCATTTAATAAAGTTAGATATTATGGACCATGGTTGCTGGCTCTGGCTCTTATTACAGGAGGATGGGAAATTGTACAGGCAAAGTGGTTGCTACTGCCGCGTCCTTTTTTTGGTGCACCACAGGAATTATTGGATGTATTCATAACAGATTGGTATCGCTTACTGGATTCCCTGTTACATTCCCTAACGTTGCTGTTGGGAGGATATATTTTTGGTTGTCTTATTGGCTTTTTAATCGGAATAGGAATGGGATGGTCTTTACGTTTTGGCTATTGGGCCCATCCTGTATTGAGGTTTTTTGGACCTTTGCCACCTGTAGCTTTTTTACCTTTACTTTTTGCCGTTATACCATCCAGTTGGTTGGCGGGTGAACTGTTAATGGCATTTGCCGCCGCTTTTCCTGTTGCAGTATTGACATGGTCAGGAATCGCAGGGGTCAATCCGGGATATTATGATGTTGCCCGAACGATGGGGGCAAGCTCATCCTTCTTGATTCGTCATGTTGCCATTCCTGCAGCTTTACCTTTTGTTTTTGTAGGGATGTTCATGGCTTTGGGTTCCTGTTTCTATATGCTTGTCGTAGCGGAAATGCTGGGGGTAAAAGCAGGTCTCGGGTTCTATATGCAATGGGCGCAGGGATGGGCTGCCTATCCAAATATGTATGCGGCTTTAATCATCATGGCGGTAATGTGCACAAGCTTCATGACCCTACTTTTTAAAATTAGGAATCGTTTATTGCGTTGGCAAAAAGAAAGTATTAAATGGTAGGGATGTATGGCGGAAAAACAAAGGATTGACATCACACATTTAAGTCATGGTTATAGCCTGGATAATGATGATTTACCGGTATTGGATGATATTAATCTGACAATTGAACCACAGGAATTTGTTGTCATACTGGGCCCATCAGGATGTGGTAAATCAACATTGTTACGAATGATAGCGGGGCTTGAGCAACCTTTGAATGGATTGATTCAGGCAAATGGACAGGAAATTTCTAAGGCAGATCCATCAAGAGTGGTTGTTTTTCAGGATCCGACCCTATATCCATGGTTGACAGTCTGGGATAATGTCAATTTGGGTTTCAAAATCCGTAAGGAAAAGAACAATCATGCAGTTCAACTGATGCTTGAACTGATCGGGTTGAATAGTTTTAAAAATGCCTACCCTCGACAATTATCTGGTGGCATGGCACAAAGGGTGGCGTTGGCCAGAGCCCTGGTTAATGATCCAGGCATTCTTATTTTGGATGAACCACTGGGAAAATTGGACAGCCTGACTCGCATTACAATGCAAAAAGAGTTGGTTCATTTATGGCAACAAAGAAAATTCACGGCAATTATGGTAACCCATGATATTGAGGAGGCATTGTTACTGGCAACGCGCATCATTGTCATGCGACATCGTCCAGCGCATATCATAGGTGAATTTCGACTCAATATGGATTATCCAAGGCATAGAGACACGGAAGAACTGATTAAAATTCGTAAAGATATTTTTCATCTTTTGGGTCATCAATCAGATTGGTAAAAATTAGATCTACCAGCATATTTAAACGTTCAACGTTTATTTAAAGAAATAGGATGAATTATAAAAATCATTATTAATCTTTGATGATTTTTATAATAAACTAGGAGAAATTTTAAGCTCCTAGTTTATCTGATAAGCTATATATTTATTTTTTATATTTTTTAATTGCGGTTTCAATTAATTCACAAGCTTTTGCCTTATTGTCCCAGCCTTGGATTTTAACCCATTTACCCTTTTCCAAATCTTTATAATGGGTAAAGAAATGTTCGATTTCTTGGCGGGTAATTTCTGGAAGCTCTAAAACTTCATGAATTTTCGAGTATAGAGGATGGATTTTATCGTGTGGAACACAGATCACTTTTTCATCCATGCCTGATTCATCCTCCATTTTTAAAACACCGATTGGACGGGCACGAATAACACAACCTGGAACCACCGCTTCCGGAATCAAAACCAGCATGTCAATAGGGTCACCATCAGCTGCAAGGGTGTTGGGAATAAATCCATAAGCAGCAGGATAAGCCATGGGGGTAAAGACAATACGGTCAACAAAAACAGCACCGCTTTCTTTGTCAACTTCATACTTTACTTTTGAACCCTTGGGAATTTCAATAACAACATTAATATCATTAGGCACGTCTTTGCCCGGTGCAATCTTAGAAAGATCCATAATCATGTTCCATTATTATTTAAAACAGAAATACTAGCGAATTGCCGTTGATTTATCAATATTGAAACGGGTTAAATTGCTAAACAGGGATGACCTGATAGTCATATCTGGACTTGATCCTAACATTTTGGAAAAATTATAAAAATATATCCCAAAACTTTTGATGATATTAGGATTATGGATAAATGAAATTGAATGGAATGGGTAATAATCAAAGTTTTTTCGGATAAACGTAAAGAAAACGCTTGCAAAAATGATTGTTTTGCGGCAAATATGAGCTGCGTCAACGCGCCTGTAGCTCAATTGGTTAGAGCCGACCGCTCATAACGGCCTGGTTGCAGGTTCGAGTCCTGCCAGGCGCAGACGCTTTTTATCCAGCCTGAGGGCAATAAAAGATAACGGTGATTGTCTCAGGTTCTTCCCCCTAAATATTTAATACTAGATAGATGATATAAGGAGCTTCTTAACGATGGCTGGGCCTCAATATGTATACGTGATGAAAGATTTGACAAAGGCTTATCCCGGTGGTCGTGAAGTGTTTAAAGGCATAACTTTGTCTTTTCTGCCTGGGGTAAAGATTGGTGTTCTTGGGGTCAATGGTGCGGGTAAATCAACTCTATTACGCATTATGGCAGGTAAGGATAAGGAATTTGGCGGGGAAGCCTGGGCAGCTGATGGAATCAGGGTTGGATATTTAGAACAAGAACCGCAGCTGGATGAAACTAAAACGGTTGGTGAAAATGTTGCCGAAGGTTTTGGCCCTTTAAAAAAGGCTGTTGATCGGTTTAACGAAATTTCAATGAAATTTGCCGAGCCGTTGGATGATGACACCATGAATGCCTTGTTGGCAGAACAGGCTGATCTGCAAGAAAAAATTGATGCCGGTAATGGTTGGGAACTTGATCGTCAAATTGAAATTGCCCTTGATGCGTTACGTTGTCCACCAGCTGATGCAAGAGTCGATAAATTATCAGGAGGTGAGCGACGTCGTGTCGCCCTGTGTCGCCTGTTGCTGGAAAAACCAGATATACTTTTATTGGATGAGCCGACAAATCATCTTGATGCGGAAAGTGTGGCATGGTTAGAACAGACATTACGGGAATATGCTGGTACCGTTATTCTGATTACCCATGATCGATACTTCCTGGATAATGTTACGAACTGGATTTTGGAAATTGAGCGTGGCCGTGGTTATCCATTCGAGGGTAATTATTCTTCATGGCTTGAACAAAAGCGCAAACGTCTGGCTCAGGAAGAAAAAGAGGAAAGTGCACGTCAACGGGCTTTGGCGGCAGAACAGCAATGGATCAATTCCTCACCAAAGGCACGTCAGGCGAAAAGCCAGGCCCGTATTGCAAAATATGAGGAAATGCTTTCTCAAAGCCAGGAAAAGGCAACAGGTGTTGCGGATATTTATATTTCTCCTGGCCCCCGTTTAGGTAATGTTGTTATTGAAGCGGATAATCTCAGCAAAGGATTTGGTGACCGTTTACTAATTGATAAATTAAACTTCAAATTGCCTCCTGGAGGGATTGTAGGAGTAATCGGTCCAAATGGTGCGGGTAAATCAACCTTGTTCAAAATGATTATAGGTGCTGATAAACCTGATGAAGGTGAGATACGTATTGGTGATACGGTAAAGTTGGGATATGTTGACCAATCCCGTCATGAATTGGATCCTAATAAAACCGTATGGGAAGAAATTTCCGGTGGGACGGATGTCCTTTATCTGGGTAAGCGGGCAATTCCTTCGAGAGCCTATGTTGGAACATTTAATTTCAAGGGCTCGGATCAGCAGAAAAAGGTTGGTGTTCTATCCGGTGGTGAACGAAACCGCGTTCATCTTGCCAAAATGTTAAAACAGGAAAGCAATGTAATCCTGCTGGATGAACCAACCAATGATCTTGATCTCGACACTTTGCGTGTTCTTGAAGAGGCTTTGGAGGAATTTCCCGGTTGCGCTGTAGTCATCAGCCATGACCGATGGTTTCTGGATCGTCTTGCAACTCATATCCTTGCATTTGAAGGGGATAGCCATGTCGAATGGTTTGAAGGCAATTTTGAAGCGTATGAAGAGGATAAGCGACGGCGTCTGGGCCCTGATGCAACAGAACCTAGTCGTATCAAATATCGTCCAATTTCACGATAATTTCGGTTATTATTGATTTAAATTGAAAAAGCCCATATGATTTTTATCATGATGGGCTTTTTATGTAAGTTTTGATATCTGTGAACTGGTTGGATTTAAGAACTTCACGTTTGATTTTATCGCCGGTAAATTGGCAGGATATGCCGGATATTTTGGCTTTAAAAACGGATGTATTGACCTTTAGTAGTATGTTGGGTGGTGTTCGATCTTCATGGCAAGTGCAAAAGGAAATGGCTGAAGATATTCTTTATTGGGGATCACATAGGATTGGCATATATACTGTCCGCAAGCATATTCAAAATAGAACAGGTCAATTTTTGGGAATAACAGGGATACACTTGCGCAATGATAACCGTGGGCATGCATTGAGATTTGCACTATGGGGATGGGCGCAAGGGAAAGGATATGCCCGTGAGGCAGCATTTGCTGTACTATCGGCCGCCCATGAGCGTGGGTATAAACGGATAGTGGCGGTTACCAAAGAAAGAAATATAGCCTCTCGTCGTATTCTTGGAAGTATTGGCATGAATGTTGAGGAGCAATTCATGCGTCATGGATACAAGATGCTAACCTATGTCAGTGTATTATCGTAGAGAGAATGATTGTATAGTCCGACCAAAATTTAAAAAGATATAATGTATATTGTAATTTTTATGCAGACATGAAAAATCCAGAATACGGACAAAAAAAATTTTTTTCAGTTAAAGGCACATCCGTATTCCAGATTCCAGATTTTTTAAAGAATTATACTTATGAATAAATTATGCTGTTACCTTTTTTGGTTTGGAGCCTTTGGCACCGTAATATAGAATAAATGCGTAACAAATCAGGGTTAGAAAGAAAGCATGCTGAATTCCAATGGAATCGCTTAGCATTCCCTGAATGAACGGTACGACTGCACCACCAACAATAGCCATAACTAACAAACTCGATGCCTGTTCTGTTAGAGGGCCCATTTCTGCAATACCAAGTGAGAATATGGTTGGGAACATTATAGAGTTGAACAACCCAATCGCCACAATGGAATAAACCGCAACGTACCCTGTGCTAAACATGGTTGTCAATAAAAGACAGAGATTGATAATTGCACACCAACTTAGCATTTTACTTGGCGAACTTTTGACCATCACGGCTGATCCAACAATCCTGCCAACCATGGTGCCTCCCCAGAATAAAGTAACATATTGTGCAGCTTGCTGTTCAGACATTCTGCCTATTTCTGGCAGGGTCAGATAATTTATCATAAAACTGCCCAATGCGACTTCGGCACCAACATAACAGAAGATTCCTATAGCGCCCAAAACTGCATGAGGATGTTTGAACACGTCAGAAAGTTTATAGTTTTGTATCTGTTGGTTTTGATTGTCGTCTTTGTTGGTAGGTAATTTAAAGATTGCTACAAAGCCAGCCAGTAAAACAAGGATAATTCCAAGCACTGCATAAGGAGTTTGAACAGATTTAGCTTGTTCTTTACGATACTGTTCAATTTTAGTATTGGTTGAATCAGAAATATGTTGTTTGAGCTGTGTGAGATTTTCCTGATCAATTGGTTGCAATTTCAGGGTTGAAAAGCTTTCAAGAGCTTCAACCAAGGATCCGGTTGGAATTTGATCAATTTGTTCAGCGGTGAAATGACTTAATAAGCTTAATTTTTTTTCAGTTGGTATATTGTTTAGTGTTGTTCCAATTAATTCGGGGGAAAATTTTTGTAATTTTTGTTGGATTAGGGAATCCGGAAGCTTTTCGTATACATAAGGAGGTATGTTTTTCAAAGCATAAGCAACATTTTCATTGGAGGCCTTTGCAAAAATTGCCTCTATATCATTTGTTGGATTATTTTCAAGAGTTGAAATTAACTGGATGGTCTGTGGATCGGATGCAATCCTGTTGGGTATTGTATAAGCGGCACCGGTTAAGATTAGAATACTGCCAAGATAAGGAGCAACAGTCGTCCCAAGGGCATTCAAGGCCTGGGCCATGTTAAGGCGGCTAGAACTTGTTTTTTGTGGCCCTAAAAGTGTGACATAAGGATTGGCTGAAACTTGCAGGATGGTAATGCCGGTTGCCAAAATAAATAGGGCAAGAAGGAAAAAGTAGTAATTGGCAATTGTTGCTGCCGGCCAGAATAAAAATGTTCCAATGGCGGCAATAATCAATCCGGTAATGATTCCTTTTTTATAGCCAAGCCTAGATACAATTTTGCCTCCTGGAACAGACATTAAAAAATATGCTCCAAAAAACGTGAATTGCACCAGCATCGCTTGTGTGTAATTAAGGTTAAAGACGGTTTTGAGATGTGGAATCAAAATGTTGTTTAGACAGGTTAAGAAACCCCACATGAAAAACACGATTGAAATAACACTTAAGGCAATAGGGTAATTGGTAAATTTATTGTCTTGAGTTGTTATGGATGACGCTTCATTTGAAGAATGACTCATAAACTTAATTCCCTTGTTATTTAGGGTTATATTTTATATCAAGATGGTTTCTTTTTTAAGGTAAATATAGAAAGGCAATATTTATTTAACAAGAACTCATAAATTATAGCAAAGCATAAAAAGTGTCTGTTAAAAAGGTTTTTTTTAATTAAACCGTAAAAAATGCCACGAAATTCTTAATCTTGAATTGCTATTTGATAATCCATTTATTTTTTTGTGAATTACGCTTTTCCCAACCTTTTTCTTCAAGCTCTGGTTTATCCCGGATCGTTTGTGGATATCCAACACAGAGGTAAGCGATAAATTCAAGGGTTTCCGGTATTTCAAGAATTTGATGTATATCCGTCGGTGTTATGATGGAAACCCATCCAACGCCTATACCATAGGCTCTGGCAGCTAACCAGAAGCTATATATGGCCATAACAGTTGAGTAAGCGGTGGTTTGCGGCATTGTCTTGCGTCCCAGGCCTTTACCCTGATCGGGATTGCGTTCGGAAAAAACAGCAATATGATGTGGAGCGTCATCCATTCCGGATAGTTTTAGAGAATTGTAAAGCTTTTGGTTATCGGAACTGTAATCACGGCTTGCCTCTAAATTATTTTTTTTAAAAACATTATGGATTTTCTGTCGCAATTCGGGCCTGTTAATTTTGATAAAATACCAAGGTTCACTCAATCCAACAGAAGGTGCCTTACATGCAAAAGACAATAATTGATCCATTATTTCGTCAGGTATAGGATCTGGTTTAAAATGCCTGACATCCCTTCGCCAAGTGAACAGCTGTTCAAGTTCATTTATAAAATGATCTGAAAAACGCTCTTTAATCATGATTACTGGCAGGATAATTATTATGCCATCATAAAATATTTTATGATGGTCAATTTAATTTAGGAGTGGTTTTGAAGTTGGCGTTTTAAGGCTGCAATCAAAGCGGATACATCATTTTGATGACGTGCAATAAAAGATGTGTAATCTCCTCTTTGAGTTACGGCAAGTGATGCATTTTCACCAATAATATCAACAACCATTGGGGAGCCATTTTTAATTTCAATAATCCACTGAATGACGACATCTGGCTGTTTTGGACGTTTCAAGGTAGTCTGAATGGATTTTTTGTTTCCCTCTGTTGACGTAATTTCGCCAATGGTAAATGAAACCCCTTTATATTCTCCAAGCCGATTGGTAATTGAATTAACGAGTACCTGATGAAAAAGCTGGGTATATTCTTGTTGCTGGTCTGAAGTGGCGACTCTCCAAAAACGCCCCAGACAGAATTTCGCGATACCATCGACATCAACATATTTATTCAAAATAGGCAGAAATTTTTCTTTTTGTTCAGTCTTCGAATAATCTGCATTTACAATGGCAACCATTTCATTCCCGGTGGATCGCAGCCACTCTTTCAACTGATTGTCGGAATAGGTGGCTTCTGAAGCATGAACTTGGGTTATAAGAGGGAAAATCGCTTGTTTTGAAACAACGTTCCCGGCAAGGAGAATACCGCTAATCGCAAGTGCAGGAAAAAAGATTTTACAGGGATGAATTTTCAAAATATAGCTCCTAAATTATTTAACATACCATGCAGGGACAGTTGCTCTATGATCCTCGATAAGTGCTTTGATTTCAGCATCTTGCTGTTGTTGATAGGCACTTCGGATGGTTGCGTAAGGATCCAAAGAATCCTGTTGCAATTGATTCATTGCATCAAGATAATCAGCCCTCGAACTTATTACACCTAAAATATTATATGCCCAGTTAAAAGTTATCAAGCCATATCCTCTGGGAACATAATTCCATGGTGACAGACCAACCGCAATGATGGATCCCCCACCTTCACGTAGAGAGGTTGGTCCCATGAAGGGAACGAATAGATAGGGACCTGATTTTACGCCCCAACTGGCCAGAGTCATACCGGGGGTGGTGTCATGATGTTTATATCCAGCCATTTCGGCTACATCTATTAATCCTCCAATTCCGGCCACCATGTTTATACACCAACGGGCAAAAGCATCTCCAGCGCGTCTTGATTTACCTGCCCCGACATCTGAGAAAAAGACAACGGGTTCATCCATGGTGCGTATCATATTGCTGAGTGATTTTCGAACTACTTTCGGCACCGCCCATACATACGCTTTGGCTACAGGTTTCAACGTATATTTATCCATTTTCATTGTAAAATTGTACATTTTACGATTGGTTGGCTCATATTTGTCATTATTATGTTTATATTCAGCCAAGGCTTCAGGATCTTTTGGTGGCGGATTACTGCATCCATTCAGAAAAATGCCAAGACAGCCCAGAAAAGTTAAGCAAGGTAATAAAAAATTCTTTTTTTTCAGTTCGGATGATTTTGGAAAATTAAAGAAAGAAAATAGGGTGAAATTCATGGCAACCTTTGTTAACTTTTAATTCGTTATAACAATTTTAAATTTTGATCATACAATTTAAATGAATTAAATAAATAATCATAACAATTTAGGCAATAACAATTCAGAACATAGCAGATTCATCATTAAACAACAGAAAAAAGAATTTGTATTAATTAAAATTGAGACATGAAAGATCTGATTGTGGTAATAAAACAACAAATAACGAAAGATCTTTTATGTTATGCTCATGTCTCAAAATTAAAAATCTGATCCAAACGATTATATAGAAAATTGTTGAAATTAAATTCCACGATTATGTTTAATATAATCCCATGCAGCATTAATTTTTACGATTTTTTGGTTTGCCTTTTCAATTTCCTGTGGATTTCCCCCTTTTGCTGCAATAAGGTCAGGATGATAGATACGAACAAGTTCACGCCAACGGTTGCGGATAGTTTCGGTATCCGTTTTAGGATCAACCCCAAGTATTACGTATGCATCAGGTTCGTCAGAAACAGAACGGGGACTGCCTCCTTGGGCTGCATAATCCCATACTCGTTCTGAGAGACCGAATATATGCTGGATATGTCGCAAATATTTTTCTTCAAGCGGATGAAGAGGTTCCGATTTTTTTAAATCAGAACGGGCCAGCATATATAGAAGGATAAAAACATTTTCAAGTTTGCCTTTTTCCTCTTGGAAATTATGTTTAAGAATTTTTGCAAATTTTGGATAATCATCAACTCTTGAACGGGCCCGATCAAAAAGCATACCTATTTGCTTTTCTTGCTGTGGTGGAATATGAAGATGATGTTTAAAATAATCAACCTCACTTCGGTTGACCGGACCATCACATTTGGCAAGCTTGGCAGATAAAATGATGAGACATAATGCCATAACTTGCTCTTTTTTACCGGCATTTGAGGCCATTTGCACAGCAATATAGGTGCTGGCACCCACAAGATCGGGAGAGATCTTATGTTTCCATTGTTCAACCCATCCTCCCAAAGGTGGATTCAACAGCTTGTTTTTATCCGCAGCATGACCAATGGCAGCACCTAGTAATGCTCCAAGAGGACCACTTGTTGCGAAGCCGGCGATTGTTCCAAAAATTTTTCCAAAAACAGGCATTGAATTAATATAATAGAATTAAACTCGCTTCATTCTATTATTCTTTTGTTAAAAGGCAAATTTATTTTAAAAGTTTTCGTGGCATATATTATCTGTAATATGAGGGATAATTTATTTATTTAATTACAGTCAATGATTTTTATTGAAAAAAGTTGGAAAAATCAAATAATTATATATTTTTTAATATATAATGTAACGCTGTTAATCTTAGCATAGAGGATAGCGGATGATTTGCACACCGTTTTGCATCAATTTCAGTAATCAAATGAAGCAGGGTAAGATTTTTTGATACCGCCATTTGATCTAAAATATTCCAAAAGTCCTGTTCCAGAGCGATGCTTGTGCGATGGCCAGAAATTTGAAAACTGCGTTTTTTTAAATAATGTCGTGACATGATTTTTGATTGGCTTGCAATTATACGGATATTATAAATTGATCAAATGCCCATTGGGCTGTTTCCTTGATAATAGCATTATCATGATTTTTCCAATTTATTATTAGTGGTAAAAGATTTTCTATATTTGAATTACCTGCTGCAATCAGGATATTCCTGATAAATCGTAAATGACCAATACGCTTTACAGGAGATCCAGTGAAAAAACTTCTGAAATCTTCCTCATTGAATTGAAGAAATTTTGCAAGTGGGGGTGAAACAAGTTCGGTTCGAGCCTGTAACTTGATGTGACGACTTTGGCTGGCGAAACTATTCCATGGACAGACAGCCAGACAATCATCACAACCGTAAATTCGATTATGCATAGCCTTACGAAATTCGATGGGGATACTGCCGGCATATTCTATAGTGAGATACGAAATACAGCGTTTTGCATCCAGTTTAAAAGGCTCGGGAAAAGCTTGAGTTGGACAGGAAACCAAGCATTTTTTACAGGAACCACAATGTGATTTGCTTGCAGGTAGAGGGGGAATATGAAGGGTGGTCAATATCTCACCTAAAAAAAGCCAACTGCCAAATTGACGGGAAACCAGATTTGTATGTTTTCCCTGCCAACCTAAACCTGCCTTTTGCGCGAGAGGTTTTTCCATGATGGGTGCCGTATCGACAAAAACCTTAACCTGTTCATTATTTGAATAATATTTTGTCTCTTTTAATATAAATTGGGCTAAATGTTTCAGCCATCCCTTGATTATATCATGATAGTCCCGATTACGGGCGTAAACAGATATATTTGCATATTCAGGATGTTTAAGATTTTCCAGGGGATTTTCCCGGGGACCATAATTTACTCCCAAGACAATTGCCGTTTTCACTTCTGGCCATAAATGGTGGGGACTGGAACGATAATATAGACGATCTTCCAACCACTGCATGGTTCCATGTCGTTTGAGAGAAACAAACTCCTTAAGCAAAGCCGCTTTTTCTGGTGGAAGAGATGCTTCACAAATGCCACATTGATCAAATCCCAATTCAATCGCTTTTTTTTGTATAAGTTTGGAAAAGTTTTTAGGTAGCATGAAGATATGAATATATAACTACATCAATTGTAATTCAGATTATCTATTTTATAGAATAGGTTTGTATATTCAAACAAGTTTTCTTTAAGTGTAAAAAACATTCTTAAAATGAAAAATATCCAGAGATATGATTTTTATTGTCACGTAAATAAATATAGAAATAGGTCATGATTATAGTTTTATTTGCAATTGACCTAATTATTTAAAAATTGTAACGTCATAATTTAAAGAACAAATAATAAGTTGTTGTTTTAAGAAAAGTAATAATTCAAATAAAAATTCAGTTTATCAATTAAACAATTGTACGGTTTTTTTTAAATCATAAACTTTATAAGTATTCAATTAATATCACGTAAAGGGGCAAGTAAAAATGCAGAAAAAACGTATTGTTGTATTAGGAGGTGGAATTGCAGGAATGGAATTCGTGACCCGATTATCCTCTTTATTGAAATCTGAACAATATGAATTAATGTTAATTGATAAAAGCGAATATCATATTTGGAAACCGATGCTGCATACATTTGCTGCAGGAAGTGCGAAACCCAATGAACAGGGGATTAACTTTCTTACACAGGCCAAACGTGATGGTTATATCTTTAATCCTGGAAATGTTTCAAAAATTGACTTGAAACAGAGAAAAATCACTTTAGACGCATTATATGACAAAACCAACAAAGAAATACTTCCGGAACGGAATATTGAATTTGATTATTTGGTTATTTCAATGGGCAGTAAAACCAATGATTTTAACACTAAAGGTGTAAAAGAATATGCCTATCCAATTGATGATCTGGATCATGCCCTTGATTTTTACAATGATTTAAGGAATTTTATAATACAAGCTGCAATTTTGAAGGAAAAGCATCATGTTGTCATTGTTGGGGCCGGAGCGACTGGAGTTGAGTTAAGCGGTGAAATTATCTATCAGCTTAAACAGTCTTCACAGTATGTTGGGTATGATTTTACCGATTATTTGCATTTGACAGTTGTGCAATCGGGGGATCAGATCTTACCCACTTTTGAGAAAGAAATTGGTAATGCTGTCAAAGTGACCATGAATAAAATTGGCATAAATACTTTGTTATCAGCGCGCGTAAAGGAAGTAACCAAGGATCACGTATATCTTGAAAATGGTGCTGTAATTCCTGCAGATCAGGTTGCTTGGACAACCGGAATAAAAGGTGATAATTTATTGCAGGAAATTGATGGTGTCGAATATTCCAAACGATCCCAGATTGTTGTGACCCCACGATTACAAGTCGTTGGGTTTCCCTATGTATTTGCAATGGGAGATTGCTCTTCTGTTCAAGATAACTCTTTACCACCAACCTCACAGGTGGCTACGCAACAGGCCTACTATTTAAGTCGTAATTTTTTAAAACTGATTCAAGATCCTGCTTCGGTCAACCTTTTTGATTATAAAGATTATGGTTCACTTGTCAGCGTTGGACGTTATCAATCTTTTGGTGTTTTTGGTCATCATATTGCAATAAGAGGGTGGGTTGCAAAAATTGCACATTTATATTTGTATCGGTCACATCAAATCAGAATATTGGGTTTGAGACGTGCAATCAGTGCAATTTTGGCAGATAAATTCAGAAAGCTGTCAATATAGTTAGGCTCGATAAAAGGTTTTGGGTTTGCTTGTTTGTATTAAGAGCATAAATAAATCATATATCCACCACAGCCAGACAATTCCGCAAAAAACATAACCTATCAGGACTATTTTTGTAACTAATCCTAAAACCATAAGGAAAGCCATCAGGATACCGGTAAAAAATTTGTTTATATAGATACGATGCACCCCGAAGAAACCCAAAAAAAACCAAAGGATCATAGCGATTACAAATGATCGGTTTCTAACATTTAAATTGGTTACCAGACTTATTAATCTTTTACATTCCTTTAAAGTTAAATTGTTATTGAACATTGATGATTAGCTTCCATTAAAAATTAATGATCAATGTATTATATAGTTTAAATATCTTGATTTTAAATATATTGGGATATGGGAATGTACTATTAACTGTTTGTTAAAAATATAAATAAATTATTGATTTATGTTTGATCAATGTTCATTATTATTGAACATTGATTGTAAATAATATGTAACAAACTTTGAATCATTCAAGAAACTATTCTATTCTTCATAAAAAGCGCAAAGTTTGTTTCCATCAGGATCACGAAGATAAGCCAGATATTTATTTGTTCCTTTGCGTAAACCTGGAGGGTCCTCAATTGACATACCACCATTGGCTATTCCTGCGGCATGGAATTGATTGACCTGTTCGGGAGAGTTCATTTGAAATCCGATAGTTCCACCATTGGAATAAGTTGCAGCCTGTCCGTTGATTGGCTTGCAAATAATCAGTTTTTGACCATCCTTCGCATAAAAAGGGCGCCCCTTTTTATCAAATCCTGAATCGGAAAGATTCATAACCTTGAAAATAGCATCATAGAATTTCTTTGCTTTTTCTATATTGTTGGTGCCGACGCAGATGTGACTGAATAACATATTTATTTCCTTATAAAATTACTTGATTTGTATAAATAGGTTAGAATTGATATTGCCTTTTCACAATGAATTTTTTAATTTTTTGATTGTTTTTGAAGAAAAATGAGAGAAATTAAATCGTATCTCTCCTTGAGACCCTCCAAACTCTTCACCCTTTGCAATAATTATTTTTTGTTTTAACCATTCCTGTAAAAGGGTGGACAATTCCTTATTTTTGTCTGGAGGACATTTTGAATAGAGATAAAGTCCACCTTTTGGAGGTTGAAATTGGAACAGAGATTGGTAATTTTGATCCAACCAATGACATAGATTCTTTGCTTTTTTCGAAAGTTTTTTCTGTAAAAAATTGAAATGATTATCCATTTGATGGGTTAAATAATACTGGGCAAGTAATTGTGGTAAAACACTTATTCCACCCTCGATTTGACGTCTAACATTGGCAAGCTGATGGATAATGGGACGGGGGGCTATAATCCAACCAACACGGGTTGCTTTACCAATATATTTAGATAAAGAACCAAGATATATAACCTGTTTGTATTTGTCATACATTTTGATAGATCTACAATCAGTATTCTCATCAAATGAAAGTAGGCTATATGCATCATCTTCAATAAGAGGAATTTGATTATCATGACAAAGCCGTAGGATTTCTTTTTTACGAAAAGATGAAAGGATTGAACCGGTTGGATTTTGAAAAACTGGATTTAAAAAAATCATTTTTACGGGATGTTTACGAATCAATTTCTGGAGTATTTCTGGGTTCACCCCATTTTGATCCAGTGCAGCAGGATGAACACGTAAACCGGAAGCTTGAAAAATGGGAAGTCGGAAAAAAGAGGAAGGGGTTTCTACCGCAATATGATCGCCTGGTCCTAACAAGGTTTGAGTCAATAAAAAAAGGGCCTGCTGAGTTCCAGTTGTAATTAGAATTTCGGATAGGTCAACTGATATACCTATACGTTTTTTCATATGATATTGAACGGCCTGGCGAAAGGAATAAAGACCTAGAAGCGTAGTTTCATCATCTTGTTCTAACGATAGAACATGTTGCCAGGGTAAATCGGTAGGATCAATTTTTGGTAAAAGGGAAGGTGCAAGATCACCAGTTGCCATATCAATAAGGTTGATATGCTTTTCCTGAGCCTTTTTACGTAATTCTTGTATATGAATTTGATAGGGATCTCGCTGATATTGGGTATATACCGATTTGACAGGATACCAATTCATTGATGGATAAAGATTTATTTCATGTTTGAGCGGATTTACATAAGATCCACTGCCTATTTTTCGAATTAATAATTTTCGGTCTGTCAATTCGTTCAATGCACGGATAACA
Source organism: Commensalibacter sp. B14384M2 (assembly GCF_016101865.1). Taxonomy (NCBI): domain Bacteria; kingdom Pseudomonadati; phylum Pseudomonadota; class Alphaproteobacteria; order Acetobacterales; family Acetobacteraceae; genus Commensalibacter; species Commensalibacter sp. B14384M2. The sequence goes on along the minus strand of NZ_JACFPS010000002.1, from coordinate 377,406 downwards.
GTTGAACGATTGATGTTCAGGAGATGGCTCAACTGCCTTTCAGAAGGCAATCGTTCACCAGGACCCAGGGTGCCATTGATAATGGCTTGCTGAATAAGATGAATAAGTTGTTGATATAACGGTTTATTGGAAGAGGAAGACAAAGTCCACATGATGATCAAACCCTGAATACAGAGTCATGATATAATATTAATATTTTTTTTACTATATTATTTTTTTATAAGAAATGTGGAATTATTTCCATTGCTGGATATTATCAAGCTAGGTTTTTGGTTATAAAGCATATCCCTTTCAAAATTGCCGATTGTATTTATTGTAAAGGCATCGAACGATCTTTCTATTATCCCTTCTACAAACGGGAAACTTTTTGTCAAATTTATAATTCCAGTTGATCCGGCATTGCTTATTAGTCATAGTACTTCTCAAGTGAGTTTATAAATTTAAAGATTACATATAAATTGGATGGGTTTGAATCATACCAATTGGATGTTTTAATTCCCTGAATGTTTATGCATGATAATCTTAATTTAAACCGGAGAATATATTAATGAATAAAAAAGTAGGATCTGAAAGAGTAAAACGTGGTATGGCCCAAATGCAAAAAGGTGGGGTCATTATGGATGTTGTGAATGCAGAACAGGCAAAGGTAGCAGAAGCAGCGGGTGCAGTTGCCGTGATGGCTCTGGAACGGGTTCCTTCTGATATCCGTGCTGCTGGAGGGGTGGCTCGTATGGCTGATCCAACTATTGTCGAGGCTGTTATGAAAGCGGTGACTATTCCTGTAATGGCAAAAGCCCGGATTGGTCACATTGCCGAAGCTCGCGTACTTGAAGCGATGGGTGTTGATTATATTGATGAAAGCGAGGTTCTTACACCTGCAGATGATGAATATCATTTGCTGAAAAGTGAATATACAGTGCCTTTTGTTTGTGGATGCCGTGATTTAGGTGAAGCGTTGCGCCGTATCGGTGAAGGTGCCTCTATGTTAAGAACCAAGGGGGAACCGGGCACAGGTAATATTGTTGAAGCTGTACGTCATATGCGCAAGGTTCAGTCACAAATTCATCATGTAATGGGATTGAAAGACGATGAATTGATGGTATATGCACGTGATCTTGGTGCACCTTATGAATTGGTTAAACAGGTTAAACAGCTTGGCAAATTACCTGTTGTAAATTTTGCTGCGGGCGGTGTGGCAACACCTGCGGATGCGGCCTTGATGATGTCATTGGGTGCTGATGGCGTTTTTGTTGGATCCGGTATCTTCAAATCAGAAAATCCCGAAAAATTTGCCCGTGCAATTGTTCAGGCAACAACTCATTATGAAGATTACAGATTGATCGCCGAATTATCCAAGGGGTTGGGTGTGCCAATGAAGGGTATTGAAATGAGCAAATTATCAATGGATGAACGAATGCAAGAACGGTCCCACTAGATTTTGGGAAGGGGGAAATTTAAATTTCCCCTTTATGGAATTTTTATAATGTTGATCAAAAAGGTATATATGAACCATTATGCATAAAAAAATTGGGGTTCTTGCGTTACAAGGAGCAGTGAGTGAGCATATTGCCCAGTTGCAGGGATTGGGTGCTTTGGGAATTGAGATTAAAACAGCAGAAGATCTTAAGCGGGTGAAGGGATTGATTATACCTGGTGGTGAATCAACAGCAATCAGCCGTTTGATACAAGAAGTTGGACTTTATGAACCAATACGTGATTTTGCAAGAAAAAATCCGGTTTTTGGTACTTGTGCAGGCCTAATTTTGTGTGGTTCCTCTATTACAGATGGTGGAGAGAAATTAAAACCTTTAAATTTGATCGACATTGCCGTAACACGTAATGGTTTCGGTCGTCAGATTGACAGTTTTGAAGTTGATTTAGATATAGGGAATATAGGAAAAAATATTCCTTCCGTTTTTATTCGCGCCCCCTATATTGCTTCAGTTGGTGAAAATGTAAATGTCCTGGCGGTATATGATAAAAAAATCGTTATGGCGGAACAGTGCAATATTCTAGTTTGTTCTTTTCATCCCGAATTGACAGAAAACAATCAGGTTATGGATTATTTTATATCCAAGATTGACAGTTGATGAAATTTATAAGCTAACCGTTCCTTTGTTTTCTTTCCAATGAACAAAAAAGCCAGCATGATGTAGTGATTGCTGGTTTTTTTATTTGCAAAAAGATAATTTTTAAATAAAACGTTTCACTTATTTATCATTTTAAATTTTAATAAAATAGTTTATTTATTTGAAATATTTATATTAAGGTATTTGATAATGAAAATTAAAAACGTTCAAATCAGGAATTTCAAGCGTTTTACTGACTTGAAAATTGAGGGGATTCCAGAAACTGCCAAAATGGTTGTTTTGGTAGGGCCGAATGGTTGTGGAAAATCATCAGTGTTTGAGGCATTTAATTATTGGCAGTCATCGAATTTTTCACAAAAAATTCATCAAATGAATAGTTCAGCTCAAAAAGAGTATTTTCTTAAACAGAGGGCAATGATAGAACAGATAGATAATCATTCTGAATATTATCTTGATATATGTAAAATTGAAATATATTTACACCAAAATGGTAATAAATCGAAATTTTATTTTAGGACAGCATACCGTAACGACCCTGGTTTTTCCGTTAATACTCTTGAAGCTAGTTGTGGCAATAATACTTTGGCATTTATTGAAAATGACCAACGTGTTAAGTTGAATTACCAAAAAATCATGAAAAGAACAATTGATAGGTTATATGAAGAAGACAATGACAGTAAAACAATCAAAAAATTAAGAGAAGAACTAATTGGTAAACTTCAACAATCAGTGCAAAATGTATTTAGTGATTTGATATTAAATAATATTAAAGCACCATTAGAAGAGGGTACCTTTTACTTCAAAAAAGGAATTATAGATCATTATAATTATAAAAACCTGTCCAGTGGGGAAAAAGCCGCCTTTGATTTATTATTAGACCTAATTATTAATCTTGATGAATATCAAGGTGCTTTATTTCTTATTGACGAGCCTGAAGTGCATATTCATACCAATTTACAGGGTAAAGTGATTGAAGAGATGTATAAGCTTATTGAAGGTGAAGGGCAATTGTGGATTACGACACATTCACTTGGTGTCATGATGAAGGCTAAAGAACTTTCCCTTAAAAATCCAGGCAGTGTCGCTTTTCTTGATTTTGACCAGCATGATTTTGATCAAGCGGTTACGTTAAGGCCTTCGCCGATTGATCGGGTGGTATGGCAGAAATTCATGTCGGTTGCTTTGGATGGTTTGGAAACAAAATTGGCTCCCGAAATTATTGTCATGTGTGAAGGGAGTTTAGAGGGTAAAAAACGCTTTAATTTTGATGCGAAAATTTATACTTGGATTTTCCAAAACCAGTATCCTCATATAACTTTTATCTCGGGAGGGTCATGCAATGATCTGAAAAAAAAGAGCCGGGAATTTAGAATGCTTTCTTCGGTTTTGGAGCAACAAAGTAAAGTGCTACGTTTAATTGACCGTGATGATTACAGTGATGAAGAAGTTAAAGAATTTCAGAAAAAAGAAATTTTCACAATTGGTCGTCGTGCTATAGAAAATTATCTCTGGGATGATGAATTGATTACAAAATTGTTAGAGAAACATAATAAAATCGAATTATTGTCCGAAGCTTTAGCCGGTAAAGAAAAGGCCATAAAAAACAGTGTATCACGTAAACATGCAGAGGATGATTTAAAAAGTGCTTCGGGTCAAATTTATATCGGGTTGAAGGAATTATTAAATTTGAGCAGATGTGGAAATGATCACATTACCTTTATGAGAGATACGATGTGTCCCCTTATTACTCCTGATACTAAACTTTATAAAGAAATGAAGCGGGATATTATTGAACCTATTTTGGAATGTGCTTCATCTAAACAATAATTTTGTCTTCAAGGGGTATCAAGACAAAACTTTAAGCAATATTTTTAGTTTATATTATTGAAGTTATAATCAATTCCATTCATCCAGTTTCCAATCGCCTTTATTCCAGTCATTATGCAATTCTGTCGCTTTTTCTTCTAAATTTTGATCCAAGATAGCCTGATGTATAGTTCGCATTAGTCTTTGGTAATAGGCAAGATTATGCCAGGTTAGCAACATTGCTCCAAGGATTTCCTTGCTGCGGAAAAGATGATGGATATAGGCACGACTGTGTTTTGAACAGGCGAGGCAATCACATTCTGGATCAATAGGTCGCCGATCATGAATGTGACAGGCGTTTTTCATATTAAGTGTTCCACGGCTTGTATAGGCACGACCGGTTCTTCCCGCTCTTGTTGGCATGACACAATCGAACATGTCAATCCCCCGCATAACTGATCCCAACATATCCTGTGGCGTTCCCACACCCATTAGATAACGAGGTTTGTCTGATGGAAGATAGGGAACAGTCACATCAAGGGTTTCAAACATTTGTTCTTGGGGTTCACCAACAGCAAGTCCGCCAATTGCATAACCTTCAAATCCTATTTTGTTTAATGCCTCCGCGCTTTCAATCCTTAAATCGGGTTCAATACCTCCCTGAACAATGCCGAATTGAGCATAACCAGGTCTTGTCTTGAAGCGTTTTCTTGACCGTTCCGCCCAACGCATCGACATACGCATTGAGCTGGCAATGGTATCATGACTGGCTGGAAGTGCAGGACATTCATCAAAACACATGGTTATGGTGGCATCAAGCAGATATTGAATATCCGTCGAGGATTCTGGTGTCAATTTATATGTGGATCCGTCAATATGAGAACGAAAGGTAACACCTTCCTCGTTCAGTTTACGTAAGGCCCCCAGAGACATCACCTGAAACCCGCCAGAATCCGTTAAAATAGGTCCAGACCAATCCATAAATTTGTGTAATCCACCCAGTTCATGAATCAGTTCCGCCCCTGGACGAAGCATCAGATGATAGGTGTTTCCCAATACTATTCCCGCTCCGGTTGAACGGACAGCATCCATGGTCATGGCTTTGACTGTTCCCACTGTTCCTACAGGCATGAAGGTTGGTGTGATTACGTCGCCATGAGCGGTATGTAATATTCCCGCACGGGCTTTATGATCTTGAGCTTGTTGTGTCCAATGGAATTTTAACGATGTCATGATTGGTGTGTCAAATTAAAAAAGGTCAATTTATTGATGTTATATAAATTTATTCTATGAAAAGGAAGATTAAAAAATTATCTAATTATCATGGATATTGAAAATTTATCATAATCTGGGGGATAGTGATCATTAATAAAATGATTATATTCTTTGATATTCTTACAAATTTTCGAAAAACCTGAATATTTTAACATTATAATTGATAAATATTGTAATTAGAGATAGGTATTTAATATAGTTAATATTCATTCAGTAATAAATCAAAGTATTGCAGAAGATATGGCTGTTGTTGGTTCTATCCAGAAAAAACAGAATCAGTTTCTTAATTTCTCCCAGAAAAATCCCTATGATAATTTATCTTGCATGAAACCTGAAAATGTTTCATTTATTTAAAATGACAGGGTTGTTATAACTCAAGAAATTAAAATACTTTGTTTATTATAAAAATTCTTTTTCAATAATACATGCATCCCCGTAAGAATAAAAACGATAATTGTTTCGAATAGCATGTTCATAGGCTTGACGCATTTTTTCTGTTCCACCAAAAGCGCAAACCAGCATAAATAATGTGGATCTGGGTAAATGAAAATTAGTCATCAAGATATCGATGGATCTGAATTGATGACCTGGACGTATAAAAATGGATGTTTCCTGTTGAAAAGGGTGAAATATTCCTTGTCGATCAATTGCACTTTCCAATAATCGCAAGGTTGTTGTTCCCACCGCGATAATACGTCTTTTTTCAACTTTAGCTTGATTCAATCGTTCAGCGTTTTCTGGACTGAGCACGCCATATTCTGCATGCATATGGTGATCATTGATGTTTTCACTTCGCACTGGTAAAAATGTTCCAGCACCCACATGTAGAGTAAGGGCCAGCCGTTCAACACCTTTATGATCAAGCTGGATTAATAATTCTTCTGTAAAATGCAATCCGGCTGTAGGAGCGGCAACTGCACCAGGATTTTGTGAAAATATTGTGTAATAATCCAGCTCATCCCTTTCAGTTGGTCCATAGGGACGACGAATATAGGGAGGTAGCGCCAATTGGCCAGATGTATTAAGCCATTTATCAAATTCATTACCCTCAAGATTAAAACGGATAAACGCACCACCACCTGTTTCAAGTTTTACCACTGTGGCAAAACATTTTTTATCTGGAAAATCAAGGCGGTCTTGTTCCTTTAAACGTTTACTGTTTTTGATCAATACATGCCAAGTACCATCTCCCATCGGTCGATCAAGTGTAATGCCAATGTGAGCCATACCCCTTTGTGCGAATAATTTGGCGGGAATGACCTTTGTATCATTGGCAATCAAGATATCACCTTTTTGAAAATAACAGGGTAAATCCCGTATTGTTTTATCCTGAAATTTTCCCGATTTTGATGGAATGTAAAGAAGTTTGGCAGCCTCTTTGGGACGAGCCGGATGCTGGGCAATGCAATGTTCAGGAAGCTTGAAATCAAAATCTGCAGTAAGATCAGTCATGGATTATTATGGTTGAGTCATTAAAAAATGTTGAGAATATACATTTATTAAATGTATATATCGGTTAGAAAGATCAAGAGATAAGAATTATTGGTTTTCTTGGCAAGTGTACAAACGAACTGTATCGTCTTCATAACGTATATCATTTAATGTTTTTTCTTCAGTTAAAATACGGCATCCTGTCACATCGGGATTATCTTTTGCTCCAACGCGATAATAAGCCAATGAATTCTTTACTGGTTTCCCTTGTTTAATCGTATCATTATTAAAATTACCCATAACCATAAAGGATAATCTTTCCGCCTGTGTTATCTCATGTGGCGTGAAAATGGCGCTGGTTAGAGGAAAAGCGTTTTTTTGTAATTTGCCATAATAGGCAGGTAACTTATTTTTCGAAAATTGATGCAAGTTACTCATATTATAGATTAATGCAATGATTGCTAATAATAAGGTTAGTAATTTTGTATAATAATTAACATCACGCCCAATTAAAATGGCACTGATGATACAGATCAAAATTATATGGGTATAACTGTAATGGGCCAGTCTTGTTTTGGCGAGACTGAAGATCAGAAAACTTGACAGGATTGCAGAAAGAATAATTAAAATATCATATGAAAACATTTTCCATTTTCTAAATGAAAAAGAATAAATCAAGGCGAAAATGAAAATTATGGTGATCAGACTAAAATGATCCACAAGCTGATTAAAAAAATACCAGATGGAATGGTAATGACCTGTAATACGGTCAGAGGCTCTGGCTATAAGGTCATAGCAGTACATTTCCTTGATAAAATCGAACTTGTCATAGGGATAACGTAATGCTAGCCAGATTAAAATAGGTGAAAAAAAAATGATTATGGGAAAGGTAAATGATTTTATTGAAAGCTGTTTGTTTTTGAATAAATAAACGTAAGCAATAAAATAGGGAATAGCCATAAAAAGAGCATGCCAGCTTTTTGTTAAAAAAGCCAAGGCAGAAAAAAAAGCCGCAAGTGTAATATGTCGGGTATCATTTTTACTTGCTAGGGCAATTACAACCATAACTTGGCAAAATATATAAAAAGCATCCGCGTCTCCAGAACGGAAACCGTGGGTTTTGATTATCAGGGATGCAGTAAATATTAGGGATAAAAAAAGAATGGAGCTGATTATATTATATTTTTTATATGTGTAATAACAGACAATACTGCAAAGCAGTATTGTTGAGACTATTGAAAATAATCGTACTGTTAAAATGGATTTCCCAAATAAAGAAATGATAATACAAGTTGGTAAAAAGCTGAGTATGGGTTTTAAATTCCACATATCAGTTTTATTCATCCATGTGTTGATAATCCAGTTTTTATTGATATTCATTTCAATTGAACTGACTGCATGACGGCTTTCGTCCCAGCTATCGAAATGGGTAAGATTTATATGATAGAAAAGGGTGCAATAGAAAACTGCAAGAAGTACAAACAATAGAATAATAAAAAAATTTTTTCTTGTTAATAAAAACATAATTATTCAGTCATCATTATAAAAAACAGGTTTTTATTCATAATCAATTATTTCGTTAGAAAATAAAGTGTTTGAATGAGCGTTAAAATGTTAATTTATAAATTTTTACATGAAAATAAAGATATTTCGTTCTGATCATGTTTATTTTTTAATTCTGTTACTTTTTCAGTTACGGGATGACATCGATTGATATCGGAATTGTCGTTGCCTTGATCCCGATAAAAAACCAGTGCTTTTGATATGGGTTTTCCATATTTGATTTTATCATAATTGAAATTGCCAAATACCATGATGGCTAAACGTTCATTCTGTTCTATATGTTGTGGTACATATAAGGTATTATATTTTGGATAGGCATTTTTTTGTAGTTGATAATAATAGTCTGGCAAATGTATTGAAGAGATTTTATGTAGATTGGTAAATGCAAAAATAACTGCTATAAAACTTAGAATAATAATAAAATATCGGGTATATTTATTAATGTCTCGACCAATCAAAATACTTGTGACCAGACAGATTAATATAATATGCGTATAGCCATAATGGTAAAGTTTTGTTTTAGCCATACTGTAAATCAGCAGACTACTCAAAATGGCTGATAAATAAATGATGATATCATAAGTTAAAAAATGTTTTTTCCTATATTTGTAACTATAAAATATGGAAAATATAAATGTTAAAAAAATGAGGCCAAAATTATTGAATAAAATTTTTATAAAATAATTCCAGCCATGAATATGATTTTCAATCATATGGGAGGAGCGTTTTATTAAATCATAACGCACCATTTCTTTGATAAAAGCAAAACCATCATATTGATAACGTATGCCAAGCCATATTAATATGGGCAAACTAAAACAAATGACAGGATATAAAATAGCTTTTATATTGAACCGATGGCTTTTAATTAGATAACCATAGGAAATTAAAAAGGGTAAGCCCAGGAAAAGAGCATGCCAACTTTTTGCTAGAAAAGCTAACGATGAAAAAAAAGCGGCCAGAGTAATATGAAAATGATCATACTTTGTTGCTAATGATAATGTTGCGGTAATTTGACAAAGGATAAAAAATGAATCAATGTCGCCGCTTCTGAAAGCATGGTTACGAATTAAAAGTGAGGTTGTAAATAGAAGTGAAATAAAAAGAATGGCTGTGTAAATATTATATTTTTTAATTGTATAATAACAGACAAGATTACATAAAAATATTGCACATAAAAGAGAAAAAAGACGGATTGCTAGAATTGATTTGCCAAAAAGTAAAATCATTAGACAAGTTGGCAGAAAACTTAAAATAGGTTTTAAATTCCACATGTCGGGTTGGCCAGCCCAACTGTTTATAATATAATTATGATTGTAGATCATTTCCAAAGCACTGACGCCGTGTCGGCTCTCATCGGAACTGGCAAAAGGGATTTGATTGATATGAAAGAATAGAATAAAAATAAATAAACCCATTAAGGCTATTAATAAAATATTCCAAAAATTCTTTATGATTATTAACATGTTTAAAATATTTATAAATTAAAAATAATTTTTTTATATTAAAATGATTGGGAGTCAATGAATATTATACAATAAAATTTTATATAATAATAAATTTATAATGAATATAAAGACTTGCAGTTTATTTGTTATTGTGAAGGAATATAGTTTAAATATTTAAATTATATTAGAAACTACGAAGCATGATAGTAGGATTAATAGTCTAATAAACTATGATATTTTTTATAATCTGGATAATCTATTAGTCTCATAAATCGCTTTATGTTGTAATTAATCTATCTTTAACAAAAGTTATATTTTAACTGTTAAAAAAATGATTAATATTTTTTATAGCACAATACGGTTTATTGCCAATTAAACTTTTGGTTTTGTTAAACTATTTATCATTTGATATTATATTATAAAATTTAATCGGTTTTTTTTCTAAAAGCATCTAAACTTATAACCTGTGATTTCTCTTTCGATGCGTTACTTTCCTTAGAAGGTTTAGCATCTTTTAATTCTTCCATATTATTTGTAACTTTACGGAGTGTTTGAACAGGTGTCTTTTCTTCAGATTGAATCACGGTTAGACTAGAGGGAATAGGCTGAAAATTAAATGCTAGATTAACAAACGGATCCGCAAACCCAATAACAGATCCGAAGGGAATAACCAATATACTCCCAACTCCGCCAAATGAAAGACCAACAGACATTTGCTGTTTAATTCTGTTGATTTTCAGATCCCAAAATTGATGTTGTAAAACAATCGTCATTTCTTCTGGATATTTTTCTTTAAGTTGGGGTGGAATAATCACATTAGGATAGTCGGTTTTAAACTGGATATAGAAATTATGGCTCCCAGGCAGTCCATTTTTTGCAACTGATTCCAGAGCTTTTAACATGACCTCACGATAGGCAGCTTCAATCCATTCATTATATGGTAAAAGGGAAGGAGGGTTTTCGTTAGAACCTGAATTATCTGAATTGGTCATTGTCTAAACTTTAACTATAAAATCAATAATCTAAAGTGAAGGGTTTCTGTTGCCCGGCACCCTTCAAGCCGCGCTTGTCACATTGGCTTATTAGGCCGCGATAGCGTGTGCCTCGAAATTATCGTTGGCATTTGTAAAAAACAGTCCGATAACGGTGGTACAATACCGAGCAAAAAATATATCTTTACTACGCGTGTCGATCCTGTTTCGTCCCCATAAGCTTTATGGTGGAGACGCCGGGTACCGCCCCCGGGTCCACTACGCCTATTTCATATACCGTTTATTGCCATAGTTGGATAAACCAACAATTTTAATATAATAATATTTCACTAATAAAAAAAGGGGAAATTAATTTTTTTTGATCCAAATTAAATTTCTGGGTAACCGTAATTAATTTCCAATTGTTTTTACTTATTATTTCTTTATAATTTTCCGTAATAATCTTAACAGGAAATAAGCAATGAAAAAATCAGTAATCTTTGGAACAACCGCAGCCATTCTTGTACTAGGTTCAAGTCTTGGAGGTGGATATATCTATCTTCAGCATCAGCTACATAATCGTCTTGATGCGGGAATTAAAATGTTGGAGCAATCCTTTCCGGGTTCTTCTATTGTTTATGATCGCAGTGTAACCAATGTATTCACACGTAGTGCCATTTTGGAAAAAGTGAAGATCAAAGGCCAGTCTGGGCAATTATATACAATGGATAAATTGAATATCAAATCTGGTTCACGTAATGGATTGATGAGCGCTACAATTGATAATTTTGAAACAAAAATTGATAGTGACTTGATGATGAATAACGGGCAGATTCACGTTGATCATATTGATTTAAACAATTTTGTTCCCAGAAAGGATTTGCTTGACATCGATGCATCTGGAAAAATCAAGAGTGTTTATTTTTCAAAGGCAAAATTTGATTTGTTAAATCTGAAGAATATTACAATGAAATTATCTTCTGGATCGGAAAAGATAGCAATAGCTCAATATCAAATCAAAAATTATGGATTAGATCGGAAATCCGACCAAACTTTGAATGATTTCCGTTATTATGATAAAGTTAACAATCGGGACAATTATTTCAATATTCAATCACTTCAGATTAAGGATTTGAGTTTTGCTAAATTTTTCCAAAATATTGAAAATGGAAAAACGTTTGAATTTGCAAGTGACGAACCTAAACTTTTTCATATTAAAAATGTCGAATTAAAAATTGATGTTGCACGATACCAGCTTGGTGACATGCAAATTTCGACAGAAAAAGATGGAAAAAACCGTTTGTTTAGAGGTAATAAATTCGATAACTTACAATTACAAACCGATAGTGATCCAAGACTGTACGCTTTAAAGCAATATGGTTATGATCAACTAAATATGTTCGGGAATTTGTCCGCGCAGTATCATTATGATCTGCAAGAATGGAATCTTGAACCGTTCCAGATTGGTGCAAAAAATATTGGGAATGTAAAAATTAATGCTCGTGTAAAAGGTCCGGAAAAACCATCAGCAAATAATGAAATGGCAATGATAAATGATTATAAAATTGTATCCTTTACAATGCATTTTCGTGATGATGGATTAATACAACATTTGGCTGATCTTAAAAGCCGTGAAAAGAATGAATCCGTTGATCAGATTAAGCAAGAATGGATTGAGGATTTACAGAAACCCGATAGAGATTTTCCGGAATTGTCTAAACAAGCTGGAAATGCTGTCATTGATGTTATTCATCATCCGGATCATGAGCTTACAATTGAGGTTAATCCAGATAAACCTTATTCATTTTTAGATCTAACTTCATATAATGCCAGTCAGATAATTGATCATTTGAATATTAAGGTTCATAGTGATTCTAAGCATTAATAATGGATTTTATAAAATAAATTCATGAACTTATTCGGCTGGATTGAATAAACTTACATAAATTACATTTTCAAGATGTGCAAAATGAATAAATTGAAAAAAGTATTTTTCTCTCTATTTGTTTTGCTTTTTATTTATTATAGGACTGAATTTATATAATATACGTTATAGGGGGGGTCCTGTTCATATTAGAATACACGCATAATGCCCTGACACGGATTGCAGGAAAAAAGGGCATTATTCATATTCCAAGGCGTTTGTCCTTAAAGTTTTCCAAACGGTCATTTTCGAGAATATAAATGTGACGCTTGAAGATGGTAGTTATTTAAATGTTAAGAAACTGAAACTAATACCAGCAATGGGCAGGAAAGTAGCTAAACTTGTTGCCAAAGATATTGAATGGAATAAAGATGGAAAAATCAGGGTATCAAATTCATATTAACTATTTGAGAACAGAGGGTATGGGAAACGGTACAAGAATTATTTTGGGAAGTATAGCCAATTTTTTATATAAAACAGGCTATCATTCAATTACGGTTGATTTTTCATATGATGATAATCAATCATTTTTTACTAATGAAGCCTGCTATATATTTCGGAAAAAATTTTGTCCACATTGATTTGTCCTGTTTATTGGGTTTGAATTTAAAGCCGCATTTTTTTTAAATAGCTAACGAGGGGAATATGCAAATCATGACTGTTAAAAACCATTAAAATCATATATTTTAGGAAAATAGTTTTATACTGGTTTATAAATAATTTCTTAGTCGTACTTAAAATGAGTAAATAGATTATTATGGCACTTACAGAAGAACAACAGGCAGATATTAAAGCGCAGTCAAGTCAGCAACTTTATACAAAACGGCCAATTTCGCCAGGTTTGGAAGAAATGCTTTATCAAGCTTTTCCTGTACTGGATCATGGATTTGTCAGGGTTGTCGATTATATGGGTAATGATTCTGCAATTGTTCAGGCAGCCCGAGTTTCATATGGAACCGGTACAAAAAAAGTATCGGAAGACCGTGGTTTGATTCGATATTTAATGCGTCATTATCACACAACCCCTTTTGAAATGTGTGAAATTAAGTTTCATGTTAAATTGCCAATTTTTGTAGCACGACAATGGATTCGTCATCGTACGGCCAGCGTGAATGAATATTCGGCCCGATATTCAATAATGGATAGAGAATTCTATATTCCCGAACCTCGCGTATTGGCAATGCAAAGTAAGGTTAATCATCAAGGTCGTGGAGAAGTTCTTTCTGCTGACCAATCAGAGGCAGTTCTATCGCTTTTACGTAATGATGCGCAAAAATGCTATGATGATTATGAAAAAATGCTTCGTACTCCTGAAGAAAATGGTTTTGGGCTGGCTCGTGAGCTTGCCAGAATGAACTTGACCTTGAACAGTTATAGTCAATGGTACTGGAAGGTTAACTTACATAATTTATTTCATTTCTTGCAGCTAAGAATTGACTCGCATGCACAATATGAAATCCGTGTTTATGCCGAAGTAATGCTGAAAACGGTTCGGGCATGGGTTCCTCTGGCTTGTGAGGCATTTGAAGATTATCGCAAAGGGGCTGTAACATTTTCCTCGACCATGATGAGTGTTATTGGCAAGTTGTTAAATGGACAATCTGTTGATCAAGCTGACAGTGGATTAAGCAAACGTGAATGGACAGAAATGATGCAGATTCTGGATCATTACAAATCCTAGAGTTAATGTGTATATAAAATCTCTTGGAAAGATTGAAAATGGAAAAACTTTTATATGTTGCTGGTATTATCATTTTATTTATCGGCATTGTTGCAGCGATGTGGTTTCTTCCTTTTGGACGTAATCTGGATGCGGATAATCAGTATCTACATGAGACTTTTTATACAAAGAAAAAATGAACTATGGTAAATATTTGATTATAAATATGAAAGTAGTTGAAAATTTCATTATGGATTATAAAGATAAAAAGAATCTTCCTGTCGATGAATATGAGTATGAATTGCCTGGTGAATCCGTCCATTCGTCATCTGAATCAATGGGAGAAAGTTTTTTTACCCAACCTTCAAATCTTGATTCTGACATTAAACCTCTAGATCCAAATCAAAAAATTGAATTTGCCACTTTACGTCCTTGGTATATTGCCTGTACTTTCGTTTTGGTTTTGGGGTTGATTTTTGAATTTGGAATTTTAGGAAAAAACGGAAAGCAGGGACCTTTATGTCGGTATATGCCAAAAAATAAGGTTTGTTATGTTTTGGCAGGTCCTGGATCTTCTTTAGAGAAATAGATTCGGGGTGACAGGGTTTTTAGAAATTTTTGCTATTTGCAAGTCCTGTTTTACAAATGGCGGGATAAATTAAATCTGCAATAGCATGGTAGGCTTGACTTTCTGGGCCATCAGGTTGTTGAACGGTTATGGGAATTCCCTCATCTGATGCCGTACGGATCGCAGGTAAAATAGGTATTTCCCCCAAAAAAGGTATATTCAAAGCTTTGGCTTCTTTTTTAACACCATCCTGTCCAAATATATAGGTTTTTTCCTGACAACGAGGGCAAAGAAAATAAGACATATTTTCAATGATACCCAATATAGGGGTTCGCGTTTTCTGAAAAAGAGAAATACCTCTTTTGGCATCCAATAAAGCAATATCCTGAGGTGTGGAAACCATTATCGCACCATCTAATTTAATGGATTGGCCAAGGGTAATTTGAACATCACCCGTTCCAGGAGGCATATCAATCAACATGATATCCAACTCTCCCCATTTTACGTCTGACAACAGTTGTTTGACCGCCCCCATTACCATGGGTCCCCGCCATATAACCGCCTGATTCGTGGGAACCAGCATGCCAATGGAAATTGCTGAAATACCCCATGCCGTCATTGGGATCAGTTTGTGGTCTCTTACTTCTACCTTGCCTTTTAGATCAAGCATATGTGGAATGGAAGGGCCATAGATATCAGCGTCCATGATGCCAACCTTTAATCCTTTTTGAGACAAGGCAATCGCAAGATTGACAGTTGTTGAGGATTTTCCAACACCTCCTTTTCCCGAAGCGATTGCAATGACACATTTAACCGAATTGAGAGTTTCAATGGGTTTGGCATTTTTTATATTATTTGCTTTTATTGAAGTTGTATCTGATTTGGTATGACCGGTTTGTTTGGGTGGGAATACCAAGCGTTTTGATATGGTTGGATCATGTAAGCCGGAAGAAATGGCATTCATAAAAACACGGGCTTGTTCCACATCTTTAAGCTGACTTAAATGGTGTTCGATTTTTGCCCGTAATGGTTCCACTTGAGCGGGATCAACATTGGGGACTTTTAACGTTATATGTATTTTTTGGTTTTCAATATGAAGCGTTTCAATCAAATCAGTGTCTAGCAGCCGAATATAAGGAGACCATGGAAGCGTAAAATCTTTCAAAGCCTCTTTGACTTTTTGCCGGTTAATTGAAATAGGGTTATTCATGTAAAACCTTGAAGAAACAATCATTAAAAAATGTAATTATCAAGTTTATTTTAAAAAGTATATAACAGATTTGTAAAGTTGTAATGAAGCTCTGAAACTAATTTTCTTCATTTTATTTAGAAAGAAAATGTAGAATAAATTGGAAAGAATCGTTAAGGAATAAAGTTCTGATCAAACAGCAAAAAAAATCAAAAAGGGATCATCGTATCGATGCTTTGCGTGGATTGGCGCTGATCATGATGTATATTGACCATATTCCTGAAAATCTTCTAAATCGTTTTACCATGCGGAATGTAGGGTTTGCCGATGCAGCAGAAATTTTCGTATTATTAGCTGGATATGCTTCCTGGCTTGCATATGGAAGAAGGATTCCACTTGACGGGTTTTGGAAAATTTGCAAAAGGATTTTTGCACGTTGCTGGAAAATTTATCTTTTTCAGATAGGCTTGGTATTAATTACATTATTCAGCATCTATCAGTGGCGTCGGGTATGGATACTGCCAGTTGATTTTTTAGAGCCTGAATTGGCGCATGGTCACAGTATCTTAAGAGTATTCTGGCGGTTGTTACTTCTGGATGCATTGCCAAGCAATCTGAATATTTTGCCACTCTATATCATTTTACTCGCCTTTTTTCCCATCCTTTATTTAATCATGAAATATCGTTGGTGGTTGGCGTTGGGAATAAGTTTTTTGCTATGGAGTTGGGTTAATCTTGATCCATGGTTCAATTTTCCTAACTGGCTCGATCCTGATGGTTGGTTTTTTAACCCTTTAGCATGGCAGTTTTTATTCACGCTTGGGGTTTATGGTTCTATTCTCGCAGGTAAGCATGAAGGTGATTTTCCATATTTTGTATGGTTACAGGGACTTGCTATCGCTTATTTAATCTTTTCTTTCCTAGAAGCGTTTCCATGGGGATATTGGGGATTACCCGATTTGAGATTGATAGAACTGCATACTCCTGCAAAGGCTTATCTTTCACCATTGCGATTGATGGACGTTATCGCAATATTTTATCTTGTTCAATCTTCAAAATGGACCAAACATTTTTCCGAAAATAAAGTTGGACAGCTTTTGGCTTTATATGGTCGACATTCGCTGGAGGTTTTTTCCTTGAGTACGGTTTTTGATCTATGGGGGCGTTTGATGTTCGCTAGCTGGGGACAATCAGTATTTTTGCAGCTAGGTATAAATTGTATCGCAATATATATTCTTTATCTCCTGTCTTTATATCTTGATAAAAAAAGACAACGATTAAGAACTATCAATCTAAGATCCCAATAATATTATTAAAGTTCAATAATTTCAAAAATCAGGATTTATTCAGAAATAAGCTTATCATGAATTCATGTCTAAGATGTTAGAATTTTAAAACAGTGTAACCATAAAATCATGATTTTAGATAAATTTATATTTATTTTAATGAATTTTATGGTTAAATTAATTCAGTTATTTGATCTCTGCATGTTTTTAGAAAAGAGATAAGTTTGCGCATGAAGTAACCTGTAATAATGCTGTTATTATTTTTAATGAATAAAGAATAAGTATGTCAAAAAATCTTTTTCAAGGGGATTTGACACGTTGTTTGATCCTTACCATGGGGATATTCGGTTTGGTTTCAACTCATCGGTTGCAAGCTCAACCTGCTGTTAACTTACCTTTTATAGGTCGTTTAACTTGGCCAGATAAATTTAGTTCTCGATGTTCTTCTGGTAGTTTTGCAAATGTTGCCGAAAAATTATTGCCGACGGTGGTTAATATCTCAACCAGTCGAGTTCTTAAACCGGGGCAGCATGATGATGAAGATGATGACAATACGGAGGATACCGCTTCTGATCCAGATTCCCCTTTCGAAAAATTCTTTCAAAACTATATGAATGGCAAGAGTGGTCCTGATGACGGTATGGAACATCTTCAGGCGTTGGGTTCTGGTTTCATTATTGATTCATCAGGCCTTATCGTAACAAATTATCATGTTATTAAAGATGCCGACCAGATTTTGATAACTTTACAGGATAATCGGACGGTTAAAGCGGTATTGAAGGGATATGACGAAAGAACAGATATTGCCTTACTTAAGATTAATGTGAAAGAACCATTAACCATTGCGCATTTTGGTAATAGTGATTATTCAAGGATAGGTGACTGGGTTTTGGCAATTGGTAACCCATATGGTTTATCTGGAACCGTGACATTCGGTATTATTTCATCAAGGGGAAGGGATATAGAACAGGGGCCATATGACGATTTTATTCAGACAGATGCCCCAATCAACAAGGGAAATTCCGGAGGTCCCTTATTTAACATCAAAGGAGAGGTCATAGGCATTAATACAGCTATTTTTTCACCTTCTGGAGGGTCAATAGGCATTGCTTTCGCCATACCTGCCAATGAGGCAAGGGATATTATCAATCAGCTTCGTGTAAACGGCAAGGTGACTCGTGGATGGATTGGTGTTCGTATCCAGGAAATTAATGAAAGTATAGCGAGCAGCCTGAATGTAAAACCGTTTCAGGGAGCCTTGGTTGTAAAAATTGAGAAGGGTAGCCCTGCTGATAAAGCTGGATTAAAATCTGGCGATATCATAGAAAAAATAAATAGCCAGGTTGTTACAGCCCACACAATGCCAAGGATGGTTGCTGCCGCTCCCATTCATTCACAAATTAATTTAACAGTTATAAGACGGGGAAAAGTTGTTGATTTACCTATAGAGATACAAAATCTTGAAGAAAATGAGGAAAGTAAGGAGAGTGATATTCAGGATGAAAAGGCAAGAGTATTAGTAATTAAAGATCTGAATATTACGGTCAGTACGATAACGAATTTACTAAGACAGAAATATAATCTGGCAGAAAAACAGCAGGGCGTTGTAGTGACCGCCGTACATCATAAAGAGAAAAATTTGATGCAGCGTTTAAAGCCCGGAGATGTAATTGTGGGAACAAATACTAAAACTGTAAATGATGTTGATATGCTTCAACAGGCAATCACAAGTGTAAAAAAAGAAAACAGAAATCCTACTTCAATGCTTTTGCTGGTTCAAAGCGGTTCTATTATGCATTGGGTTGCAGTCCCGTTCGTTTCCGAAAGAAACAAAAGCGATCATAAACGATAATTCTGATCATGAATTCCAGGATTTACGGTTAATCGAGCAAGGTATAAATGAGGTTTGGAATTAAAAGGCTGAATTTATATCCCGCTGTTATTCAAAGTGTTCGGTTATTATTATCTGTAGCAACAGCAAGCCTACTTGCACATCTATGTAAATTGAACGAACCTTATTGGGCATTAATTACAGCTGTTATCGTGACGCAAAGTCGTATCGCTCAAACCCTTCAGACCAGTCGTGATCAAATTATTGGTTCTCTGATTGGTGGAATTGCAGGGATCATAGCCATTGCCTTGCAGATTTATTGTGGCTGGTCACCGATTATAGTGTTTACAATCGTAATGATTCCGATGGTTATGTTCGTTTCATGGCGTCCCACCATGAGGCTTGGAGTTGTGACACTTGCAGTCGTTTTTCTATTCCCTTCACCCGGAGGGATTTTTGAAAGACCTTTTGATCGTATCTTTTCAATTGTTGTAGGTGTATTGGCCTCTTTATTGGTTAGTTATTGTATATTGAGACCTCAGGCTAGATATCATGCCTTTTTACATGCCAAGGAAGCTTTTAGTAAATTATATAAATTATTACACGCTGTATTGATTGAAGGAATTTCATGGGATGCTGTTGAAGCCAAAAATGATGAAATCATTACAGAACTTCGCGAATTGGCCAGTGATATAGATGAAGCACGTAAAGAACGGCCTACCTGTGTTTTGGAAGAAACGGATCCTGTACTTGTGCAGTTATTTCCAATTTTGCGACGTTTGCAAAGTGATAGTATTTTTGTGGCAAGAGCAATGGAGGCTTATGGTCAAAAATTACATCCCAATACCGAAAAAGCCTTGGAACATGCTTTAAAAGAAATATTTTATTTTTTTAAAATTCAGTCTGTAAGACAGGCCAACGGCAAACATAAAAAATTGCGGAATGCCTGTGATATTCATGTTGATTTTAATTCCTTGTTAAATCCACTGCTGGAAGAGGCTAAAAAATCTTGCCCTTCCATCATTCAATTTACATTAAAGGCACTTTGTAATGATTTTTGCAGAGGTCATGATATCTTTTCCTCATGAAATGCTTTTAACGATATTATTTTGGTTTCTTATAGTTTGAGATTTCATCATCGCTTAATGTTCTTGCTTCATTGGCAAGCATTATTGGTATGCCATCCCTAATTGGATAAGCCAAACCTGCATTGCAACTGATCAGTTCATCAGCTTCACGATCATAAATAAGAGGGCCTTTTGTCACAGGACAGACAAGGATTGAAAGCAGTTTTGGATTAATGGGAGGGGTATTTTGAGACATTTGTTTATCCTTTAATGAATTAGATAAATTCTATTGGCAATCGGGCTTAAGAAAATAATAAGGTTGATAATTGACGACGTCCCTGCAACGTGGCTGGATCGTCAAATCCCCAAGATTCAAAAAAACGTAACAATTGTTTTTTTGCCGCTTCATCATTCCAGCTTTTGTCTCTTTTCATAATTTCAAGCAATTCATGTGCGGCTTCATTCCTTTTTCCGGCACCATTTAAAGCGGTAGCCAGTTCATAGCGTGCCTGATAATTATCTGGATCCGATTTGATTCTCTCCATTAATGTCTGTGTATCTCCAGTGTTTTTTTCACCTTCCAATGCAAGGTCAATGGCAGATTTTGCACCTATAATTTCGGCATGATTCTGTATGGATTCCGGAACTTGCTCAAGACTTTCCTGTGCCGCTTCTGGTCCTGCACTGGCAAGAATTGATCGTATCAACCCGCCCCATGCTTCAGGTTTTTCGGGTTCCAGTTCAAGGGCTTGGGAAAAAATACCCATTGCCTCATCGAATTTTTTGTTATGCAACAATGTTTGTCCCTGTTCAATTAAATCCGCGCTAGGCATTGCACTTCCAGCGGTTTTTAATAATTGACTGACAAATTGTTGAATTGCATTTTCAGCTTGCACCCCTTGAAATAAATCAACTATTTGCCCCTGCCAAAAAGCAGCAACCAGAGGGATAGACTGAATGGGAAGGCCGATTTGCATCAACTGTTGGACAAGGGCTTGATTTGCGTCTATATCGATCTTTACAAGTTTCACGCGTCCTTGAGTGGCATTTGCAATTTTTTCCAATAATGGTGTAAGTTGTTTGCAAGGGTTGCACCAATTCGCCCAAAAATCAACTAAAACAGGAATTTTTTGGCTGGCTTCAACGACTTCCTGAACAAAGCTATTTTGATTACCTTCAATAATACTCGTTTTGGAAGAAGAAGCCGATGAAATGGCTGTTCCATGTTCAGTCAAAAGTTGACCTTTTGCAGGTTGGGACGGGGAGTTAAAAAGCGCCATAAATCATATCCTGTTTCATTTAAATGAAAAATTTGATTCTCATATGTTTAACAATTTCTAGATATTAGAATTTATTTTTGTATATATTATAGTGGATGAGAGACAGGAAATAAAAATAATTTTTAATTTTTGTTTTTTCCGCTTGCATCTTTAATAGAAATATCATAAAAGGCTTTTACGTTCTTCAGAGCGGGCGTAGCTCAGGGGTAGAGCACAACCTTGCCAAGGTTGGGGTCGTGGGTTCGAATCCCATCGCCCGCTCCAATTAATAATTTATTAAGTTAAATCTTACTTAATATAGATTAATTTTTTAATCAAATAATCATTATATTTTCTGTAGCGTACAAAAGAAATTATATGAAATTAATTCATATATTGTTATTAAATGTATAAATGCTTGAGAATAAGATATTATCGTCATAACTTGGGTTTTTATTTTAAATATTCCAACTAAATATAGTTCGTAATAAATTCAAAAGATTATATGATTTTTTATTTCAAAAATAATTTATAGAAACTGAAAATTTCCATTATTGATTTTTCTCGGAATTTATTATTTGAATTTCTATCAGAAAAAATTGCCTTTATATTGTGCAATAGGTTCGCAGTAATTATGTATCAATCATTATTTTTTTAATGGACTAGATAAAGATTGAAGAGTAATTGTGAAAAAAAAGTTATTGATTTTACTTTTTATTTTATTGGGATTTGGAATTTGTGTTCAAGCGCAAAATCCATGTCAAAATAAGTTTTTATATGGAAAACCGCCAGTTATTGAATGGCCGATAAAAACAGTCTGCTTCAAAGATTATGCCGCTTCTTTTTCAGATATAACTTTGGGGAATATTTATTCAGCTGAATTTTTGACAAAAAATCAGGTAATGGCCAGTAAGAATATGAAAAGATATGGTAAATTTGATAATCGTGATCCTGTTATCAGGGATTACAGAGGATCAGGTTTTGATCGTGGTCATATGACGCCTAGTGGGGATATGCCTGATTATCAATCTCAGGTACAGACTTTTATCTCCAGTAATATTGTACCTCAGACAAAGCAGCTGAATAGTGGAAAATGGAACTGGATTGAACATAATGTAAGGAAAATGGCAATATTCTACGATCAGTTATATGTTATAACAGGTTCTTATTTTCAGGAACCGGTCAAAAGAATCGGTTATGACGGAGTATGGGTTCCGTATGCAGTCTGGAAAGCGGTTTATATTCCGTCCTTAAAAAAGGGTGGGGTTTATTTTTGTAAAAATTCACATAGGCCTGTATGTTATCGCATGAGTATAGCTTTTTTCATTTACAAAACCGGGATTGATCCTTTTCCAGCGTTATCCAATGATATCAAGGAAAATAAATTTCCCTTGCCTAAACCTGTTCGTCCAAGGGTTAAGTAATATTTTTTATATTTTGAAGACAAGAATTGAATTTAATATGGAATACTGTTTCTGACCTTTTTGAATAGTTAATGAGAATTTTATTGTATTATGCTTTTTATCAGCATATTTTTCATACACTTATGTGTATTGGTAGTACCGGGCTCTGATTTTCTATTAAATTCAAGAACAAGGTTAACAGGCAATAAAAAAACTGTCATTCAAGTTGTAACGGGTACAACATTGGGGGCAATTATCTGGGCTTTGTTCTCGTTGTTGGGATTGCACCTTATTTTTCAATATTACCCTTTTTTACGAGAATTAGTTTTATTTGGCGGGTTAGTTTATTTATTTTATCTGGCATTTCAGATTTACAGATCGGCTGATTTACCATTGCCAGCAGAGCACGGCATTGGTCATTCATATTTTTTTACCGGATTGCTTACCAATTTAACCAACCCGAAAGCTTTACTTTATTTTTCAAGTATTTTTTTCAATTATTCATTTTGGGTCAAATCCTTCCAATGTTTTTTTTTATTTTTATTATGATAACGCTTGAAAGCCTGATCTGGTTTCTTTTTGTAGGATTGGTTTTTTCACATTCCGGGATACAGGCCTTTTATTAAATCTATAAGTTCAGGATAGATAGATTATCAGCATGTGTTTTTATAATGTTTGCATGCTCAATTATATTTAAATTATTTGTAAAATAAACTATCCTTATTATGTATAATTAAGTTGGTATTAAACTATTTAGTATATTCCATGGTTGTGAATATTTGAAAATAGGAACACATAATCAGAGGATTTGTGATGTTAACGATTATTCAATCTCCGTCAAAATATATCCAAGGTGCTGGTGCACTTGAAAAAGTTGGTAAATATGCCTTGATGCTGGCCAATAGTTATTTGGTTGTCGCTGATAGTTTTGTAATGAATTTGACACAAGCCACATTGGAAAAAAGTTTCCAGATTTCCTCGGTGCAGGCATATTTTGAAATTTTTAGGGGAGAGTGTTGTAAAAAAGAGATTAATCGTTTAGGTGAAATTCTAAAGAGACACGGTTGCAAAGGGGTTGTCGGTGTTGGTGGCGGGAAAGCCCTTGATACAGCGAAAGCCATTGCGTTTTATAATAAGGTTCCGGTTATAATTGTGCCGACAGCTGCATCGAATGATGCGCCAACCAGCGCTTTATCTGTAATTTATACCGAAGATGGCGCTTTTGAGGAATATTTGATGTATCCTTCCAATCCTGATATGGTAATTATGGATAGCACAATTGTTGCCAATGCACCCCTTCGTTTATTGATTTCAGGAATGGGAGATGCATTATCTACCTATTTTGAAGCCAGAGCCTGTTATGAGGCAAGAGCTGTCTCCATGGCAGGGGGGCAATCAACATTGGCAGCCTTGAATTTGGCCAGGTTATGTTATGAAACCTTGTTGGAGGAAGGGTTGAAGGCGAAAGCGGCTGTCGAGGCTGGAGTTGCTATAAAAGCTGTCGACCACATTATCGAGGCGAATACGTATTTAAGTGGCATCGGATTTGAAAGTTCTGGCTTGGCAGGGGCACATGCAATCCATAATGGATTAACCGTTCTTGAAGAATGTCATTCCATGTTACACGGTGAAAAAGTTGCATTCGGCACTTTAGCCCAGCTTGTACTTGAAAATGCGAAACAGGAAGAATTGGAAACCGTTCTTGATTTTTGTGTACAAATAGGTTTACCGGTTACTCTTGACCAAATTGGTATACAGGATAATGATGATCTTAAGGGAAAAATAATGAAAGTGGCAAAGGCAAGTTGTGCAAAAGATGACACTATACACAACATGCCTTTCGAAGTTTCTGAAGATCAGGTTTATGCCGCTATTATGGCTGCTGATAGAATTGGTCATAAATGGTTAAAAAACTATAATATTGTTTTGTAGCTGCATTCAATCATACGCAATTTCGTGAGATTGTGTATGATATTTTGTTAATTATTCTGTATTAGATTGAAAATCAATTTTTCTTAAATTAGAAAGCGTCCTAAAATTACATTCCTTGACATGATAAATCATACATGCTTCAGTTTCATGTGGATTTTTTAGGGATTGTCCATCCTGGTCAAAAGATATCCTGCATTTCTTATAGCTGATAATTAATTTATTTTTCTTGAGTGCAAAAGGATCAACAAAACCCGTAATCTCAATTTTGCAGCTTGGAGTGTTATAATGAATCATGCCATAAGCGGGATAGTATGGCATATAACCTACAGCCGCATAATTACCCTGAGTTCTGTTTTCATAGAGGATCAGATTAACGGTGTCCTTTTCGACAGTTTGTTCTGTAATGGATTGTGAGGAATGAGATGGATTCATTGCCATTGTGGGTAAAGATAAAATAATGCAGATAATTGTATATGCATATTTTATTTTTGATATCAAGGATAAGGATTTCATTTGGGTTGACCCTTTTCTTCGGATTTGCTTGAAGAAATATTCTCTTTAATCGTTATCGGATAAATACGGTTTACTATTGGCAATGTTTCAAAAGAGCAAAAATCCCCATGCCATGTACTACAAGGAATTGTCTCACTAAGTATTTTCAATTGATGGTTTTTTGTAATTTGCATAGATATTTTGCAATAGGGATCTTCTTTGGCAGTGAATTCTAGTTTTGATGGATCATGATGGTTGAGTTTCGTATTTCCATGGGTATTTGCCTGACAGGTAGGAGAATTGTAGGCTATTAAAGTTGCTCCAGGATGGATGGGATCTAAGGCTATGACATAATTTTTGCTTATGCCGACATGGCTTTCGAAAATTTCTATTTGTGGTAAAATTCTAGACGATTTATTTAATGGACCGATTTTAACACTGGATTTTGTATTTACAGATCTTGCATATGCCAAATTCGATAAAACAGTCAAAGAGATTATTAGAGACAGGATTGTATACGATAAAAATTTTATCAATCTAAAACTCCACATTTGGGTTTTAATAAAAATTATTCTAAATGAAGGTTTAGGATAAACGTAATCTTGTTCTGATTTCAAGCTTGTAAAAAAAATTAAAGCTTACGAATCAAATTGTGAAAATTAGGATGCCATATTTATAATAATAATGGCATTTATTTTAACTCAGTTCATTTCATAAAAAAGTTGTTGAATAGTATCTAATCCATTAATCTTGTTTGCCAAGATAAGTTGTAACAAAATTCTGGCTTTTTGCGGGTTTAAATCAGCTGCGGCTATAAATTTGTTGGCATCATCATTAACTTCAACATTACGATTGACAAATCCGCTTCCCGTTCTGCTGGATCGAACAACAATAACACCCTTGCTGGCGACCTCTTTCAATGCTTGTATCGCCTGGGTTGATGTATTTCCATCGCCAACGCCAGCAAGGATTATGCCTTTTGCACCTCTTTTGACCGCATCATGAATAAGATCTCCATCCATCTGGATATGAGAATAAATAATTTCAACACGCGGAAAAGGGGCTTTCTCAGGTATGGCGTAAATATGTTTCCTTGCATTACTGGACGTACGGTAAAAATATACATGATCATTATTGATAATGCCGATTGGCCCTGTATTGGGGGATTGAAAAGTTTGAAGGCTGGTTGTATGGCTTTTTTGAACAGAATGTGCATCATAAATCATGTCATTCATTACTATCATGACAGGTTGGTGATAAGCCTCAGGGCGTGTAGCCAATTTAACAGCATTGACAAGATTGGATGCACCATCTGAACTGATAAAATTGGTCGGGCGCATTGCACCCGTCAAAATAATTGGTTTTTTCGAATTTATAAGTTTATCAAGAAAAAAAGCGGTTTCTTCCATGGTATCAGTGCCATGGGTAATGATAATTCCTGATATCGAAGGATCATTTTCAGCAGCCTGAACTTTTTTGGCCAATTTTAACAAAATTGTATCAGACATATCCTGAGAACCGATTTGCGCCACAGGAACAACATGAATTTTTGCCATGTTTTGTAAAGCAGGTATGGAAGCGACAAGATCTTCTCCTTTGGTGTTGCCTGCTTTATATTCGAGCTTGTCTGTTGTTGCTGATCCTGCGATGGTTCCTCCGGTAGTTAGTACAAGAACCTGTTTTTTTTCAGGTTTGATAACACGATCTATATCATTCATCGGTTTATCTTTCTCAGTTTTTGCATAAGAAGGGGAAAGTAAAATCAGACTTAATCCCACGGGGATAATTAAAAACTGAAAGAGGGGTCTAGGTAAAATATTCATTATATCAGAATTAATTTTATATAATTTAATTATATTAATTGATCCAGGTTACTACCCTACCCATATTCAATATACTATTTTTCTATTAATTAAAAATATTATTATTAATATGCTCTATAGCTCTATAAAGAGACAAGGTACAGGTTAAATGGTTTTAAGTGTGTTCAAAAAAGGCTGTAAACGATTCATGATGCCTTATTTCTCACAGTGGAAGATGACAATTTTACCTGTTTTGCAAAAGGGATATAAAACAGATTTTATACAGATAACTGAAAATTGTGACATGATCTGTTTAATTGATCTATCTTACGCCCTGCATCCACAATCATTCATTAATACGATAGAATTTGAATGTGGAGATCCTACGATAAATCTGAATGAATTCTTGATTTCAAAACGTAAATTTTCAGTCAATATTTCCGGAGGAAAAATAAATACGAAATCGACGATTGCATTTAAAATCATTACTGATACAGGATTAGAGCAAATTTTTACGGTTTTACTGGATGTTATTGGTCAAAATAAAACAGTTTATAATCAAAGGCACGGTTTAAGAAAACCTGAATTATGGGTTATTAACAGCGATCCAGATCAAAATTATAAACAGGAATTTGGATTATCCTGGATTGAAGGTGATTTATTATTAAATCTTAAAACACTTAATCTCTGGCAATATGACCCTAAAATTAATTCAAAATGGTTCAAGATTTTTACAATGCAGGGGGTCGTTAAGCCGGTTCCAATTGAATATAACCTTTCTGACAAATCTTGTCTATCGCAAATTGAAAAATCATCAAGACCTGATATTAAAAGGAATTCATTGTGTAATGAGAATATTGATGTCAAGTCCATTCATACAGATGCATTTATATCTGGGAATCCTATAGGAAAAGGGATTTCTGTCGTTACAGAAGGAATGATTGCCGGACAAAGTCTTTATATTGGAACAGCAGGAATAAAACCTAAAAATATTTATCTTGGTTGTAATGGGGTTGTTTCGACTAAACATCTTTCAGCAGATTTTTTGCAACTCGCATTCTTTTCCATTAAAGAACTACCAAATTATGTTCCAATAGGCACATTAATATTATGCCATGATTATCCAGGTTATTCTTCACCAGTTTTACTTTGCTCCATCAAGGATAAACCGAAAAATTCTGGGGAATGGAATATTGTTAATGATAAAGTCTTGCTAAAAAATAACATATCGGGAAAACCGGATTTAACTGTAGTTTCTTCCAATTTATCATTATTGGATGATGATAAAATTGTAGAGATAAGACCCTCGGTCACAAATATTTCAAATCGGACTGTTAAACCTGTTCCGTCAGAAAAATCTTTTTCTGCAAATAATCACCATTATATAAGGTTGTCATCCAAAGATTCAATCATACCATATTCAAAGAAAATAGAAAATTCATGGACTAAACTTAAACTGGATAAAATATCCCCTGTTCAAAACATTTCAGATGAATGGCAAAATAAAAATGAATTATGGCAAATTCCCGCAACGGGATTGTTACAAATAAATGGCTCATTCATATTCAAGGAAGAAAATATGGATTTGTCAGGACCAATCTCTTTTCATGGTGGCGATCAATTGGTTTTAAAAATTGTTAAAACCGGAAAAACAGTTCGGTTCCAACCTGTTAATCAAATTGAATTTCCCCTGATTCCTTATATCAATGATGTGATGAATACAATTTGTGCCAGTCCAAAGTTAACTTTTTCTAATGCGATTCCTGTAACAAAAGGAGATCAAATAAGTTTTGAAACGGTTTATTTGCATCAGCCTGATGCCTTGAAAAACAATCTGGACCTGAAAATTAATAAAGCTATTTTCGAGATATATATCTTATAAGTAATTTTATCAGGTTCAAAGTGAAAAATAGTTGAATAACCATACGATTCTATAGCCTGAAACATATACTCATCGATAGATCCAAATTTGTTTGTATAACATATGACAGTATGACCAATGAATATAAATCTTATAAATCAATGGGAAGTTATTTAAATAAATATTCAGTTTTGCTGAGGTAGATGAAGCAAAAAAGTTTGTTTCAATCTTATCTTTGTTGTCTCTATGAAGTTATGCCGCAAATTTATTTATTTCTAGCTTGATGCATTGAAGAAGATGTCCAAATCCGATAAGCAAGAGTTATATCGTCCGGAACATAAACAACGAGGGGTAGTTTGCTATTGTAGTTTATAAAGGTTAAATTGGTCGTAATTGAAACCTGCTTCTCTTGTTCAATGTTCTGTGGACAGGCCATCAGGGTAGAAGCCGGTTTGCTGATTTTGTCTAATCTGTAAAAATCATATCCCCATCCTTGAATTGTTTGTGTTGTCATATGACCGTGGATTATGACCGTGTTACAGTCTGATTTAATTTTTTTCTGGGGAATCAATTCAACACGTGCATTGTATTCATTTGAAAGGGGTGGTAGTTGAATTACGATTCTTTGATATCCTTTTTCTGCTTTAGGCCATATGGATAGTTGATTTTTACCAAGATTAGCAGAAGCATGATATAATGGTATTAAATAACACATGGATAAAAGAAGAAGAAATTGTTTTCGAATTAACATTTTTATTTCCTAAATGATAATTTTAGTTTTTAATTATAAGTTATGATAGTAAAATTATTCAACAAGACCTTGTAATTTTAATCTCAAATATAATTTTTAATTAAAGTAAAAGGGATTTAATATATTAATTTAAATTTTGATAATTTGCAGGGTTGATCATTTGAGGGGTGTTGTTTAATTGCTATGAAACTTTATATTTACGAACATTGTCCTTTTTGTGTCATGACAAAAATGATTTTTGTTTTGAAAAATTATCCCGTCGAAATATCATATTTACTATATGATGACATTCATGGTCCCATGCAAATGGTAGGGCGCAAACAGTTGCCTATATTGGAATATCAGCAAAATCGCTTTATGCCGGAAAGTCGTGATATTATTAACTATATTGATACAACCATAGATAAGCCAAAGATTACGTTGCCTGATAATGAAGAAATTATGGAATGGATCAGTCATGTTCAACGTTTTATTTATCGCTTGACCTATCCTCGTTGGGTAAATGCACCGTTTCCTGAATTTTCCACAGAAGAGGCAAAGAAATATTACCGTAAAAAAAAGGACCCCTCTGGCGGGGGATTTGTTTCTGATCTGGCTGATCCGAGCTTGATCCAGAGAACTCAAAAGGCGATTGACTGTCTGGAACCCTTAATGAAAAATTATCCTTTGTTGGATTTGAAACGGCAGCTATCTTGGAACGACTTTTCACTTTACAGTATGCTTCACTCGCTATCGATTATCAAGGGGATTACCTATGGCGTCAATGTTGATCGATGGCGTAAGAAAGTTTCTGAAACATGTTCCATTCCCTTGAATGATGCTTTTGCAAACTGAATGTGTTTTATGTAACTCTGTGATGAATCACTTGACCGATTATTATTAAAACGGGACTACCTATTTTTTTTTGCATAACCAAATCAGGTAAGGTTTTTAAATTTCCGATAATTACCTGCTGATCGTGAAAGGTTCCTTTTTCAATCGCAGCAGCAGGCCATGTTTGTTCCAATCCTTTATCAATAAGTGTTTTACATAAAAGAGGTAAAGAAGAAAGTCCCATATAAATGACCAAGGTTTGGTCTTTAAATATCATGTTCTCCCACGGTAGGTTAAGTTGATCTGTTTTCTTGGTATGACCGGTTAAAAATAAGCAGGCCTGTGCACATTCACGATGTGTTAGGGGAATTCCGGCATATGCCGCACAACCATTAGAAGCGGAGATGCCGGGTATAATTTTAAATGGAATTCCAGCATGCATTAATGCCTCGGCCTCTTCCCCACCGCGGCCAAATATAAAAGGATCACCACCTTTCAATCGTAAAACACGTTTGCCTTGTCGTGCATATTTGATTAGTGAATCATTTATTTCTTCTTGTTTTAAAGTATGGTGATTTTTTTGTTTTCCTACAAAAAATAATAATGCATCACGACGTATGTAATCTAGGATTTTGGGTGATAATAAATTATCATATAAAATGATATCAGCATTTTGCAGGTGATGAAGTGCTTTTATGGTTAGTAAATCCGGATCACCCGGTCCTGCCCCAACCAGCCATACCTCACCTTTCTTCAAAAAAGGTTCTTTTGCAATATTCTTGAGAAAATCAAATGCTTGTTTTTCTTTTTGTTGGCTAATAAGGGAAGTGCCATAGCCATCAATGAATCTTTCCCATAACCGTTGTCGTTCTTGATGGGTTGATAATATTTCCTTGGCCCAATTCCTGTGTTTTCCGATGAATGAAGCTAATGGACCGATGACTTGTCCGAGTAGAGGTTCAATTTTTTGACGTATTCGCCGTCCCAATACAGGAGCGGAACCTCCTGTGGAGATGGCGATCTGTACAGGATCACGATCAATAATCGAAGGGGTGATAAAGGTAGATAATTCCGCATTATCAACGGTGCAGACAGGAATATTTAATTTTTTTGCCCATAGGGAAATAAGAGTATTATATTCATGATCGTCAGTCGTGATAAAAATTAAGGTAGCGTCTTTCGCATTTTGAATAAAATCATTTTCGTTTAGTAAAGGGGAACAAAATTTAATCAGTTTTTCTTTTTCATAGGTTTGCAATTCTTTATTAAAGGTTTGCGCATAAACTTCAATTTGTACATTTTTTCTTAATAAAAGCCTGATTTTACGTGCCGCAATTTTACCCCCGCCAATTATCACTATTCGCGTTCCATCTATACGCAAAGTTATTGGAAAATAAGAGGGAACTTCCGAATTTATCAAATTGTCATTCATGGATAGTAGAGAGTAAATAGAGTTTCAACTGAAGAAATTTATCTGATAAAAAGCCTCATATTTATTTAAACAAATAATTTGTAAAAATAAAGAGAAAACAGAAAAAACACGTAAGAAAATAGTTCTTAATTGTTCGGGGTGTATCTTTGCGATGACGGATATGATTTTTTATTCATAAATGTGAAAGATATAAATCTCATATCTTGAGAAGCATATTTTTCTTTTGTAAAAAAAGATTGATGATGATAAATATGAAAACATTATAAATTAAGGTTTGGATGACTATATGAAGACCTATGATAAAGGGGTCAGGCCATTGTAAACAATTAATCTATCCGTAAACAATTCTATCCAACTAAATTGTAGCGTTTCTGAAATAAAGTTAATTTTATGATCAATTTGATGATGCAAGAAACGGATTTTGTCTATAGTGAAAAAAGCCTTGAATATGATCCTACCTAATAATCCACGTTTCAACAAGATCGCTTTTATCTTAGTTTTATTGGGTAGCATAATCTATATTATCCTTCATTTGCGTGAAGACATAATAGGCGTTACTAATCCATCTTTTCTGGCATTTGTATTATTGGCTCTGGCTCTTGTTATTGCTTTGGGTTTTGAATTCATAAATGGTTTTCATGACACGGCCAATGCTGTTGCAACTGTAATTTACAGCAATTCCTTGCCGCCAATTGTAGCTGTTGTCTGGTCGGGTTTATGGAATTTCCTGGGTGTCTTGTGTTCAAGCGGCGCTGTTGCTTTTACAATAGTTTCTCTTTTACCTGTTGAATTAGTTCTCAAGGTTGGAAGTGAAGCTGGATTTTCAATGGTTTTTGCATTACTTCTGGCTGCAGTGATCTGGAATCTGGTAACTTGGTTTTTCGGGATTCCGAATTCTTCATCTCATACTTTAATTGGTTCGATTTTGGGCGTTGGTCTAATGAATCAGTTGCTTATGGGAAATAACAGGGCAAGTGGTGTTGACTGGGGACAGGCTTTGCAGGTTTTCAAGGCTCTTGTATTCAGTCCTTTGGCAGGATTTACGATTGCATTACTGGGAATGTTTCTGTTGAAGAATTTTTTACCCATCACCTCTTTTTACAAAGTACCTGAAGCAGGAAAGACACCTCCTTGGCCGATCCGTTTATTATTGATTCTTACATGTACCGGTGTAAGCTTTAGTCATGGTTCAAATGATGGGCAAAAGGGTATGGGATTAATCATGCTTATTTTGATAGGAACCGTACCAACCGCATATGCGTTGAATAATGCGGTTTCATCAAAACAAGTCGAGAATTTCATGAATAAAGCGGTAGTTATTGATCAAGTTCTCATGAAATATAATAATAATCCAGATTTACCTACAATTGATCAAAGTCGTCAAATTCTGACAAAAACAATTCAGTCCAGTAAAATTTTTCCCGAAACTATTCCTGCTATTCGTATGATGTTGCAATCCATTCAGCATGATGTAAATAACAAGGAAACTTTTAAGCAAGTCCCGGTTGAATATCAGGCCAATTTAAGAAACGATTTGTATTTGGTTGAACAGAATCTGGTGCATTTTACCAAGGTATCTCCCCTGACATCTTCTCAAAAGGATTTATTTGAAAAATTCGAGAAAGAGATTGTCACGGCAATACAATTCATTCCTCCGTGGGTCAAGGCTGTAATTGCAATTGCCCTAGGTTTGGGAACAATGGTTGGATGGAAAAGAGTGGTTGTTACAGTAGGCAGGAAAATTGGTAAAAATGAAATGAGCTATGGTCAAGGTGCGGTTGCTGAAACTGTCGCGATGACAATGATACAAATGGGAAATCAGTTTCATATGCCTATTAGCACCACTCATGTCGTGACTTCTGCGGTGGCAGGAACTGCATTGGCCAACGGTGATGGTATTCAATGGAGAACAATACGTAATATGGCAATGGCGTGGATTTTAACCTTGCCTGTTTCAATTATGTTATCTGCAGTTCTATTTTGGATATTTTTAAAATTATTTTAGTTTGGGATTTATGTTCAATAAACGAATAAAATTTTTGTGTAAAATGTCTATCTACTACTTGAAATAAATAAAAAATCTGTAAATAATTTGGTAAAATTACATATCGTTTTTCTATATTTGTATATAGAAAAACGTAAAGATAAAAATCTGTTTATTGTATGTTTTTATTTCATTCAATAACAAACTGTAAGAGCTAACAAATGTATCATTAAATAATCAAATTTGTTTTGTCATATTAGAAAAAAAATCATAACATGCTTTGTTAATGTTGAGCTGGCTATTCAGGAAACGGAAACAATTAAATATTTGGGTTATTTTTTTATGTATCAAACTAAATCACGCTTCTCCGGAATATAAAGATATTTTTCTTGGATTTGTTAGAATGGATTTATAGCAGTCTGACCATTTATTCTTGA
The DNA here is from genome assembly GCF_016101865.1 of Commensalibacter sp. B14384M2. NCBI lineage: Bacteria > Pseudomonadati > Pseudomonadota > Alphaproteobacteria > Acetobacterales > Acetobacteraceae > Commensalibacter > Commensalibacter sp. B14384M2. Next base: position 343,131 of record NZ_JACFPS010000002.1, on the reverse strand, counting down.
AATTTTTATTGTATAAAATGCTTTCCTGACAGGGGGCAACATACCAAAGATTATTATTAAGTTCCTCTTCCAGCTGTCCTGGTGACCAATTGGCATGACCAAGGGCTAGTAACGCTTTTGAAGGACCATGCCCTTCTGATAAATCACGTAAGATATCCAGGCTTGTACTCAATTTGATTTGTTTTGTTACATAGACTGATTCCTTACCTTTCCAGTCATTTGTGTGCAGAACCAGACCATGGGCATTTTCAATTGGACCACCCGCTGTAATGGAAAAATTATTTGATGTTGGCATCGTTTTAATTCCAAGCTGATTTAGCAATTCTTTTGGAGTTGGTTTGGCAATATGACGGTTAATGACAATGCCCATTGTACCTTCCTTCGGAGAATATGCACAAATAAAAACAACCGTCTGTGCAAATGCGGGTGAGGTTGTAAAAGGACTTGACATTAGAAAACAGCCTGCCAATCCTTTGGTAAGATCAAGGAAAGAATGTGTCATTTTTCAAAGAAACCAAATATAATAATTTATTTAAAATGAGATGATTCAAATTAAACTATACTATCAGATTTAATGAAATGTAAATGAACAGCTTTTAATAGTCCGTTTCAAAAAAATAATTTATAATTGCTGTGATGTAATTATTATAATTTACTTAGTTTTTTAATAGTTAGGGGAACGAAAATCATGAGGGAAACGGTACTGGTCACAGGTGCATCGGCTGGATTTGGAATGGCAATAGCCGAAGTATTGGTGCAGGAGGGTTATCAGGTTGTTGCAGCAGCACGTAGGATGAATAAATTGGAATCCCTATCAAGCAAACATCCTGGAAAAATTTTTCCACTTGAAATGGATATGACCAAATCAGAATTGTTTTTGAGTCAATTGGGTAGTTTACCAGCCAAATTTCAGAATATTGATGTTTTGGTCAATAATGCAGGATTGGCACTTGGCGTGGAGCCAATTCCCAATATTGATTTAAAGGATTGGGATCGGATGGTTCAAACAAATATTATCGGATTAATTCATTTGACTCAGTTGGTTATTAGTGGAATGCTTGAAAGAAAGAGGGGACATATTATTTCCTTGGGAAGTATTGCAGGTACGTATCCATATCGTGGTGGGAATGTTTATGGTGCGACAAAGGCATTTGTTAAACAGTTTATGTTAAATCTTAAAACTGATCTGGTTGGCACTGCATTGAAGGTAACAAATATTGAACCGGGTCTTTGTGGGGGAACCGAATTTAGCGAGGTAAGACTAAAAGATTCTGCTAAAGGTAAAGAAGTTTACAAAGGTACAATTCCCTTAACAGCTATGGATATTGCTGAAACGGTACGTTGGATTTTAAGTCTTCCCTCTCATGTCAATGTTAATCGAATTGAACTTATGCCTGTTTGCCAAGCGCCGGGTGGGGTTGCAGTAGTAAAAACAGGAAATTGATATATCGTAATAATTTATCGTTAACATTAAAGGAGCTTTAAATGTCGGATCAATCAATACGTGAGTTGTTAAGAACAAAATATCGTGTAGAGGATGGAAAAAAATTTCTTATAACGGATTATAATGCGGATGATACTGCCGGATTATCCCTATCTCCCAAAGAAGCAAAAAAAGTGCTGAAGAAACGTATTAAACGGTTAAGTTATTTACAAGAGCTGTTATTTGCGAATGGGCATTCAGCTTTATTGGTCGCTTTGCAGGGTATGGATACTTCTGGTAAGGACGGCACGATTAAACATGTCACTTCTGGAATAAATCCGCAGGGCATTACGATAACTTCATTTAAGCAGCCTGGTCCTGTAGAATTGATGCATGATTATTTGTGGCGTATTCATATGGCCGTTCCTTCCAGAGGCAAGATTACGATTTTTAATCGAAGTCATTATGAGGAAGTGCTTGTTACCAAGGTTCATCCCTCTATTTTGGCCAATCAAAAACTACCGTTGCGGGTACTTAACAATAAAAATTTCTGGTCTGACCGTTATGAAGATATTCGTAATTTTGAAAAATATATTTATCGACAAGGTATTGGAATAGTTAAATGTTTTTTAAATATATCCAAAGAGGAACAGCGCAAGCGTTTATTGGCACGTTTGGAAAATAAAGAAAAACAATGGAAATTTTCCCCCAATGATCCAAAAGAGCGTCAATTTTGGGAAGAATATCAAGGTGCATATCAAGAGGTTATTGTGCAGACAGCGGCACCAAATGCCCCCTGGTTTGTGATTCCTGCCAACAACAAATGGTTTGCACGTTTGGTTGTCGCGGAAATCATGATTGATGAATTGGAAAAACTTCATATTCCAGAACCCAAGCCAAGTCAAGAAGTTCTGGAATCTTTAAATTCACTGAAAGCTGAATTAGGAGGTAAATTTTCTGATAATAAAGCAGGAAAAAAAATCAAAAAGAATAATAAAATCAGTAAAGATAAAAAAATAAAGAATCTAAATAAGTCTAAGGAATAATCTTCAATGATTATTGAAACTCGTTTTTTTTCTTGGCTGTTCATATTGTCCAGCCTCTTTTTTTACTCTTTTCAAAGTCTGGCACAACCTGCTTCTGATAAATGTGATAATGAAAATTTTTTACATATTCAACAAGAGTATGAAAATAATATTGAACATTTAACTTTCAAGGATGTTCCTGTTCATCTTTGTGGTAAGGTGATCACAGTAAGTGATGCACGTTATACCAGAAGTGGCTTACATGGCTATTTTTATCTTTATGTCGGGAAAGGTGTATCCATTCGAATTGTGAATAATCTCGATGAAATGAAAGCTCCAACCTGGCCTTGGGTAAAAAGAGGGGACTATGCTGAAGTTGTCGGGCGATATTATTATGATAGCCCAAGACGTCAAGGAGTTGATTGGACGCATAAGGGAGCAAGCAGAAAATGGCCCTATCCAGGTTATGTGATTATAAATGGTATAAAATATTATTAATTCAATTAGAATTTTAAATATAAAAATAAGATTATGCGTTTTGAAACATCATTTTTTGAAATTTTGATGATAAAGTAGAATATATTTTAAACCAGCTCGTTTTTTCTTGATAGAATTGAATTTATTTCTTTTATGCAATTAAGGAATATTTTATTATTTTTTACTATTACATGAACTTTGCCACCTTTTGTTAATGTACCAAACAATATTTCATTAGAGAGGGGTTTGTTAATAAAGTCCTGAATAATACGATGCATAGGGCGTGCTCCATACAATGGATCATATCCATTTTCAACCAGCCAATCCTTTGCCGATTTGGAAATTTCTATAATAATGTTTTTATTTGATAATCTAGTGTTTAATTCATTAATGAATTTATCAACAATTTGAGCAACGATTGGTTTTGATAAAGGTCTAAAATTAATAATCGCATCGAGACGATTTCTGAATTCTGGTGAAAATTTTTCGTTTACGGCCTCGTTTGCATATCCTGCTTGATGATTTTTTACAAAACCAATTGCTGAACGAGCAAATTCTGTTGCCCCTGTATTGGTGGTCATAATAATGATAATATTTCGAAAATTAATTTCCTTACCATTATGATCTGTTAAAATACCATGATCCATTACCTGTAAAAGAATATTATGTAAATCAGGATGAGCTTTTTCAATTTCATCAAGAAGAAGAATGGCATAGGGATTCTGGTCAATTATATCTGTCAACAATCCACCCTGATCAAAACCGATATAACCGGGTGGTGCACCAATCATTCTTGAAACAGAGTGTTTTTCCATATATTCAGACATGTCGTATCGGATGAGCTTGATGCCAAGATGAATTGAAAGTTGTCGAGCGATTTCTGTTTTTCCAACGCCTGTTGGTCCTGCAAAGAGGTAGTTACCTATTGGTTTTCTTTCGGAACGCAACCCGGCACGGGAAATTCTTATGGCTGAAGCTAATGTCTCAATTGCTTGATCCTGCCCAAAAATAACTTTTTTCAGTTTATTATCAATTTGAGAGAGAACCTTTTTATCACTGGTTGAAACAGTATTTTCAGGAATGCGGGCTATATTAGCAACTGTTTTTTCAATGTCATTGACTGTAATCGTTTTTTTGCGTTTTTTGGCAGGGGAAATGGCCTGTATAGCACCAACCTCATCAATTATGTCTAATGCTTTATCCGGAAATTTACGGTCATGGATATATCTGGCAGATAAGGTAACCGCTGTTTCAAGAGCATCATGAGTGTATTTTACATTGTGATATTTTTCATAATTTTTTTTAAGACCTTTTAAGATGTTGATTGTTTCATCTATCGAAGGTTCGGGAATATCGATTTTTTGAAATCTTCTGACTAAGGCATGATCTTTTTCAATATATTGCCGATATTCCTTATAGGTAGTTGATCCGATACATCTTAAACTGCCTTCGGCGAGTGCTGGTTTTAAAAGGTTTGATGCATCCATGGATCCGTTTGTAGTGGAACCAGCTCCGACTATTGTATGAATTTCATCAATAAAAAGAATGGCATTTTTTTTTTGTTTAATGGATTGAATGAGGGATTTTAAACGTTCTTCAAAATCACCTCTATATCGTGTACCAGCTAATAAAACTCCCATGTCTAATGCATAAATTATAGAATTATGCAATAACTCAGGTGCTGTCTTGTTTACAATCTGTAAGGCCAGACCTTCTATGATAGCGGTTTTTCCTACACCAGGATTTCCAACCAATAACGGATTGTTTTTTGTTCGACGTGCCAATATTTGGATTGCACGCTGAATTTCATATTGCCTTCCAATCAAGGGATCAATACGGTTTTGACGGGCTTTATCGTTTAGATTAACGCAATAAAGTTGTAAGGGATTGGTATTCTTAGAGTTTGAATTTTCTTTTTCAGTATAGGTAAACAGATCATTCAACTGGTTATCGATATCATTCTGAGGTAAAAAATTTGATCCAAAAAAATGGGTGGATTCTGTATTTTTTGTTATACCATGTGCGATAAAATTCAGAATGTCCAATTTTGACAAATTCTGCATTTGTAAAAAGTAAACCGCATGACTTTCCTGCTCAGAAAAAAGAGCAATTAAAACATGCACGGCACTAATTTTTTCACTTGGGTCTGAAGAAAGATGGACAGACGCGTTTTGAATGACCCTTTGAAATGCATGCGTGGGTTTGGGGGATGGTTTTTTTTCAGTTACTAGAATATTCAGGTCATTTTTAATAAATGTGAAGATATCTTGACGTAATTTTTCAAGATTTATCTGACAGGCTTCAAAAATTACAATAGCATCGGGATCGCCTGTCAATGCATAGAGCAAATGTTCAAGCGTCATGTATTCATGTTGAAAATTTAAAGCAAACTCAAAAGCTTGTCGTAAGGAATGTTCTAAGTTATCAGATAACATCATTTAAACTTTCAAACTGTGAAATATCGAAAGAGAAATCCTACATATTCCTTTTATTTATTATATAGTTATTGAAAAGGGTTTATAAAGTTAATATTTTGATCAAATCATATTTAATTAAATTTATTCTTTTTCTAATAGGCATTGCAGTGGATATTGATGTTGTTTGGCAAGATTCATAACCTGCATAACTTTTGTTTCAGCAACCTCGTATGTGAATATACCACATATTCCTATTCCATTGTGATGGATTTTTAACATGATTGAAACAGCATTTTCAGTTGTTTTTCTGAATATTGTTTCCAATGTGTAAATGACAAAATTCATGGGAGTGAAATCATCATTGAGCATAAGAACTTTATACAGGGTGGGTTTCTTCAAATTTGTTTTTGTCAGCGTTTTTGTGTTCTTTCTAGAATCATGCTGGTTCTGGTTGTAAGTCATACAATAAAGAGAAAATGATTTACTAAAGGGATTCATTATGATGTATTTGGAGTGCATTTTATAAATTTCATAAAATATTTTGTTAAGGTTCAAATTAAGGAAGAATCTAATTGAATGATTTTGATTTGGACTTGTATGGTTGCAAAATATGGCGTAAATTCAGATGTATATTTTTTATATGAATATAAAGTTCCAAATATATATTCGTAAAGATAGTAGTGCAATTTCTTGTAACGTTTTGTTTAACATGGGGATTTGATTCCAAAAATAAACAAAACAATTTAAGAAGTTAATCATTTTTAAAGGTCAAGTAAACGTTTAATGAAAAAGAAGCTGGAAAATTAAAGTGTCCACTTATTGCAATCATATAAAAAAATTGAAACAGTTAAACTTTACCGTAAGTCTTAAGAAAATTATGAGAAAAACGTCCAGGAATTTTTTCTTAGTTTTTTTTACGGCTGTATATTCCTATACACTATTTTATGCGCATTGTGCGCATGCCCAGTATGTAGGAAGAATCAGTTCAATTGTAATGGACGTTAATGGCCGAGTCTTGTCAGAACAGGATGCTGATTTGAAACGGTTTCCAGCCAGTTTGACAAAAATGATGACCTTATATATGGCATTTCGCGCCTTAAATGCCAATGCCATACGATTTGATCAGAGAATTCCTATAACCATTCATGCAGCTTCAATGGAACCTTCCAAATTAGGAGTCCGTCCAGGTTCATATATTACTGTCAGGGAAGCTGTTTTAGGCTTGATTACTAAATCAGCGAATGATGCGGCTAGCGCTCTTGGTGAATTTATTGGAGGTGGAGACGAAGAACGCTTTGCCAAAATGATGACACAACAGGCCAAAGTTTTGGGAATGAATCGGACACGTTTTTATAATGCTTCTGGCCTTCCAAATCCTGGTCAACTAACAACTGCGCGTGATTTGGCAATTTTGGCACAACATTTGATTTCAGATTTTCCTCAATATTATCCTTTGTTCAGAACACCTTACTTTTATTTTCGTGGACGGACAATCCCCAATCACGATCCCCTGTTAAAAGGTTATGCTGGCGCGGATGGGTTAAAAACAGGTTATACAGCTGCGGCAGGGCATAATCTTGTAGGATCAGCCGTTCATGATAATGTCCGTTTGATTGGTGTTGTTATGGGTGCACCAAGTAATGGTTCACGAAATCAATACATGATGAGTGCACTAGATGACGGATTTGCAAAAAGTGGTGTGGCTCCTGTTGCTAGACCGGTTTATCTGGCAAGAACAAATTCCTTGAAAAAACACCCACGTTATAATAAACATCCAAAAGTAATTCTTGTTCGTGCAACCCGTACTACAAGAGGTAAAAAGTCGGTTGAAGTGGCACAGGCCTCGTCACGTACTTCAATTGCAAAAAAACGGGATTCGATTTTTAAGCGTAATATCAAAAAGGTGGCTGTGAGACATCATGCCATATCCAGACATAATCGGAAAAAGTAAGACTGGACAGGGATCATAATCCTAGCTAGGTATATAAGAAAAGTTCGTAAATTATACCACGTTATTTATTATTGGTAATTTGATAAAGTCTTATTGGAGAGTTAGGAATGACAGATCGTCGCATGATGTTTTACACTCAAGAGGATTTTGTTGGGTTAAGAGCTGTGGGACGTTTGGCAGCAGAAACACTTGACATGATTACTCCTCATGTTCAGGAAGGTGTTACAACAGACGAACTTAATCAGATTATTCATGATTATACAATTGATAAAGGTGCCATTCCAGCACCACTTAACTATCGTGGTTTTCCAAAATCTTGTTGTATATCTATCAATCATGTAGTATGTCACGGTATTCCTGGAGATCGTAAATTAAAAAATGGAGATATTGTTAATATCGATGTTACATCTATTCTTGATGGATGGTTTGGTGACAGTAGCCGTATGTATGTCGTTGGCAAGGCCTCACGCTTGGCACAACGATTGATAGACGTAACCTATGAAAGTCTGAAAAGGGCAATAGATATTGTTAAACCCGGGAACACTTTGGGGGATATAGGGTACGTCATTCAGCAATATGCAGAATCACAGCGTTTTTCTGTTGTACGCGATTTTTGTGGTCATGGAATTGGACGCGTTTTTCATCAAGAACCCAATGTATTGCATTATGGAAAAAAGGGGCAGGGACTTGTGCTAAAACCAGGAATGGTTTTCACTATTGAACCTATGTTAAACGCTGGTAAGGCAGACGTTAAAATTCTTGATGATGACTGGACAGCCGTAACGCGTGATCGATCTCTCAGTGCGCAATTTGAACATATGATGGGAGTAACTGAAGATGGATGTGAAGTATTCACCTATTCACCCAAAGGTTGGAATTGTCCTCCTTATATTTGATGATTTTTATCAAAATGGAAATTAATAAATCAAAATTTGATAAAGAGTTGTATAAAATGAATATTTGTTTGAAATTCTAATTTAAGACTAATAAATTCATCAAAACAATATAGATTAGAATTTCAAAAAGTTTTAATATTGAGTTATTTAGAATTTCTAAATAGAGTTGAAACTTAATTTAAATCAAGTTTTTTATTTTTGAGAACACCAAATAATTATTTATTTCATAAAATTGTTATAAATTAAAATATTTACCATAGGATAAGAATGCTTTGGTCTTGTATTTAAACAATATATCAAGACCAAAAGTTTTAATTAATGTTTTAAAAACGTTCATTAAACTGGCATTATTATAAAATTGACTATCGAGCATTATAAATGATGTTAATTTGTTTAGTTCAATTAAAATTATAAATAATAAAACAAATGGTTGTCTTATTAAGTCTTTATTTAATTATTATATATAGATATTATAAGTCAATTTATAGTGATTTGAACTTTCAAAAATGAAAGATATAAAATGTCCAATTTCTTTTTTAATGATCGTGCTTCATTAGTGAATGATGCTATTGAAGGTACATTAGTCACAGCTCCCTATAATAATCTTGTGAAACTTGATACTGACCCTTCTATGAGAATTGTGGTTCGTAAAGACTGGGATAAGAAAAAAGTTGCCGTTATTTCGGGGGGGGGATCTGGACATGAGCCTACTCATTTAGGATTTGTTGGTAAAGGAATGTTGACAGCCGCTGTATGTGGCGATTTGTTTGCCTCTCCTTCGGTTGATGCCGTATTGACCGCCATTACAACAGTAACAGGTGAAGCTGGCTGTTTATTGGTAATCAAAAATTATACAGGAGATCGTCTAAATTTTGGACTTGCGGCTGAAAAGGCAAAACAGTTAGGCTACAAGGTAGAAGTTGTTATGGTGAAGGATGATATTTCTTTACCTGACAATAAACAGCCACGTGGTATTGCTGGCACTATTTTTGTCCATAAAATGGCCGGTTATGCTGCCGAGACCGGGTATTCTCTTGAGGAAGTTAAAAAATTTGTTGATTATGCAAATAGGCAGATTTTTAGCCTGGGAGTTGCCATGACTGGGTGTGATTTACCCCAGTCCCAAAGTGATGATAAACGAATTCCGGAAGGATCTATTGAACTGGGTCTTGGTATTCATGGTGAACCAGGCGCCACGACAATTAATACTCAAAATAGTCGTGAAATCATGGATATCATGACAGCAAAAATCAAGGCTTGTATAAATGATTCGGATCGTCTTGCCGTCATGTTGAATAATCTGGGTGGTGTTTCGGTTACAGAAATGGCCATTTTGGCTAAAGAACTTTCATATTCTGCACTTGCTTCAAATATTGACTGGATTGTAGGACCAGACTGGTTTACGACAGCGCTTGACATGAAGGGTTTTTCATTATCAGCCATGGTTTTGGATGACAAGATCGTCAGCGCTTTGACAGCACCTGTTGAAATTACAGGATCTTTTAAGGCTGTTCAACCTACTAAAATTGTACATATGCCTGTTAATCCTGTTGAAACTAAAGTGCAATTCACACCTTCTGATAATCCAGTTGTGGCACATATTATCGCCGTTGTTACAAAGACATTGAGTGATCTTGAAGGAAAATTGAATGATCTGGATGCCAAGGTTGGGGATGGAGATACAGGTTCAACATTTGCTGCAGGGGCAAGAGGTATTGCCGAATTGTTAAATACCAATCAATTACCCTTAACCGATCTGACAAAACTCTGTCTAGTCATTGGTGAAAGACTGGCTGTTGTTATGGGGGGCTCCAGTGGTGTTTTAATGTCGATTTTCTTTACTGCAACAGGTCAAAAAATTGCTGAAGGTTCATCATTTGTTGAGGGTCTTGTATTTGGCTTAAAACAGATGAAACATTATGGTGGGGCTGATCTTGGGGATCGTACGATGATTGATGCGTTACAACCTGCTTTGGAAATATTGCTTAAAGATCAGAACGATTTAAAAGGTGCCGTTCAAGCGGCTGAAAAAGGCGTTGAAAATACGGCAAAAGCAACGAAAGCAAATGCAGGACGTTCATCCTATTTGAACAGTGGTAGTTTGGCGGGAAATCCTGATCCGGGTGCTGTAGCTGTCGCAGATGTTTTTGCAGCCTTGTCAAAACAGTGTCCAAATAGATAAGTTATAAATTATTCTTGAAAAGCTGGCTATGTTATAATAACAAGCTAGCTTTAATTTTTTGATAATGAGAAATTAAATTTTATTGGTCATATACTTCTACTTGATTTAAATGTAATACATTTTCATCATAAAGACTTATTTTGACATACTGGGCGTTAATATTATTCACTCTTATAATTAATGGGTTGCCATCGGCTCCACCAAAAATAATTCCGTCAGGATAATCAGCGACAATTATCCAGTTTTCGTTATCATCAGATACTTCAACTTTTATTTTTGAGGCACGATCTTCAAAGTTTAGACGATTATAAATGATTATGTGTTTAATGTTGATTGTGCGGGGTAATTCCAGTTTCCACCAAGGGTTATATTCTGTTGCAGTATGAAAATTGTAATCTGGACCAATACGTCCATTAACTGCGCCCGCAGCATCTTTGTATATGTCATTGAATTTTGAAAATGCACAAACGGATGATTGTGAAGCTTTACCGCCAAGCGCCCAGTTCACGGCCTCAGGTTTTTTTATCCACCTTTCCTGAAGTGCAATTTCATTGAATTGTTGATAAAAACCTACATTTCCTGTTTTTTTTATTGTATCATGAATATATTGGTAAAAGTCATTGGGCTTAAGATTCTTTAGACCTCTTCTTAATGAAGAACGTGGATTGAAAATTGGATTGATACCATCATGTGTAATGCAACGTTCCACAAAATCTTTGCCTTTGACAGGATGGCATATCGTGCCATGAATGTTAACATATGGATCAAGATAGTAATAACCACTACAAAAATCATATGGTTGTAATTTGCAGAAGTTGCGCAATTCTTCCACAATAGGGTTTTCCATTTCAAAAACAGCTGATGGAATAAATCCCTCACAATATGGCCATATGATGGAATTATCATTATTGTATAGGTATGAAATCTCTTGTTTTTTCATAAGAAGATGGTCAATTGCCCGGGCGGATAGTGCCAATACCGGTAAAAAACAATATTTAGAATTTTTAAAATAGGGTGTTATCGTATCTTTGAAAACCCAATGATCCGGTATGCTTAAAATGTTGTGGGCAATTAAATCTGTCTGTTTTTTTTCAAGGGATGTTATTAAGGGGTCTAGATTAATATTTATTAAGACATCATTTTCAATCATTATATAATGATTATAGTTAGGCAAGGCTTTGCGTAAGGCATATAAAGGATAATCAGCGTTATACCATAAAGTTTTTTGACCGGGAATATTCGGGATATTGAATTCAGAAAAATCAGAGGTATGACCTATTTTAGGAAAATCACCTACATCCAAGATCTCCCTGCTTTCATCAGCAAGAATAACAAAATCAGCTTTGCTAAAAGAACCTTTAAGGCGTCTTGCCATATATTCGATATCATCATTCCAAATATGAGTTCTAAATGCAATAATAACACTCATTGAAAAAACCTTAAAATAAAATATTGAAAGTTAATATATATTTTGTAAGTGTTATTTTGTCTATTTTTATATTAAAAATAAAATTGTGTTATGTTTGTTTATGCAAGATATAAAAAATATTTCTTTAATAGATTTTTTCAGAAATATTTTAATTAAATAATACACGTTCAGGAAGTGATATGAAAAGCGTAATCAAAGAAATAAGACAAAAAAAATATAAATATTCATTAGGTATATTACTCATTTCAAGTGGTTGTTTTTCTGGGGCAGTTTATGCGCAGGTTGGTAATGGGGTTGATGCCTTAGCGTTTGGTGAGGTTGCTCAAGAAACCATGTCTTCAGAACCTGTTGTGGCGTCAAAAGGAATGGTTGTTTCGGCAAGTAATCTTGCTGCAAAAATTGGATCTGAGGTTTTAAAGAATGGTGGAAATGCAGCTGATGCAGCTGTGGCAGTTGCCTATGCAATGGCGGTTACCTATCCTGCCGCTGGAAATTTAGGGGGCGGGGGGTTCCTCACGCTTCGTTTACCAAATGGACAGGCTTATTTTATAGATTTTCGAGAGAAGGCGCCAAAAGCAGCAACTTCCAAAATGTTTGTTGACAGTAATGGAAAGAAAATGCCCAATGCTTCTATATTGGGATGGAAAGCTGTTGCTATTCCGGGAACGGTGGCAGGTATGGAAATGTTGCGTAAACGATGGGGAAGCAAGTCTCGTGCGGAATTAATGGCCCCAGCTATTAAACTTGCGCAAAATGGATATATCTTGACGCAGGAAGATATCGATCTGATGGCGACTTCTCTGTCTGATTTTGCCAAAGATCGCAATGCAGCTAAAATTTTTCTTAAATCAGATGGAAATCCATGGAAAAAAGGGGATATCTTTCGTCAAAAAGATTTGGCAGATACCTTGCAAACTATTTCAAAGCATGGGGAAGATGTTTTCTATCATGGTTCAATTGCAAAAAAAATAGTTGATGCCAGTAAAAAGCATGGTGGAATATTGTCCTTGAAAGATTTTGAAAATTATCATCCACGAATGATGCTGCCATTAACTTGTTCTTATCGAGGTTATCATATTGATACAGCCCCGCCTCCAAGTGGAGGGGGAATAGCTTTGTGCGAAATGTTAAATATTTTATCCGGTTATGATTTACATAAAATGGGTCTTCAGACAGTTCCTGCGGTGGAAAGACAGGTTGAAGCAATGCGTCGGGCCTATTCAGATCGGAGAGATTTGGGGGATCCAGAATTTGTTGATAATCCTGTAAAACACCTGAATGATCCCGATTATGCAGAAAAAATACGTCAAAGCTTGACCTTTAAAAAAGCGGTTGTTTCTTCCGACTTGATTCCCGGAAAGGTTACCGAGGTAACATCGTCGAATAAGAAGGAAGGAAAAGCAGTAATATCACATGAAAGAAATGAAACGACGCATTTTTCTGTTATTGACAAGGATGGCATGGCGGTTTCATTAACCTATACGCTTAATGGCTGGTATGGAGCGAGGGTTGTTGCTGGCAATACCGGTATAATTATGAATGACGAAATGGATGATTTCTCAACGGTGCCAGGTGAAGCAAATATGTATGGAATAATCGGGGGTAAGGCTAATGAAATTGCCCCGGGAAAAACGCCCTTATCTTCAATGACACCAACAATAGTTTCCAAAGACAATAAAGTCTTTATGGTAATAGGCAGTCCCGGGGGGTCAAGAATTCCCACTATTATTCTTTCTGTGATAACAGGTGTCATTGATTACAAAATGAATATTCAGCAGGCGATTAATCTTCCCCGTATACATGAACAATGGCAGCCTCAGGGAATTCAGCTTGAACATAATGCGTTAAGTGGTCAAGTTCGTAAAATTTTAAAAAGAAAAAACTATCCCTTGGATCTTTACTCTACTTGGGGAATTGCCGAAGGGATTCTTGTTGGACATGATAAAAACAGAAAGACTGTTTATTATGGCGGGATGGATTATCGTCATGCTGGCGGGGGAGCTATAGGATATTAATTTTTGATTATACATATAAAAAATAATTTTTTTGAAAATCAAAAAAAATACTTGCCAATTTTTTTTAATTTGTAATAGAAAGAAACTGGAAAGCTTGGGTGGACGAACACCTTGTGAACTCGGTCAGGTCCGGAAGGAAGCAGCCATCACGAGTATCGTTTGGGTCATTCAAGCTTTCCTTGGATTTAAGACAAATAAATTAGAATCTCAGGTAATTTAGTGGTATAATCAAAATTCGCAAAACCTGATTTTATCATATTTTCTGGAATGGTTGTTAATGAAAGATATTCCGGACGAGCAATTACCCACCCCAGATATAGAGTCTGCTGGATTATTTGAATCCTTATCGAGCGATGATTCTGAGATCAAACCCTCATCTGATGAAAAGTCTTATCGTGTCTTGGCACGAAAATATAGACCTCAGGATTTCAAGGATTTGATTGGTCAAGAAACGATGGTACGCACTCTGCGCAATGCTTTTGCAATGGGTAGAGTTGCTCATGCTTTTATGCTTACGGGAGTTAGGGGAGTTGGCAAAACAACAACCGCCCGTATTATCGCGCGTGCATTAAATTGTATAGGGGTTGATGGTCAGGGTGGACCTACGGCAGATCCCTGTGGTGTTTGTCCAAATTGCAAGGCAATTTTGGCAGATCGGCATCCTGATGTATTGGAGATTGATGCAGCTTCTCATACAGGTGTTGATGATGTAAGGGAAATTATAGACGGTTCACGTTTCCGTCCCATTCAGGCCAGGATGAAGGTTTATATCATTGATGAAGTTCATATGTTATCGCGTAATGCGTTTAATGCATTGTTGAAAACACTCGAGGAGCCACCTGACCAGGTTACATTCATTTTTGCGACAACTGAAATTCGCAAGGTTCCCGTAACGGTATTATCACGTTGTCAACGGTTTGATCTGCGACGTGTCCCGCAGGATCAGCTAAGTCAATTTTTTCAAAAAATTTCAAATCGGGAAAAAGTAAACATATCTGATGAGGCTATTCATTTGATTGCGCGTGCAGCTGATGGATCGGTCCGGGATGGTTTATCCTTGTTAGATCAGGCTATTGCACTTGGCCGTGCCACTATCCCTGATCAGCCAGAAAATGATAAACTGGATCATGAAATTACGGCTGAAGCTGTTTCAGGCATGTTGGGATTTGCGGATAAAACCCTAATATTCGATTTACTTGAAGCAATTATGTCAGGAAAAGCTGATCAGGTTCTAAGCTTGACTGAACAGGCTTATGCAGGTGGCGTTGATCTGGGCGTGTTATTATCCGATCTTCTGGAACTAATTCATCTTCTTTCAAGAATGAAATCATTGCCAAATTTGCGAAATGGTTCTGAGCTATCAGAACTTGAACGAAATCGTGGTGGTCATCTGGCTTCCACACTTTCCATACCCCTATTGGGTCGCGCATGGCAAATGCTGCTTAAAGGGATTAAGGAGGTTGATATGGCTCCCAATCGTAAGGCAGCAGCTGAAATGATTTTGATTCGTTTATGTTTTATAGCCGATTTACCCACTCCTGGTGAAATAATCAAGCATTTATCCAATTCCCCTGAACAGAAGTCAGACCAATATTCTCATCATTCCTCATTATCATCTTCAGATATGCAATCATCAAAGCCAACGTCATTGGTATCTGTATCAAAAGGGGGTAGCAATTTTCATGGATATGATAAAGCTTATGCCATAAATCCATTGATACAACCAAAATCTGAAGTCCTGTCATTGCCTAAACAAAATCCCGAGATCGAAAATCCTCGAATTTTATGGAACAGTTGGCGGGAAATTATATCTTTTGTAAAGCAGCAACAGGCTGCAATTTTGCATGCCCATTTACGTAATGCGGTTCATCTGGTTAAATTCGCACCACCAATGATTGAAATAAGAATTGAAGATAGGGCTCCCGCAAATCTGCCCCAACAATTATCAAGATTGTTGAATGAACATTCAGGGTTGCGATGGACAATTGTTCTTTCCCAGCAAAAGGGTGAACCAACCTTGATGGAACAGGAATCTTTACAGGTTCAGGCCGATTTTGACGAAGTTGCATCTGAACCAATCGTAAAAGAAATTATGCGTATATTTCCTGGGGCTGTTGTTAATAAGGTTATCAATCCACATCTTGATGAATATGGTCTATTTCCAGAACACAATTCATTTACAGACAGGGATGAGCAAAGTATGTCAGATCTTGAAACTGAAAAAAAATCAGCAATGATAGATGATTTTGACGAATTGACATATAATTAGTCCCAAAATTAAATTTTGAAAGAGAATTGAATGAAAAATTTTGCCAATCTTATGAAACAAGCTTCTCAAATGCAAAGCAAGATGACCGAGATGCAAGAAAAGCTTGCCGCCATTACAATTGAGGGTGTTTCAGGGGCCGGTATGGTAACTGTAACATTGGGTGGAAAAGGTGACATGAAATCTATAAAAATCGATCCGAAATTGGCTGATCCGGCTGAAATGGAAATGTTGCAGGATCTTATTGTTGCAGCTTACAGTGACGCACGTAGGCGACTTGATGAAACAACACAGGAAGAAATGCAGAAAGTTACCGGGGGAATAAATCTTCCTGAAGGTTTAAAATTTCCTTTCTGATTGACCAGAAGTTATCTTGTGAATATGGGTAATAAAGGTAATTTTTTGTTAGTTAATTATCTTGGTAAGAAGAGGGTATCGTGGGTGGTCCGGAAATTGAACGGCTAATTTCTTTATTTGGTAAATTACCTGGTTTTGGACCACGTTCGGCGCGTCGTGCTGTTTTGTCATTACTAAAACAGCCACATTCCCGTATGATTCCCTTGGCAAACGCGTTAGAACAGGCAGCCAAGATGGTGAGAATCTGTTCTTCCTGTGGTAATTTGGATAGCAGTGACCCATGCCAGATCTGTAATGATTTAAATCGTAATCGTGAATTGATTTGTATCGTTGAGACAGTTGGGGATTTATGGGCACTGGAAAAAACCGGAGCGTTCAGGGGCTATTATCAGGTGTTGGGCGGCACTTTATCCCCCTTGGCTGGGGTAGGGCCAGAGGATTTAAATCTAGCGCCTCTTTTAAAACGGTTGAAGCGCAATGAAGTCAAGGAAATTATTCTTGCACTAGGTGCTACGGTTGAGGGTGTAACAACTATGCATTGGCTATATGATCAATTGTTACCCTGGCATGTAAAAATTACCCGTGTTGGTCAAGGCATTCCAATGGGTGGCTCACTGGAAATTCTTGATGAAGGAACCCTGACAGCGGCTTTGACCGCCAGACGTCCAGCTTAGTTATGCAAATTCGTGATTTTTTACTGCAAAAATCATGTTGTTTATGATAATAAGTTGCATCTTTACAAAATAAAGGAAAGTTCTGTGTCCAATCAAGGGAGATCAACTAATTTTTTCCCAGTTTCTGATTCACTCCCTAAAGTTGCTTTTATTACGGGAGCGACCGTAAGGTTAGGGCGTGAAATTGCTTTAACCTTGGCAAGATTTGGATTTGATATTGTTTTACATGCTCGTAAGCGCACTCAAGAAGCTGAAACATTGATAGAGGAAATTCGGCAGCTTGGGAGAAATGTAATTCTACTGACAGCCGATCTTTCCGATGCTGATCAGGTTAAACGCATGATTGAACTGGCAGTAGATCAATTGGGATCAATAGGTATTCTGATTAATAATGCAAGTGTATTTGAGCGCGATGAATGGGATAGTGTAACCTTGCAATCCTGGCAAGAACATTTAATGCCCAATTTATGGGCCCCTTTTCAGTTAATTCAGGATTTTGCAAAATTATTACCGAAGCAATCTAGTGGATGTGTTATTAATTTGCTTGATCAACGTGTATGGTCTCTAACACCACATTTTGTCAGTTATACAGTTTCCAAATCCGCATTATGGACATTAACACAAACAATGGCCCTAGCATTGGCACATAAATCAATTCGAGTCAATGCTGTTGGACCCGGTCCAGCAATGGCTCATAAACGTCAAACCGCCGAACAATTTGCCAATCAATGCAAATCTGTTCCGTTGCAGCGTGGCACGTCTGCACAGGAAGTGGCGCGAGCGGTACTAAGCTTGATATGTTTACCATCTGTGACGGGACAGATGATCGCTTTGGATGGAGGGCAACATTTACAGTGGTCACCGACATTAATGCCAGATAAAAACGAGTAAAACAGGATTTATTTATGAATTTTTCCCTAGTATGGTCAGGGCATTATGACATACCCTTACGTCGTATTTTTATTCGTGACTTAATTTTGATGGCACGTATAGGTGTTTATGATTTTGAACAGGAAAATACTCAGCGTATTCAATTGAATATTTCCATTGGAATTCAGGAAGAAAAAGGCGTTGGTCCAGACATTTTATCCCGGACGGTATCCTATGCGGATATTGTTGATGATGTAAAAGACACTGTTCTTCAGACCCATTTTCATTTGGTCGAAACGTTGGCTGAGACCTTGGCTGACCGTATCTTGAAAGATAAGAGGATTCAGGTTGTTCGCGTCATGATTGAAAAACTGGATATTATTCCGGAGACAGCTGGGGTCGGCGTTGAAATTGAACGATGGAATAGATAAAGTCTGCTATTAATACCAGAAAATTTGCAAAATACTTTTTTATCTTTAATTGATTAAATACAAATTTATTAAAATTCAAGTTTGTTATGCTATCAAATGCGATTTAAATGGTAAGACTGGTTAATGTATTTATAATCAGAAAAGAGGAATTCATAATGAATTCCTGTATCATTTTTAAGAATCGTTATCGTCGTCGTTATTTTTAATTGCTTCTATTTCAGAGCCGATAGCATCAACATCGTCCTCAAGATCTGAAGCATCCTCAATTACATCATCGACATCAGCATCTGAATTTTCCAGATCATCAGTATCAATCATGGTATCGATTTCTTTTTCTTCGTCCAGATTGCCGCTTCCTTCAATTTGACGATGACGAGGTAGTTCAATGGGTTGTTCAGTGCCACATTTTGGGCATACAGGTAACATTTTGTTTAAATCATAAAAACGAGTCCCACAAGCACAACATGTTCTTTTAATACCCAATTCTAGCTTGACCATTTATGTATCCTGTTCTCTGATCGAAAAAATAAAACATAAATATGGCGAAATGCCAGTTTATTGTCTTATTGTCAAATGATAAAATACGATTTGTTGATTTAAATCAAAGTTTTTTTTGTTTTTATACTCTATTTGTTAAATTGGAAAATAAAATTATGACAGTTACTCACTCAAAACAACCACTTGTTGTTTCTTTTCTACAACAACCTTTAAAAGGTAAAGTGAATGTTCCAGGTGACAAATCAATCAGCCATCGTGCTCTAATGTTATCGGCTCTGGCAAATGGAGAAACAAAAATCACGGGATTGCTTGAGGGTGAGGATGTTATGCAAACCGCTCAGGTCATGCGTGCTTTGGGAGCAATTATTCATCAAAAGGCACCCGGTGAATGGCACGTTATAGGCAAGGGGGTTGGATATCTGAATGAACCCGATGATGTTTTGAATATGGGAAATTCCGGAACGTCGGCGCGGTTGTTGAGTGGGATTTTATCAACACATAATATTTTCAGCGTTATGACAGGTGATTGCAGTTTGAGAAAACGCCCCATGAGAAGAGTTATAGAACCCTTGAGCCAGACTGGTGCCCAGTTTATTACGCGCGATGGGGGACGTTTGCCTATGGCGATCAAGGGAGTGGAAAAGGCTAATCCCGTTACATACCGGTTACCTGTTGCGTCTGCCCAGGTAAAATCCGCCATTTTGTTGGCGGGTCTAAATGCCAATGGCATGACAATTGTAGAAGAACCGATTGCAACAAGAGATCATACAGAAAATATGTTGAATCATTTTGGGGTTAAGGTTGATATTAGCACCTTAGCTGAAAAAGGGCGCAAAATCTGTTTGCAAGGCCCAACAAAACTAGTAGCTAAAGATGTTAATGTTCCAGGTGATCCATCCTCTGCTGCATTTTTGATGGTAGCTGGCTTGATTATTTCCGGATCAGAAATACTGATAGAGAATGTTGGACTTAATCCTTTGAGAACCGGGATAATTGAAGCGTTGAAAATGATGGGAGCAAATTTGCAGATATCTAATAAGCGTCAGGAAGGTGGTGAAATAACGGGTGATATCATTGTTAAAAACACGACATTAAAGGGTGTTGACCTTCCGGCTTCAATTGTCCCATCCATGATAGATGAATTTCCAATTCTATCGGTTGCTGCTGCGTATGCCAAAGGCGAGAGCCGTTTTAGAGGATTGGCAGAATTACGGGTTAAGGAAAGTGATCGGTTTAATAGCATCATAAACATGTTGCGGAAAAATGGTGTTTCTGTTGAATCTCACGGAGATGATATGATTATTGAGGGTACCTTTGGTAATATTCCAGGGGGAGGCGAAGTTGAAACCCATATGGATCATCGATTGGCAATGAGCGCTTCAATCTTGGGATTGGTTGCAAAAAAAACGATAACTATCGATGATATTCGTTTTATACGCACCAGTTTTCCTGGATATTTTGAATTGATGAATTCACTGGGGTGTGGATTTCAAATATAAAATATAATTATAACTTAATATAAAGGCTAATGAATATTCATTATGAATAAAAATATAATTATAGCAATCGATGGACCTTCAGGTGTGGGAAAGGGAACATTGGCCAAGTCAGTAGCTGATTATTTTCATTTACCTTATCTTGATACGGGATTGCTTTATCGGGCAGTTGGTAGAAAAATGCTGGATGCAGGTGAAAAACCAGATTCCAAATCTGTCCTGGCTTTTGCTGAAAATCTTCAAGAAAAAGATTGGTTAAGAAATGATCTGCGTATACCTGAAGTGGATAAAGCGGCCAGCCAGGTTGCTGCCAATCCAAAAATCAGAGCCGCTTTATTAAATGTTCAACGCAATTTTGCCATGTTAAGAGGCGGGGTTATGGATGGTCGGGATATTGGAACGGTCATTTTTCCTTCCGCTGATTTTAAATTTTATCTTACGGCCTCACCAAGGATACGGGCAGAAAGACGCTGGTTGCAATTTGCTAATTCTTCAAAAGCCGAAAATAAAGAACAGCAGATTAACAAAATAGAGATGGATTTGAAAACCAGGGATGAAATGGATTCGTCTCGAGAAGTAGCTCCGTTAAAACCTGCAGAGGATGCTATTGTAATTGATACAGATCATTTGACAGCTCTGGAGGTTCTAGAAAAAGTGGTTAATAAAGTAAAAAGACATAATAATTGTTAAAAAGATAAGAAATTTAAATTTATCTTTAATAAATTATTGAAAAAAAAGTAACTTCCTTATATGCTCCCCTCTATTCTTAAAGAATAGAATAAAATATTTTTTCGTTGAAATTGTTTCATGAATTCAATCGTGAAAAAGTCGTATTTTTATAAATAGATTCATTCTATTTTGGAAACGCGCAAATTAAAGTCTGTATATAAAAGGCAATATTTGTCTTTAAATGTGACTGGGATTACAGAAACTCATGGCTGCAGCCACCACACAAACCCCTAATGATCATTTTGGTGGGGAAGATTTCGCTACGCTTTTAGATGAAACCCTTGGACAAGATATTGGGTTCGAAGGCTCCGTTGTTGTAGGTAAAATTGTTCGTTTAACGGATGATTATGCGATCGTTGATGTCGGTTTAAAAAGTGAAGGACGTGTTCCTTTAAAAGAATTCGCACCTGCGGGTGTAAAGGCAGAAGTTAAACCAGGCGATATGGTTGAACTTTATGTGGAACGTTACGAAGATCGTGACGGTTCAATTCTGCTTTCACGTGAAAAGGCACGTCGTGAAGAGGCATGGTCTGCTCTTGAAAAAGCATTTGAAAATAACCAACGCATAAACGGAACCATTTTCGGTCGTGTCAAAGGTGGATTTACTGTTGATTTAGGTGGGGCAATGGCTTTCTTACCTGGATCACAAGTTGATATTCGCCCTATCCGTGATATCAACCCCATGATTGGTGTAGCACAGCCTTTCCAAATTTTGAAAATGGATCGTGCCCGTGGGAATATTGTTGTTTCTCGTCGTGCGGTATTGGAGGAAACACGTGCTGAACAACGCAGCGAGTTGATACAAGGATTAAAAGAGGGCATGATTCTGGATGGTGTCGTAAAGAACATCACGGATTATGGCGCCTTTGTTGACTTGGGTGGTGTTGACGGATTATTGCATGTCACGGATATAGCCTGGAAACGTGTCAATCATCCAGCTGAAGCTTTACAGATTGGTCAGCCGGTACGTGTTCAGGTTATTCGTTTCAATCCTGAAACTCATCGTATTTCTTTGGGTATGAAACAGCTTGAAGCTGACCCATGGGAAAATGTCACAACAAAATATCCTGTTGGCTCACGATTTACTGGTCGCGTTACAAACATCACGGATTATGGCGCTTTTGTTGAATTGGAACCTGGAGTCGAGGGGCTTGTTCATATTTCCGAAATGTCTTGGACAAAGAAAAATGTTCATCCCGGCAAAATTGTATCAACATCTCAGGAAGTTGATATTGTTGTATTGGATGTTGACAGTTCAAAACGTCGTATTTCATTAGGTTTGAAACAGGTTCAACCAAATCCTTGGCAACAGTTTGCTGATACACATCAGGTTGGTTCTGAAATTGAAGGTGAAATCCGCAATATCACCGAATTCGGCCTGTTTATCGGTCTATCAGCCGATATTGATGGTATGGTTCATATGTCTGATCTTTCATGGGATGAACCTGGTGAAGTTGCTATTACTCACTTTAAAAAAGGTGACGTTGTTAAAGCAAAAGTACTTGATGTGGATGTTGAAAAAGAACGTATTTCATTGGGTATCAAACAGTTAAGTGAAGATTCTGTTGCAGATGCACTTGCAAAAGTCAACAAGGGCAGTATTGTTACATGTACCATCACTGGTATTCAACAAAATGGTATTGATGTAAGTGTTAATGATATTTTAAGTGGATTCATACGACGTACCGAACTTTCTCGTGACAAGGCGGAACAACGTCCGGAACGTTTTAATGTCGGTGACCGTGTAGATGCTAAGGTTGTTTCAATTGATAAAAATGCACGTCGTTTAACCTTAACGATTAAGGGACGTGAAGTTGAAGAGGATAAACAGGCTATTTCTGATTATGGGTCTTCAGATAGTGGCGCTTCCTTGGGAGACATTCTTGGAGCAGCTTTCCGACGACGGAATGAAAACGAGCCGGATGTAGAATAGGATTTTTATATTTTTAACTTTTAAAAAACAGGCTTTGTAAAAAGTCTGTTTTTTTTATTGATACAATTTATTCTTTTAATGAAAACTGTTAAAAGATAATTTTTATAATTTTAAAAAATTATAATTCAAATTGGTTGTGATTACGCAATCTTTTGTAGTATATCGTATATAAATTATATTTTTTACTAAAATCATAGATTTTGTTACTTTTTCTAATTAATTAAGAATTATTAAGTATTTATCATGGCAGTCATTTACAATACAAATTATACGCATAACTCTAATTCTTACTTAACTCTTGCTGTTTTTTGGGCAGCAAAAAAACTATGGGGGGATGATAATGTTGTTGTAGTTGATAATATGGATATCTTGTCAGTTGCAGCAAGTGGAGAACATGAAGTTATTATTTGTATTGATGGACAGCGAACTGATTATGAATTGATGAAAAGGCTTAGACCGTGTTTTAAAACCATGATTTTCTGGGCTTTTGAAGATCCCTTCATGTTGGATTTCAATGTTCAGGTAACGACTATTTTTGATTATGTGTTTACAAACGACCCTATTTGCGTGAAGGCCTATCAAACAGAAGCATTTTATTTACCTTTGGCTGCAAGTGATCAAATTCATTATCGTAAAGTGAAAGAAACTGATGCGCTGGATTATGATATATGTTTTGCGGGGACAATGTGGCCAAACCGTGTTGATATTTTACGTCGTGTTATAATTGCCTTTCCCCAGGCACGGTATAAATTGATTTGCCCTGGGAATGAATATTTGCCACCTTTGCCAGCTGATTTGAGTGAAAGGGTTATACATAGACCTGTAAGTATTGAAGCGTTTACTGATTTTGCCAATGCAAGTAAAGTTACCTTAACAATGTTTCGCAATTATGCCAGTCATGGAGATATAGGGCAGGCAACTGCACCTGGTCCACGTCTATATGAATTGGGTTTGGCTGGTGCAGCACAGATTGTGGAATTGCCAGCAGGTATGAATGAGAAATATTTAAAAGAGATTAATGGCGTTGCTATTGCCCATAATACTGAAGAAATCATTAAACAGATCGCAGAGGTAATTGAAAAAAAGAATATCAGAAAGAAAATGGCGATTTCCTCCCAGCAATCTGTAATGAAATCACATTTGTATCAAAATCGTCTGAAAGTTATTGAAGATGTGACTCAGGCGGATTTTTCTCTAAAGAAAAAAAAGAAAAAAATTATTGTTGAATCTCA
Source organism: Commensalibacter sp. B14384M2 (assembly GCF_016101865.1). Classification (NCBI taxonomy): domain Bacteria; kingdom Pseudomonadati; phylum Pseudomonadota; class Alphaproteobacteria; order Acetobacterales; family Acetobacteraceae; genus Commensalibacter; species Commensalibacter sp. B14384M2. The sequence goes on along the minus strand of NZ_JACFPS010000002.1, from coordinate 318,830 downwards.
GTTTAAAAAAAAATTGAAGGTCTTATTTGTCACGCATTCCACTATTCGTGAACAAGTATGGGGTGGCATTGAAGTATATCAGCAGATTATTTCTTTTGGACTAGTAAAAGATGTGGAATTTTATTATTGGCTTCGTCGAAGAGGTGCATGTACGCTAACAGATTCCAATGGTCAAGAATTGGAACGGTTTGACATGCCAGATGTGGGCTGGTTGGATTCCATGAATGATGCCGGGGAAGAAACTGCCTTTTCGAATATAATTAATCAATATGGATTTGATGTGGTTCACATTCAGCATTTAGGCCATCACACTCTTTCTTTACCGATTATAGCCAAGGCTTGCGGTATTGGAACGGTTTTTTCTTTTCATGATTTTCTGGCGGTTTGTTCTCATTATAATCTTTTGAATTACGAACAACGTTACTGTCGTATTGAAGAAAATAAAGATGTTGGAACTTGTGATGTTTGCCTTAAAATTTCTGAAAAGCTGGATTTTGGTGTGCAACAGACACGACGTGCATTTGTTGGAAAGGTCATGAAATCCATTGATGCATTTTTATATGGAACACAACATTCGTTTGATGTGGCAAAATATATTTATCCTGTTGTTGAAAATAAAAAAAATTATATTCTTGGTATCCCTTCGCCAGACACAACAATACCTTTGATAAAAAAAGAGTTCAAACCCTTGGAAGGCAGAAAACTGAAAGTTGCGACTGTTGGTAATTTTATCCGTTCAAAGGGTGCAGATACGATTTTATCCATATTACAGACTGCCAATCCAAATTTGTATGAATTTCATATTTTTGGATATATGCAGCCTGACTATGAATCTGTCCTAAAAGATTTGAAACTTGATAATATTATATTGCATGGTTCATATGGATTGGGTGAAGTTTCGGCATTGCAGGTAGCAGATGTAGCCCTGATATTGTCAATATGGCCCGAAACATATTGTATATCGCTTTCTGAAGTTTGGCAGAATGGGTTAATTCCCATTGTGACAGATGTTGGTGCGTTAAAAGATCGTGTGCAGGATGGAATTAATGGATTTACGGTTCCCATCGGGGATGTGAATCTGGTTATTGATCGATTGGAACTGATACGTTCCGATGAAATATTGCGTCAGAAGCTTATCAATAACATTTCACCTGATTTATGGGTTAATTCAAAAGAATATGCTGAAAAATTATTGCAAGTTTACGATGAAGTCGTTCCTATAAATATGTTGGGTAACAGCGGGTTGCGATGGGATATAGGGCGGCTTCATTATATTCCACATGCATCTTGGAAAGAGCAGGCACCACCTCGTCATATTTTTGATGCGCCCACAAGTAGCAGTCTTTATATCGAGCTTCCACAGGAAATTGAAGATTGGGCAGTTGTACAGGGAGCACATTTTTATATTGATGATATCTGTTATCATATTCTTAATGTCGATGATGACAGCAAATTTAAAGAGGCAGATGAATTCCATATTCGTGGATGGTTTATTTATCCTGATATGTCCAATGCAGGAAATTTGTATACGGTTTTGATTCATCAGGATAGTGATTTGACAATTTTCTTAAAATGCGATCGAGAAAGTCGGGAGGATGTGGCATCTAATTTTGTTAATGCTCCTGTACGAAATGGATTTTCGTGTAAATCAGCATTGAGAGGAAAATGGTGTGAGGGCCGTTTCAGAATTGGCTTGATTAATGTTGTCAATGGAATAGCGGCATTTCAACTGGCTGGTTACGAAATAAAGGTTAATGCCGGAAAAGTTGTTAAAATCTATAATGAATTTCATGATAATCAGGTTATATTAGATGATTTTCTGCGTATTACTGAAAAAGATGGTATTATGCGTGGAATAAAATTAAGTGATATTTCTGAAAATAGATTGTTTCATAAAAATTTAGGTAAACTAGAATATTATATTCAAAATTTATCTACGGATGTTAATCCGGAAAATGAAAAAGCAGGGAATTTGCTTAAAATTTCTGGATGGGCCTTTGATCGCACAACAAGTAAGGCAGGGCAGATATATCTTGCCTTTGTTAATGAATCTTTTAAAAACTGTTTTTTTGTTGCCACATCAAGATTTATTCGTCATGAAACAATTTCAGTTTTTCAAAATGTTCCATTAAACAATGGCTTTTACATACAATTGGATTTACAGAAAGGATATTCTCTAAAATTAGAAGGAAAATTTCAAATTTTTCTGATTAATCTCATTCATAATGAATTTTTGGTTGTTCCAGTGAATATTTCTGTGAATTTTAAAAATAACCAGGTCAGTAATATTATGGATGATATAATAAATGAAGATACAATTGATCAATATACGGATTTTTTGAAAAGAAAATTATTTAGGGAGTGATTTTAATTAATAAAAATAATTTCAAATAAATTTTAACTAGCGATAAGTATAATTATTTAAGTAGCTATTTTAATTAAAATATAAGGTGGTAAATCGTGTATGATAGTGAAGAAAAACAACCCAAATGGATGGTTTTCGACTTAGAATGGTATCGTAATCGGTATAAAAGTTTTTCGTTACTGATACAGGATATATATCAAGGCGATGTTTTTGCTTATCATTCAACTAATGGGTATAAGGTTGGAAATTCGCCCAATCCGTATTTTGATGAAAAATGGTATTTGACAAAATATTATGATGTAAAGGAGCTTATAAAAAAAGGGAAATACACTTCTGGATTTGATCATTACTGTAAAATTGGCTTTAAAGATCATTCACCACATTGGTTATTTTCAGAAACATTTTATAAAAAGCATAATCCAGAAATAAATGACCTGATTGGCGAGGGAAAACCTTATATTAATGGTTATGATCATTATTTACGGGTTGGAGATAAATCCTGCCTTACAGGAAGTTTTTTTTTCAATCCCTGTTTGTATTTATCCCAAAAAGAGAATTTAGACGAAATTACAGAATATGGTCCATATCAATATGTTTTAACAAATGATACGGATGATTTCGATAAATTCAGACTTTCATGGTTTTTTGATCCAAAATGGTATGGAAATACATATTCAAAGGAAACATTAAAAACCACCAATTATCAATACTTGAATCTTCTCCATCATTATCTATCCAATCCAACACCAACATTATTCTCGCCTTTGGAACAATTTTCCGAACAATTTTATCTTGAAAACTATCAGGATTTATCTCCTTCGATTTTGATGGATGGTCATGGACTTTTTCGAAATGGTTATGAACATTTTATTGTATGTGGATGCAAGGAAAAACGAAAACCATTGAAGGATTTTGATTATAATCAATTTTCTGATGAGATATTTGAAAAAATTGCAAAAGACAATCTATATCTGAATATATTTGAATATTGGGTGGCTCAACAGGATTTGCATCTTTTAAATAAATTCATGGAAATCCAAAAAAAATATTCAAACGATAAAGACAAAATCGAAAATAGTTTTGATATACAAAAATCAGTAAAGAATCAAGAGACCGTTGAATCTGGGGATGTTTCAGACGCCATATCTACGCGAAAAAATGAAAAAGGGTTTCCAGTTATCGAGGATAACATTTCTAATATTGAAAAGGAAATAGCCTCTTCAGATTATATGCCAATATGGCAGACTTTTGATGAAAAATGGTATGTTCACAAATATGATCATGTAACTTCAAAAATGAAGGCACTGGAAGTTGATAGTGTTGAAGAATATTATAAAACATTTGGTTGTTTTGAAGGTCATTCCCCCAATCCTTATTTTGATGAGGAATGGTATTTACAGAAATATCCTGATGTAAAACTAATGGTTGATTGCCATCAATTTACTAGTGGTTTTCAACATTATTGCAAGGAGGGATATCATACCCATGATCCGCATTGGTTATTTTCTGAAAAATATTACAAAAAAGTAAATCCACATTTGACAAATGAGAATTTGGAAAGGAATGGATTTGTTAATGGATATGACCATTTTCTGAAAGTGGGAGATATTGAGGGAAATAGTGGCAGTCTTTTTTTTAACAGTAATTTTTTCATTGGAAAATATCAACAGGCCATTAAGGAAGGGTTATCGCCTTATCAACATTATCTAAAATATTTGGATGAAATTGATAGTAAAATACAGGTATCCTGGTATTTTGATCCAGAATGGTATGCGCAGAATTATCCAGAAATAACAAAGGCAATTTCAGAAGGAACATTCAACAATTATATTCATCATTATCTAGTAAACAATCAAGCTTTCAATTTCAATCCAAATGCCTGGTTTGATGAATCCTTTTATGATCAAAAATATAAAAGCCAGCTTGAGAATGTTCAAGCGTTCAAAAAATATAGAAATGGATATGCTCATTTTATTTACGAGGGAATACAGCTTTTGTGGGATCCCTGTGAAGAAATAAATTTACAGCAATATGCTGCGGATAAAGCTGTTAAACAGGATATTCAAAAGGGACTTTATCCAAATGCCTATATTCGATTGCTAGCTAGCGGAACAAATTATGGGGGGAAGAATAAGGATTTACCTGTTTCGTCACAATCTGATAGTTTGCCAATTCAAAAATATATAGAAAATGACAAGGATGCAGTTGATCAAGCATTATGGGCTAAATTTGATGGGGAATGGTATATAAAAACCTATCCTGACCTAAGTGAAAGAATGAAAAATTGTGGTTTGGATGATGTGGAAATTTATTATAATCAGGTAGGTTCAATTTTAGGTCATTCTCCCAATCCCTACTTTGATGAGGAATGGTATTTACAACGATATCCTGAATTAAGAAAAAATATTGATCGTGGAGCGTTTAAATCAGGTTTTGAGCATTATTGTAATCAGGGTTATTTGACACATGATCCTCACTGGCTTTTTTCAACACATTATTATTTAAAAAATAACGCTGATTTTATTCATGAAGTTATTAATGATTCCCAATATATTAATGCCTATGATCATTATCTGAAAAAAGGGGATGGATTACGTCGTACAGGATCCTTGTTATTTGATCCTTCAATCTATCAACAGGCATGTTATGAACGTGAAGATGTAAAGCGCAGTCAAAACCCTTATAGAAATTTTCTTTATTATCTTAGTGATGTTGAAAAAAATACAAATGTCTCTCTTTATTTTGACACATCATGGTATTTAGAAAAATATCCTGATGTAAAACAAAAAATTGCTGATGGTGAATATCTTTGTGCTTTACATCATTATTGTTTGAATGAAACTCCAAAACTATTTAATCCATCTCCATGGTTTGAAGAAGAATTTTACCTAGATCATTATAAGGATATAAATCAAGCCATTGAATCAACAGCAAGTTTTAGAAACGGCTATGATCATTTCATACATTATGGTGCGTTAGAACTTCGTTCTCCAAGGATCGATATTAGTCTGCACGAATATTATCTATCAGGGGATATTCGTGATAAGGTTGAAACGGGTATATTTAGGGATGCTTTTGCTGCTTATGTATTTGAACAAAAACTTGATCAGTGGATAAATAAGCAACCTGATGATTCTCATTATCGCTTGACTAATGAAACAAAGGAAAGCAGAACATATTTTAAAAAAAAATCAAGACTTGTTTTACCATCGGTTGTTCATGAAAAGCTTGATTTCTCCTATAAGGGTCAGGCGGATATCTGTGTAATTATGTTGATGCACAATAATCTGACGGTAACATTGACAGCGTTGGCATCCCTTCGCTCTAATTTTAATGGAAATATACAATTGCTTTTGGGTGATAATCACTCGATAGATGACAGTAAATTTATCCAAGGTTGTTTGATCGGTGCTTCCGTAAACCGTTTTCCTTATAATTTTGGCTTTGGTAAAGCATGTAACATATTGATTGAAGACGTTGATGCCCCGATTGTTATCTTTTTGAATAATGACATTAATTTATTGCCGGGAGCAATTGATGCACTTTGTAAACGGTTGACTTCAGCAGATAATATTGGTGCAGTCGGAGGTAAAATAATTCATCCAGATGGATTGCTTCAAGAGGCAGGCCAGATTATTTGGCGGGATGGAACAACGACAGGGTATTTGAGAGGAAAAGACCCATTGATTCCCGAGGCGAATTTTGTTCGGGATGTTGATTATTGTTCAGCGGCGATGTTGGCAGTAAAATCAAAAGTGCTGAAGGAATTGAATGGATTTTCCCCTATTTATTATCCAGCCTACTTTGAGGATACGGACTTTTGTGTTCGGATGATAAAGGCAGGATATCGTATTGTATATGATCCCAATGCAGTTGTCGAACATATGGAGTATTGTTCAAGCAATCCGATTATTTCAAGTGGTTTGATAAAGCGAAACCATCGATTATTTGCCAGAGAACATGCGGATTTTTTAAGGTTTCAATCTCCCCGGCATAGTGACAATGTTTTAATTGCGCGACAGAGACGAAATATAAATAAAAGAATTTTATTCATTGAGGATAGGGTTCCTTTAAAACATCTTGGGTCTGGGTATATTCGTTCAAATGACATTATCTTTCAAATGTCTGAATTAGGGTATGAAGTGACGGTTTATCCTATAAATTACTTTTATCCCCATGTTTATCAGATTTATTCAAGCATGCCTGATACGGTTGAGGTATTGTTCAATCATACAGTTGAACATCTTCGTGATTTCTTTAAGGAAAGGGCGGGATATTATGATTTGGTTTGGATAGGAAGAACCCATAATTTAAATAGAATATTGCCCATGATGGGTGAAGCTAGCCGTTATTTACCCCAGGAAATAATCCTTGATACAGAGGTTGTTGCGACACCCCGGACACGATTGCAGGCAAAGCTATTGGAAAAGGAAATAGACGAAAATTTTCAACAGGCTCTTGAGGAGGAGTTATCCTGTGCAAAACATTGTCAAGAAATTGTAGCCGTTAATGAAATTGATGCAAATTATATTAGACAGGCAGGATTTAACAATGTCGATATCCTCGGACATAGTATCAACATACGCAAATCACAAAAGGAATGGAAAGAGCGCAAAAATATTCTTTTTGTTGGTGCTTTGCATGATGATCAGGCACCTAATTATGACAGTTTGAAATGGTTTATAACTTCTGTGATGCCGATTTTGATTGATAAAATGGGATCGGATTTTACTTTTTCAATTGCAGGCTATGTAAATCCTTCTGTTGATATATCCGCCTTGATTAATTATCCTGATATAGATTTTTTGGGAATGGTGCCAGATTTGTCCAGTTTATATGATGATCATCGTGTCTATATCGCACCAACGAGATTTGCGGGTGGCATTCCCTATAAGTTACATGAAGCTGCATCCTATGGAATTCCTATCGTGGCGTCAAATTTATTGGTGGAACAACTGGGATGGCAAGATGAGAGGGATATTCTTGCAGCCTCCACGGATAATCCGGAATTTTTTGCCTCGCAAATTATTAGGTTGTACCAGACGGAGGAATTATGGAATCAACTGCGTCAAAATGCCCTTGATCGTATTGCTCGCGAATGCAATCGTGAACGGTTTAAGGAGCAGTTGCAGTCAATTTTATCAAAAGTTATTTTACACAGGTGTTAAAAGGTTCATATGGCTATAAAATCAAAAAATAAATTTCAAAAAACTAAAAATGAAAAAGTAATGGTATGCAGTGGTGGACGTTATGAATCGCAGGCCAATGCGCAGATCCGTGAAGCCATTATATCAGGTTGGGAAAGTGTTTTTGGTGAAGGTAATGTAATTTCCACGAATATTGCAGGAGCCGCGGCTGCAATTGAGTATATAAAACCTAAAATTGTTTTTTCAATTGGATCATATTTACCGGAAAGCACCTATTTTGGAGAAGTATGTCACAGGGCAAAAAAATTCAATGCGATCACCATTTTTTGGGCGACAGAAGATCCGTATGAACAAGATGCCAATTACAGAATTATTGACGATTTCGATGTAATATTTTCCTGTGATCGTTGGGGGACGAATTTTTATAATCATCCACATACCCATTTTTTACCTTTGGCAGCTTGTGAAAAGTTGCATTACCGTCCCATTGACGAAACCATTGAAAAAACGGTTGATGTCATGTTTTGTGGTGTTGCATTTGGTAGCCGCAAGGATGTCATGCGCAGCATAAAACCAGCCCTGACAAATCTAAAAGTAAAAATTATCGGCCCGGGTTGGGGTGAATTCGGGATTGGCTTTTCAGATGCCAGGATAGAGAAAGATCAGTTAATTGAGTTATATCAGCGCTCGAAAATTGTTCTTAATTTGGGTCGTAGCCTTCATTTTGAAAATAAACGGTATATGATTATGCCTTCAAACCCTGGACCAAGAACGTTCGAGGCATCTGCCGCAGGTGCTATGCAGCTTTTTCATGAAGATAATTATGCAATTCATGATTTTTATGAACGGGATGAGGTCCCGGTTTTTTCAACACGTTATGATTTTCAACAACAACTTGATAAATATTTGAATAATCCAGATTTATTATTGGAAACGGCTAAAAAAGCACAGGCACGCACTCTGCGGGATCATCTCTATAATAACCGAATTCAGACCGTTATGGAAATTTTGAAAAATGATGGATTTCTAGACTAGATTATATTTTAGAAAAATTATTTGATATCATTTATTTAAGACAGGAAAAAAATTTTAAATATGCGGGGATTTATACTCAATTTTATCATACAGACTAATACAGGGTATATCTCAGGCGATGATGGGCAGCGTTACGAATTTAGTGGCGATGAATGGAAGGAAAATATCGCCCCTCAAAAAGGGACCTGTGTTGATTTTCAAGTCAATCAACTCGGTAGGGCTGTTGCAGTTTTTATATTAATTGATGATAAAAATGTTCATTTTATGAATAAAATTCAATCGCGGACCCAATATGAACAACAACTTGAAAAAGAAAAAAACTATACGATCATAGGATGGTTTAATAAATGCATCAGAAATTATGTTAATTTTGAAGGAAGGGCCAGAAGAATGGAATTTTGGTCGTTTCAAATTTGTTACTTGGCCGTTTTTTTTATTGGACTACTCATAATTGGCCTGTTATTTTCTGCTACCGTTTTTCAAACGGATACTTCATTTGATGGAATACTAATTTTTGAGGTCTGTCTATATCTATCAATATTCTTGTGGAGTATATTTAGCATTGTAATGTTTATTCCCATGATTTCCGTTGCGGTCAGACGTCTTCATGATATTAATTTGTCAGGTTTTTGGTTGCTTCTTCATTTCATACCCGTTGGTTCAATTGGTGTTTGGATCATGTTTTGCATTGATACTAAATATGAAGATAATCAATGGGGGCCTCCAGCAAAATTAAAATATAGATAACTGATTTTCATCCTTTTTCTTTAACAGTTTTACAGAAAAGGGATTTTTGTTATCAGTCTGGATAATATAAAATAAAAAAATATAAAATAATCTATGTTAATAATTTTAACAGTATTGTTTGTAATTCTTTAATAATATTAATTCTATTATTATGGAATTATTTTGGTTGTTTGTATAATTATTTATTATTACAATATAAATACAAAGATTGGGATATTCCGGAATATTGACCAGAATATTCAATAATCAGGTGTTTCTGATAATTCGGTGAATGCAAAAAGTCCACCATTTATCTTTACTGAAAAGGGTGCAAACAGATGAACATGTCAGAGAATAACATTGATGTATCTAACCAATATGATAATGAAGAAAATAATACAATCATTGATTGGTTTAATAGATGTATAAAAAATTATTTGACAATAGAGGGAAGGGCTGGAAGAAAGGAATTCTGGTATTTTCTGCTTATCTTTCTTACCGTTCTGGTTATAAGCACGGTCGTTCTTTTTTATGTTGTATATAATATAGGATCATCATCCCATCCAGTCTTGTCAATTCTTGTATGGGTTATTTATCTTTTTATTTTCTGTTGGCTTTTATTTACGTTCATTCCCCTGATTTCGGTTTCAATCAGGCGTTTGCATGATATTAATCTATCGGGGTGGTGGTTATTGCTATATTTTACCGGCATAGGGTCATTAGCCCTTATTATCATGTTTTGTATTGATAGCAAACCAACGGAAAACAGATGGGGAAAGCCTGCACATAATATAAATCAATAGTGACTACTTGATTATGAAATAATATCTCATCCATTCAAATTTCAGGTTAAAATATTACAAAATCAAAATAAGTGATATTATAAATGAGATATACTGTGGATAAATTTTCTGACATTTTAGGTGGTGATAATCAACATATCACTGAATATTTGGATTACTATGTTCTTGATAAAAAAGAGCCAGAATTTGCTGTATTGTTAACTGGTAAATGGGGCATCGGTAAAACATATTATATCGATGCATATTCAGGGATTGATAAATTACAAAATAGCAAAATCATTTTAAATGAAAGTGAATTACCGAAAAAAAAACGAAATTGGTTTATAATATATTTGGTATTTATCTTTCGAAAGTTGGTATCCGTTGGTATAAAATTTGATCATTATCTTGTATTCGAACCTGATCGATTAAATAAAGTATTATCAAGAAATGAAAAATTAAAAAAATATAATATACGATTTATCAAGATCAGCGTATTCGGTATCAAAACTGTAGAAGAGCTTGAAAGTAGATTGACTAAATCAATTTTTGGTAATTTTAATATTCTATCAGATATTGCTTCCTTATTGATTAAAAATGCAAATATTTCTAATTTTGCCAACCCTTATTTTTCCTTACTCAAGGCATTTATTTCATTAACAACTTTTCCAGATTTAAAAAAAAAATTGAAATCTATTATTTCATCAGTGAAAAAACATAATCTGGTTTATATTCTTGATGATTTGGAAAGATCAGATATTCCCTTAAAAGAGTTGCTGGGCTGGATCAATCAAGTTGTAGAGGTTGAAAAAATGAAAGTTATCCTTATAGCGAATGAGGAAAAGCTTTTGATTGAACAATCTGAAATTTCTGAGATTGAAGATAACGAAAAAAGTAACAAAGACAGTAACAGGCAACCTGATAATGTAAATCAGGGTAAAATAGTTGATCGCAATAAACAGGCTGTAGATCCTGAAATTCTGAAAAAATCCGATTTATATAAAGAATTTAAAGAAAAAGTCATTGGGAAAACTTTCAAAATTCATTCCAATTTTGAAGCTGTAGTGGATTATTTTTTATTTACTGGCGAGGATGGCACGGAACCCAACAAATATAAAAAGATTATTGCACAATTTAGTCCCTTTATCAAAAATATTTATAAAGATAGTCAAATTGCCACACCAAATTTAAGAGGGCTTAAACAGGCCATAGATGATTATGGATATTTGTTACATAATATCAAAGACGATTATTATCCCCTGGAAAAGGATAATGAATTAAAGGGTGAAGAAAGAGTAAAGAATGAAATAAAAAGAAAATTTATTGATATATTGATTGAAAATTTTTTTATTTTAAAATTAATAATTATTGAATGGAAAATAACGGAAAATGATTTATCTGAAAAAATCATGAAAGATATAAATAAAATATCAGTTAATTTGCGCTATTCTTTTAATAATGATCCACCAGAATTAAAAGAAATATATGCTAAAAATTATAAACTTCTGAATATTATAAATAAAAGAAGATTTTTTTATAATAATTATTTAGAAAGATTTTTTCTTTCATTTAATTCAATATAAGTTACTATATTTGAAATGCATGTATGGGTTAATATTCTATTTAGATCAGATTTTACTAATATAGATAAAAACATTAAAAGTTTTTTTGATAAGAATCGAAAGGATTTATTGGATAAATTAATTTTTTATAGATCATTAGATAAAAAAGATTTTCAAAATTTACTTAATGAATTTAAGGTTAATTATACTTCGTTAAAATATTTGGATTTTCCTATATTTTTTCACTATTTGGGATTAATTATTTATTTTAATGAAAAGAAATTGATTAAGGAAGATATAAATTCAATTAAGTGGCTCGCAGTTAATTATATCAGGAAATATTGCAAGGCATGGATAATAAAATATGGAAATGATGTAGATTGTGATTCACTTTATAATCCAAAAAATTATGATTTTTTATCGCGTCATAATCCTGTTTTTTCTGAAATACTGGACAATTTTAGAAAGTTCAAAAAAATATGTATTTCTGAATTGTCCAAAGATGAAGCAAATGAAAAATTAAAAAAAATAATTCAGATGTTAAGGGAAGAGGAAAATATCGATTTTGATAATGTAATTTACTTTAATGATGAAAATCGGCAAAAAGAAATTTTTATCAACAATGATTATATTGATGAATTTGTTCAGGCAATAGTAAATTGTAAAAATTCTTTGATATATGATTTTCATCATGCGTTACATTTACGGTATAATAGTAACCATTCTTATAATAAAGAGATTCTTATTAAAGAAAAACCTTTTTGGCAAGAAGTTGTTGAAAAACTTAAAGAATATATAAAAGATTATGATAGTGATAATTCTCTTAGAACCGTTAAAATTGTAAATTTGGAATTGCTGATAAAAGATATTCAAGAATTTATAAAGAAACTTCAAAAATTAAAGGATTTTGAAAAGTATAAAAACATGATTTCTTAATCTAAATAAATAATGAATGAGGTTGAGTTGCTTATTGTTTGAGATTAGCCGCATCTTTGGTAATCTGGGCGAGGTCATCAATTCTGATCCATGTTTTAAAGGCTTTCCGAATATCGCCGGCACCCATCCGATAATAGATTAGGGCTGATCTTTGCGGTGTGTCCAGGGGCAATCCCAATTCGCTGAAGGCCAAATATTGTGACGCGAGTTTGTCAATGCTGGAACATTGCAATGGGATACTCCTCAGCAATGACGCCTTGGCCAGTTGCAGTTCATGTTCGCTGACGGGTTGCGTCTGCATGGCCTGCAAGTCTTTCAGGGCTGCCTTGCGGGCGAGATCAACCTTGTCAGGATCCGCACCAAAACTGATGTTATATCCCGCACGTGTGCGGGACCAGTCAAAAGAGCTGTTTACGTTATAGACATATCCTGTCTTAACCCGCAAGTCTTTGTAAAACCGTCCCGCAAATCCGCCACTTAATATTTCATTGCCAAGGTTCAGGGCATAATGATCCGGATGGTAAACGTTCAGCGGGATGGATTCAACCAATGCGACGCTGCTTTGCACTGCGCTTTTATCGGGAACATGAATGTAGGAGGTCTTGCTATTTGGACGTTGAGGCAAATCAAGATTGGGCCTGACACCTTTCGCCTTCCATGACCCGAAATATTTTTCAACGGTTGCCTTCGCTTTTTCAGGCGTTATGTTGCCTGCCACAACAATTGTTGCAAGGTCTGGACGAAAGGATTGCTGAATTTTTTCAGGTCAAAACCGGAAATTACTGATATTTAAATATTATATTTTTCTTTTCTCAATTTTACATATTCATTGATAAGTAATTCTGTATTCATATGAGATTCTTGTGAATAAAAACTTAAATGAGAGACAGTAAAATCGGAAAATAAAGCTGTTTTACGATTTAAATATTGTGGTGTATTGCTTGTTAAAATTTGTTCATCATCGCATTGAAAAGGCAACATCATAAAGCGTAAATCTCTTCCTTTCCAAGATATAAAATTAATTGATAACCTTTTGTCCCATTCTACAATTTTTGATGTTAAAGGTAGGGGCTTTCCACGATTTTTAATGAAATAAGAGTGCAGCTTTTCAGCTTTTTCTCCATTTTCCCATAAACTACCCTTAAAACCGTTAGGTGGAAGTTCAAATTCACCTACCTCATCAGGGATGGATAAATTCTCTTTTTGAAAATAGGCACATACGCCGTTGTTGATAACGTTTGCTGATAACAGGAAATATTCATCATTTCTTCGTCTGAAATCAATGAATTCCTTCAGTTTTTCAAGTTCAATATAAACTATATCATCATCACATTTCAGGAAAACATCATCTTTGAAAAGGTCAATTCTTGAAGCATAATATCGATAGGCATGATAATAGGGATAAGATTCGTTTAAGTTGCCTATGAATTGTTTTATTCTGTCATTGACATAACAGAACTCTAGCCATGCACCAAATCCGCCTTGCAAGTATAATTTTGGTATATTGTCTCTATTAAGGAGGTTGAATGTTGGAAATTCATATCCGTTGATTGAAATATTTATGTTGTTATCACTTCCCCTGCTGATCGTGAGGATATTATCGCAGTAAGCGTTTAGGAGAGTGAAAAATTCTGTTTTAAAAATTTCCTCTGTATTGTCTCTATTATTGTCATATAAATTTTTTGAATCAACTCTTCTTATTTCCGAACCGGAGTTACCCCATCCACCTATGACAACCTCTGTAAATTTATCCTGGTTTTTTTCTACAAATGCTATATGAAGATCATTTGATATTCTTAAAGGAATGGTAAGTTTAGAATTTTTGGGTAAATCTTTATAAAATTGGTAACCGGCATTATCTTGCATATATGCTATTGGTCCGTAATTGTTTCTGACATATTCTTTATCAGTTTTATTACGGGTAAAATCCCATATATGCCATTCATCTAATAAATTATTGTTTAGTGCATATCGTATATATTGATTTAAATTTTCCATTCTGTCTTGACGACCGGCAAATGTAATTAAAATATTTTTTGACATATAAATTCCACTACTTAATTTTTATAAGATGAAGGGTAAAGATTATAATTTTTAATTCAAAATAACAATAATATATAATTTTATTTCTGGTTAATTGGCCCTTTGGTAATCTGGGCGAGGTCATCAATTCTGATCCATGTTTTAAAGGCTTTGCGAATATCGCCGGCACTCATCCGATAATAGATTTGGGCTGATCTTTGCGGTGTGTCCAGGGGCAATCCCAATTCGCTGAAGGTCAAATATTGTGACGCGAGTTTGTCAATGCTGGAACGTTGCAATGGGATACTCCTCAGCAATGACGCCTTGGCCAGTTGCAGTTCATGTTCGCTGACGGGTTGCGTCTGCATGGCCTGCAAGTCTTTCAGGGCTGCCTTGCGGGCGAGATCAACCTTGTCAGGATCCGCACCAAAACTGATGTTATATCCCGCACGTGTGCGGGACCAGTCAAAAGAGCTGTTTACGTTATAGACATATCCTGTCTTAACCCGCAAGTCTTTGTAAAACCGTCCCGCAAATCCGCCACTTAATATTTCATTGCCAAGGTTCAGGGCATAATGATCCGGATGGTAAACGTTCAGCGGGATGGATTCAACCAATGCGACGCTGCTTTGCACTGCGCTTTTATCGGGAACATGAATGTAGGAGGTCTTGCTATTTGGACGTTGAGGCAAGTCAAGATTGGGCCTGACACCTTTCGCCTTCCATGACCCGAAATATTTTTCAACGGTTGCCTTCGCTTTTTCAGGCGTTATGTTGCCTGCCACAACAATTGTTGTAAGGTCTGGACGAAAGGATTGCTGATAGAAATTTTCCAAATCATTTAAGGTTAATTTCATAACTTTTTCAGGGACTGGCTGACGTAAACTTGGGTCATTAATGGGATTAACCGCTTTTGCAACGGATCTGTCAAAATGATAACCTGGGGACTGGTATAATCCTTTTAGGGACTGCGCTGTTTGTGATTTGACGATATCTAGGTTTTCTTGTTTGAAAGAAGGATTTAACTCGCTATCAGCCAATAACTGCATACCACGGTCAAAATAGGGCGTAAGAACAGATAATGAAAATTCGCTTCCTGTATTGATATCGGCAGCGATGTCATCAATCTGTTTGCGAAAAGCCAGACGATCATAAGTCTTGGTCCCATACTTGAACATCTCATCTGTAATGTCTGAAATACCTTCCTTATCTTTTTCCTCTTGCAGACTTGAGTTCTGTCGAATGGCACCGAATACACTTATGGTATCACTGACATTGATTGGCTGAACAATCAAACGAATACCATTTTTCAGGGTTATATCTGTAGGTAAAGGGGATGCCTTGGGTATATTAAGTTTTTTCAGTGCCTTATCAGCCCATTCAGGCAAGGGGACAGGTCTATCAGGAATTGAGGTAAAAGATTCAGCACCTCCATAACCTTTTTTCGATAGAGGATTTCCGGAATCCTCAGGTGTGAGAATCGCCGTGATCGCTTCTTCCGGTTTTAAAATCCTTTTTGCCAATTGGTTAACTTTTTCTGGAGTGACTGCATTAAGAGCGGCAATCATATCATCAGGACTATTTAATTTCTGAAAAGCCAAGGCATTTGACCAGCTGCTGGCCAATCCCGTGATACTGTTGGCAGAGAATTTGAGGGATGCAATCTCCTTGCGTTTTGCCGCTTCAACAAGTTCGGCCGGAACACCATTTTCATGAAAATATCTAAGGATTGTCTGAACCTCGTTCAAAAGGGATTGATAATTCCTGTTTTTTGGAAATGCTGCAATAGCCACGCCAAAGCCCGTATTGCCTTTGGGAATATATTCAAAATCAGCTGACAGGGCCTTTCCCTGTGGCACTAAACCATATAACTTTTCCCGCTGGCTTGAAATAACGTCACTCAGAATGGTCGCGGCGGCATAATCACTGGATTTTTCCCCAGGCATACGCCATGCCATTGTTATAAGTCCAGCTGGGAGATCCGTTGGAAAATGTAATGTTTTGGCTTTTATTGGCTTTAATTTGAAAGAGGTTTGTTTGGGTAGATTTTTGCGAGGTAGGGAAGAAAAATTTTGTTTGACAGTTGCCAGGGTTTTTTGGGGATCAATATCGCCTGAGATAACAAGGATTGCATTATTGGGTGTGTAGTAAGTTTCATAAAATTCACGTAAATCCTGAACGGTTGTTTTATCAAAAGATGGACGGGTTCCCAAAGCATCATGTTCATATGGGGTGTCCTTGAATAAAATCTTTTGTAATTCAGAAACATATTTATAAATTGGATTGGACAAATCCCTTGAAACTTCTTGTTCAATCGCTCCACGTTCCTTGTCCCAATCCGCGGCATTTAAGCTTAATCCATTCATTCGTAAAGCTTCAATTTTCAGGATAACATCTAAATCTTCGGCAGGAGCTGTGTAATAATACTGTGTGACGTGTTCTGTGGTAAAGGCATTATAGCTTCCGCCCAATTGTGCCCCGATAATTGCCAGCTGATCCTTGTCTAGACCTTTGCTTCCACGAAACATCATATGTTCCAATGCGTGTGCAGTTCCCGGGAATCCCTTTGGCGTTTGGTTGGAACCGGCAAGATAGTTGACTTGCGCCGTAACAACAGGGGCCAAATTATTTTTAATGATAATCACCCGTAATCCATTTTTCAAAGTGGCGCGAATTACCTGCTGTTTTGAAGAAGATATATTTTTTGATGAAATATGATTGGTGGGAACAGAATAGGCAGGATGAAGAAACCCGCTAAAAGGGGTGGTTGCAAGCAAAGTCAAGCTTAGTGTCAAAGGGGGTAGGATTGATCTCATGTCTTTGATTTCCTGTTCGGGTCTTGTCTATATAAAATATTTAAAACAGGGTTGTTTAATTTGTAAAAGCTAATCTTGCTTAATTACAGAGGATCTGTCAAAGACAATCTATTGTAAGATTGGATATATTAACTTGATTTGTATGAAAAAGGATAATTCGTAATTTTCTTAAAAAGTAAGATAGTAACATCTTACTTTAATAAGATATCCATATTGAATAAAATCTGAATTACGATTCTTGTTCCGTTGCGTGATCGGAATTTAAAGTGATGTATCGACCTATAGAAATTTGTTTGATCAGATCAAATTGTTTGTCAATGAAGTCAATATGTTTTTCTTCAGAATCCAAAATTGAAACAAAAATATGACGAGTCACGTAATCCTGTATCTGTTCACAATAGGAAACTGCCTCGCGTAAATCTTTGCAAGCCTTCATCTCCATCTGGCGATCAGCATGGAGGATCTCTTCAACTGACTGACCAATCTGTACGGTGTTTAATCTTTGCATATTGGGCAATCCGTCAAGCATGAGAATACGTTCAATCAGCGAATCTGCATGTTTCATTTCCTCAATGGATTCCTGGTATTCTTTTTTGCCAAGAATGGTGACTCCCCAATGACACAGGGTTTTGTAGTGAAGATAATATTGATTGATGGCTGTTAATTCATTTGTAAGTTGAATATTCAAATATTCAATTACTTTTTTATCTTTGATCATTAATGAAATCCTTAATTGTTGTATGTTTAAATTACTTGATATTATTAAAATAATCTTTGTGATTATTTAGTTAATTATATGTTTTTTTTATAAATAAAAAAAGAAATAAATCCATGATCAAAAAAAGTTTAGATACGTAATAAAAAAATTGTAGACATAGTTATTAAGAATGGTTATTATAATCATTATTAACAACCTAGTTGTGATGGGGCCTTGGCGATGTATATTTGTTCATGTCGTGCATTAACCGACAAGGATATAGGAAATGCTATTAAGGATGGTGCAGACTGTCCAAGCAAAGTTTATAAATCTTGTGGTTCAAAACCCGACTGTGGTCGATGTATTCAACGGATTTTGAGTATGTTGAAAGAACATAGGCAAAACGCGATCCAACCCTAATTTTGTATGTTTGTTTCTTGATATCCTTTAACCCGCTTTTTAATTAAAGCGGGTTCTTTTTGTGAAGGTTAAAATATAATTTTTGGAAATGTATATTGTTTGATTAAGCTTGATATAATGCTATAACTTTTTTAAAAGTTGCTGGATAAAAGTTTCATGTTTTCAAATAATAAACCCCCCATTTCTGATCGAATTCTCGCTCTTGATCTATGGTTACTGGATCGTTTTTTCCAACCAATTGCTGACCGTCTGCCAGAAAAATGGTCAGCATTGAAAATTGGAATGAGTTTACAGCTCGGATCGCTGGTTTTTTCAGCCGGTTCTCTGATTCTACTTGTTCTTTATTTTGAAATGAGTATTTTTTCTGTGCTTTTTAATGTAATGGCATGGTGTCTTGGCGTGTTATTTTATTTATCCATTTATCGTATGCAATCCATTATTCGGGTAGGATTTCTCAATCCGTTTCGTATGATGCTGGCAGGCATAAGAATTATCTCGATTCCATTTGCAATCTATTCAATCTATCTAGGAATCGTCGCGGATCAGCGTTTTCAGGAAACATTATTATTGAACAGCATCAGTAATACAATTTTTGTATTTGGCATCTATCTTATCTCCTGTCAGCCCAGCCCTCCGCCAGAAAAGAAACGTCAAACCGCTTTTTCATTGAATACAATGTAAAAAATATTTTAATTCCATAAAAATAAGTTTTTAAAAATGGTAATCATAAATCTATAATCAAATCGTATAAAAGCTGAAAAAGCTATCAAAAATGATGTCTATGTTTATGACAGTTTTTCTGAAGAATTAAAAACACAGATTTTTTTCATTTTAAAGAATTTATTAGAAATCAAACATGAATATTATTCAAATGATAATAAATACGAACATGTTTTAGATTTAATTGAATGTGTAATTAATATAAGGACAGCAAGTTTTTCAAAAAGTTAATCCCTATTATGAGTTTAAAAACGATAAAATTTTAATTGAGTTGATTGAGGAATTGAATAAACGTTTTCTTTATTCGGGCGTAGGGTATCAGTATGAAAAGGGTGAAATAATCCGTATTGATCATCAATATGTTCATAAGGAAATCGTTAAACCTGCATTGGAGATTATTCATAATAAGGCTTTTGAAAAGGTTAATGAAGAATATAGTAATGCACATAAACATTACCGGAATCAATATATCAAGGATTGTATTGTCGCATGTAATCGTGCTTTTGAATCTTTGTTGAAGTCGATTTGCAATGAATGTGAATGGGAATATGATCCAAACAACCGGGCCAGTGATCTTATAAAAATTATACACAACAATGGATTGTTTCCTGCTGGGATGGAAAAGACAATCGACAATTATATCATGATTCTCAAAACAGGGGTGCCAGAATTGCGAAATCATTTTGGTGGTCACAGCAGTTCGTCTCAATCTCCATCGCGATCAATTTATATGGCGGAATATGTTTTACATCTTACCGCGACAAATATTGTTTTTTTATTTAATGCTTTCAGGGATTATCAATCCAAACAGAATTAAGGATTGTTTTTCTGATATTCCATGACTCTCTGTTCAGCCATATTTCGCCACGGTGCATCTGAAGGTGCGCGTTGTAAGGCCTGTTGAAAAAGAGTGAATGATTCTTCGGTCATATGACCATTTTTTTGAATTATCAGTTCGGCAATTTGCGCGGCCAGGTAAGGGTCAAAACTTTGGTCAAGAGCTGTTTCCCAGGCTTGAATAGCATTGTCTAACTGACCTTGTTCAGCTTCAATCCGGCCTAGTAAGAGGTAACCTTTTATCCGTTTCGGATCATTATAAGCAAGCGTGACAATTTTTTCTTTCAATTGTTTTACATAAGGTGCGAGATCTTTATTCTGTTTTTGCTGTTCAGCTATTCTTGTCCGTAAGGGTTGAGAAGGCAAGGCAGGTACACCATTAAGCAAATAGAGACCTATGGCGGTCAGGGGAATGCAAATCAAGCCGCACAGAATAAAAAAATGACCATTGGTTGCCGGATCACAAGATATGGAATTATTTTTTTCACTTTGATCGTCCGAATTTAAAAGCCGGCGTTGAATTTCAAGTTTTGCCTGATGATATTCTTCTGGTAAAATCAATTCCTGTCGCAATTCACTTTCCAGTTCTTTAAGTTGTAACTGGTAAAAAGCTAGTGAAGGATTATTCGCTAATGAAGGATATTTTTTTCGGTACAGACTTATAAAACAGGGTATCAAACTGATAAGACTGATTAAAATCATCATTATCCATAACATGGATCAAGGTTCTTTCATCAATTTTTCGAGACGTTTTTCTTCATCTTTATTTAAGGGAGATGGCTTCAACCCTTTTTTCCTGAAATTTATGAGAGCTATTAGACACCCTGTCAAAAGGGCAAGTAAAGGCATAAACCACAATAACGCGGTTGCAAGATTAAGGGGAGGACTTAACCGCACGAAATTGCCGTAACGGTCAACCATCCATTGGATGATTTGATCATCGGTTTCACCAGCCTGAACATGTTGGCGAACGACTTTTCTTAGATCCCTTGCCAGTTCGGCATTACTGTCTTCTATGGATTCATTCTGGCAAACAAGACAGCGTAATTGCGAGCCAATTTCTTCGGCTTTTTTTTCCTGCCGTTGGTTTGGCAATATTTCATCAGGGCTGTCGAGACCATAGGTGGGAATAGAAAAAAAGTTAATGATTATCAGGACAAGAATGATAACTAATCGCATTGATCAAGTCCCTACAAGTGAAAGCAGGGATGAAACAGCAGTTTTATCCAAAGGTTTGGCATAATGCCAACGTATAATTCCCCCCGGGATAATAAGAAAACTTTCAGGCACGCCAGAAATTCCCCAATTGATTCCAATCATCCCCTCATCATCCTGTCCTAGATATTGATATGGATTTTCATGACGGTTTAGAAACTGGTCTATCGTATTATATTTGTCTTTATAAGCTATGCCCCATATGGAAAGCCTGGTGGAAAGCTGATTCAAAATTGGCATCTCACTGATACAGGGTAGACACCATGAAGCAAAAAAATTGATTAATACGGGTTTGTGCTGTTGCTTTAACAATAGACTGTCAAAATTTTTGTAGGATAATATTGGCTTGAGTTTGAAATTTGGAATAGGTTTGTTCAAATTGGGAAGTTCTATTTTATGCGGATCGAATTTTCCATTTTTTAAACTGGAAAGCATCGTGGCAAACCCTCCACCTGCAAGAACGGTTGCACCCAGTGGTAATCCCCATATCAATCGTCGTCGGGTAATGGATTTCATGATGATTGTTCCATATTTTGCATAGAAAATTTTTTATTGTTCTTATTGGCGCAAAGATCAATAAGGGTGATGATACCTCCTAATATCATAATGAAACCACCGATCCAGATCCAGGGTGCCAAGGGGTTGAAATGTAATCTCAGGACATAGACGCTAGCTTTGTCATGATTGTTCCTGTTATCTCCAAGAACAGCGTACAAATCAGCGATAAAATTGGTATGAATGGCTACATCTGTTATGACCTGTTGCTGGCGAGGAAAAAAATGTCGGGCAGGAAACATCCAGCATATTGTTTTATTATGTCTACTGATTTTAAGAACCGCCTCCTCGGATTGATAGTTGGGTCCATTTCTTTTCTGTACAGATTCTAGGGTCCATTCATAACCCGCCAGATGCAGAGTTGTCCCAATAGGTACCTCAACAATTTTTTGTTGACTATAGGCCATTCCCACAATCCCCAATAAGGTAACAGCAACGCCAATATGAGCAATATAGGCAGCATAAAAGGATCTGGGTAAATTTTTCATCCGGCTGATATTATTTTTGAAAGAGGTATGAAATAAAGATAATTTACCGCTGAAATCTGTGAGGGCACCCATGATTACCCAGAATGAAACCCCTGTCGCAATCGCTGGCAAGAAACGATGTAAATAAATAAAACTTGCGATAACGATAATGATCGTAATAATTCCCATAATGGATAAAGGACGAAGCAAATTTTTTATTTTTGCTTTTTTAAATGCCAACCAAGGTGCAAATGCCATAAAAAAAATAGCAATAAGGGCCGGAGGGATAAAGGTTTTGTCAAAAAATGGTTTTCCAACGGAAATAGTCTCTCCATCAATCATTTGTAAAACAGGAGGGTAGAGGGTGCCAACCAAAATAATGGCAGCCAGGGAGCAGAATAATATATTGTTGAGAATGATTGAGCCTTCTCGAGATAAAGGCGCAAATAATGCCGTGAATAAAAGAAGTGGAGCCTGCCACGCAAACAGAACCAAAGCGCCTCCACAAATAATTGTTAGTAATACAAGAATGAAAATTCCACGGGTTGGATCTGATGCAAATGCGTGTACGGAATTTAATATGCCAGAACGCACCAGAAAAGTTCCACATAATGCAAGAGAAAAAGTTATAATGGAAAGAAAAATCGTCCATGCTTTCAGGGCTTCACGTTTTTCAACGATCAAGGCTGAGTGTAATAAGGCGGTTCCCGTCAACCATGGAATTAATGCGGCATTTTCGACAGGATCCCAAAACCAGTAGCCTCCCCATCCAAGAACATAGTAGGACCACCATGATCCAATTGCTATACCAGCGGTAAGAAAAACCCATGCAGTAATAACCCAGGGTCTAATCCATCGTCCCCAGACTGCATCAATTCGTTTTTCCATCAATGCGGCAACAGCAAAGGCGAATGGGATTGAAAAACCTACATAGCCAGTATAAAGAATTGGGGGATGAAACGCCAATCCCGGGTCCTGAAGTAGCGGGTTCATTCCTTGACCTTCCATCGGGGCAGGCCAGATTCGCAGGAAAGGATTTGATGTAATCAGGCAAAAAAGTTCAAAACCAGCTGCGCATCCGCCAAGAATGGCAATGATTTTTATTCTCAATGAAAATGGAAGATGATGACTGAAACTTGAAAAAAGAACCCCGAAAAAGGAAAGTATAAATGCCCACAAGAGAATTGAGCCTTCGTGATTTCCCCATATGCCTGTTACTTTATAAAGAATGGGTTTGTCACTTGCACTATTCTGTAAGATATTTTGCACAGAAAAGTCATTATTCAATGCTGCTGTAACCAAACAAATAAATGTTATCAACAGAGTGAAAAACTGTCCCCATGCCAGGGGGGACGCTAGATTCATTAAATGAAAATTATATTTTTTGTTTCCTAGTAATGGCAGAACAAATTGAGCCCCCGCCAAACAGCAGGCAAGTGCCAATGCAAAATGACCAAGTTCGGGACTTAGAAGAATTGAAAACATTTGTCATTCCATTGCTTATTGGGGTTTTATCATGTGGTTCCAGCTGTCTGGATCGGGTGGTGGACCAAAACGCGGATCCCACTTGCCATTTTTGCGCAAAGCGTCGGCGATTTCTTTAGGCATGTAAGTTTCATCATGTTTGGCCAATACTTCAGTGGCGATGAATATTCCTTGAGGATTTAAGTAACCAATGGCAATAACGCTTTGTCCCTCTCGAAATAGATCAGGTAAAATGCCTCTATATTTTATATGAATGGCGGCTTTTCCATCTGTAATATCAAATATAGCCATTGGTGTGTGATGGTCATTCTGATGATGAAGGGAGTTGGCAACAACCATTCCTCCCAATCGTATTGTGGTAGAATTAGATATGGATTGGTTTATGAGTTGGGAAGGAACTTTGAAATAGACCAAGTTACTTGAAAAAGCTGATAAAATCAATGTGATTGCAATCGCGAAGCCCATCATGCAAGTTAGAATTATCCATAGACGTTGAGTTTTACGTTTCATGATTAAGTTTTTTCATAATGTCCAGTTTATTTTTTGCCTGGTGAAACCGTCTATAAGTGGTAAGCCATAAAGCCAAAATAGTTAACAGGGTAATTCCATAAGCGGAAATCAAGTAGGGGAGATGCGACATGATCATTGCATTGACAAAGATTGTGAATTGATAAGTAGGCGATGGATCTGGTTTTCAAGAATGGCGGTTCGCATTCGTGTAAATAGTATACCTATAAATCCAAGGGAAAAACCCAGTGAACAGAAAATCAATGGGGTAGCAATGGAAAGAGTGATTGAAGAGGCATGGGTTAAACTGAATGTATTTGGCTGATGTAATGTGTTCCACCATTGAACACTGAATTTGATTATAGGGAGATCAAAAACGCCTGCAAGGGCAAGAATGGAAGCTGCCTTATAACCCTTTTGAGGTTCATCAAAGGCATGACATAAAGTGATATGTCCTAAATAGAGAAAAAACAATATCAGAACTGATGTTAATCGTGCATCCCAAACCCACCAAGTGCCCCACATGGGTTTTCCCCAAATGGACCCCGTTATTAAACATAGGGCAGTTACAATAGCTCCAACAGGTCCAATTTCTTTGGCCGCTAGATCGGCTAAGGGATGTTTCCAGACTAGGGATGAAAAACCGCAAAAAGCAAGTAAAATATAACCGGCACTGGCAAGCATGGCCATGGGAACATGAATATACATAATTCTTACGCTATCCCCTTGCTGCCAATCTGCTGGGGAGATAAAAAGGCCCCATATTATTCCAATGACGATGAAAAGCAAAGCAAACCCGTTGATCCAGGGCTGCAGTTTTGTCGTAAACTGAAAAAAAATTTTCGGATTTGCCAATCGATTGATTGAAAAAAATCGATTACTTCTTGGTTTTGATAGAGTTCTTGAATCAGTCATTGAAAAATAATCAGGGTTTATGGAAAATAAGAGGATATTTTATATTTAAAAAACTGGCAAGCTTATCCATTCTTGGTCATAATATGTTTTTTTATTTATGATTTGTAAAGTAGTGATGGGAGAACAAATGTTATTTGTAATAATGTGTAATGACAAACCTTCGTCTCTAGAAATGAGAATGGCTGTTCGCTCTCAACATCTGGCGTATCTTAAAACTTATGAAAAACAAATAAAAATTGCTGGTCCCTTATTGGATAATGAGGGAAAAAGTTGTGGCTCACTCATTATTCTGAATGTAGAAGATCGTGCAGCTGCCGAGGGATTTGCCATCAGTGATCCTTATGCAAAAGCAGGTTTATTTGAAAGTGTCATAATTCGTTCCTTTAAGGAAGTTTGTTCCGAAGGTCAGATGATTCGAAAATATATTATGGAATAATTGAATTTTCACAATAATAAATGATAGAACATTATTAATGTATTTTATATCTATCAACGTTATATATCATTGGGATTTTTTATGAAAGATTTATCATTGTTACAAAAAGTTGTTATACCATCAGGAATAGCACCTTTAGGATTATATATAAGGACTCGTTATCCAGAGTTATGGTTTTTACAACCTAATGAATTAATTTTTCAAAAAAGGAATGTTGAATTCAAGATTGATGAACATATAGCATTTAACACATTTTTTGGTGCGTTTTCACTTACAACATGGATGAATAAACCGGATATAAAAGAAATTGTAATTTCAATTCAATTTTCAGGTGAAGGAATTGTTACCATATGGCATGATAATGGTTATGAGCCTCCATTTTATGTTATGCAAACAGCAATTAAAGGTCAAAACCAAAAAATTGATTTGACAATAGATTTAAAAAAACTATCGGGGAAAACAGGAATTATTTTTCCAGAGATAACAATTTTAAGCGAATCTTTTTCAATATCTAAAGTTTTTTATTTTACTACACAAAAACCAACAAATAATGTACGTATGGCTTTAATAATGCCTACTTTTAATAGAGAAATTTATGTAAAAAGAAATTTAGAGATAATTAAAAATTCTACATATGATGAACTCGATAATAAAGTTTCAATTTTTATTATTGATAATGCTAATTCTAATAGTTTTGATGATATAGAGTATGAAAATGTAAATATAATAAAAAATCGTAATTTCGGGGGAGCAGGAGGATTTGCTAGAGGTATATTAGAAGTTTTAGATAGTCAATCTAATTTTACTCATGTATTATTTTGCGATGATGATGTATTAATTGAGCCTGAAGTAATCTGCAGAGCTTTTCATCTTGCAAGTTTTTTAGATGATAAAAGCATTATTCCTGGTGGAATGATGAACTATGGTGATCGAGGACGTTTACATGAAATTGGAGCACAAGTCAAAGGTTTTGATTTTAGTAGTGTAAAACCTAATTTGGATTTGACAACATCTTCTGGTGTAATATTTTATGATAAATTAGAATATAGTACTTTTTATGGTTGGTGGTTTGTAGTTTATCCAAAAAAAATTATTGAAAATTTTTTACCTGCTCCATTTTTTGTAGGTTGGGATGATGTTCAGCAAGGACTTGTTTTACAAGGAAAAGTCGATATCGTAACATTAACGGGAATTGCAGTTTGGCATGAGGAGTTTACAAAAAAAGAAGTTAATTGGAGATGGTATTATCATATTCGTAATGGATTAATTGTTAATTTTGTATATGGAAAACCACCTATATTTAAAGAAGCATTAAATATATTTAAATGTCTTTTAACCTATAGATATGAACGTGCAGAATATTTATTGGCTGGCATAAAGGACGCAATGAAAGGGCCAGAGTTTATAAAAAATTTAGATCCTGAAATTTTTCATCAGGATCTTGTAAAAAAACAAAAAAGTAAATTATTAAATATCCGTCAAGATCAGATGGATATGAAAGATTATAATCGTTTTATAAAGTATTCATTTATAAGAAAATTATTTATAATTTTAACATTAAATGGACATTT
The DNA here is from genome assembly GCF_016101865.1 of Commensalibacter sp. B14384M2. Classification (NCBI taxonomy): domain Bacteria; kingdom Pseudomonadati; phylum Pseudomonadota; class Alphaproteobacteria; order Acetobacterales; family Acetobacteraceae; genus Commensalibacter; species Commensalibacter sp. B14384M2. The sequence goes on along the minus strand of NZ_JACFPS010000002.1, from coordinate 291,614 downwards.
GTTACCTTTAAAATTAATGTATAAAGCTGAAACTCCTCTTGATCATGGATGGGTCTTAGAACCGTTACATAGCTTTAGAATAAGTGCTATTTTTAGGTGCCCTAAAGTAATTTATTATGAAAAAATTTCTAATATGGGTATAACTTGTGAAATTGATTCAAAACGTTTTTTTAATCTGTGTAATGAATTGTTTCTTACAATAATTGAATTATATAAAAAGCAATATATATTAAAATTTAAATGGAAAAAATCATTTAACGGTTTAATTACTAAACATTTTTGGAAAAATTATTTAGGATTAAAATAAAATATTGTTTTAATCTTTATAAATTTAATTATACCAATAAAAGAGTTTTTGGGTGAATATTGTAACGATTCCCCACAAACTCATTGTCATGAATGATAATATCAAAAGAGCGGCAAACATCAAATCTGTTTGAAAACGGTTGTTGGCGTTTTGCATTAAATATCCCAAACCGGAAGACGCGCCGACCCATTCTCCAATGACCGCACCAATGGGAGCGATAGCTGCCGCGATTTTCAAACCTGACGAAAAAGCGGGTAAAGCAGCAGGAATACGTATAAATAAAAGTTGTCGTAAGGCAGATGTATTCATGGTTTTGCTTAAATCAAGATATCCTTGAGGTGTTCTGTTTAGACCGTCAAAAAAGGATGAAGTTACGGGAAAAAAAATCATTATAACGGTCATTACAATTTTTGAACTTATTCCGAAACCAAACCATAATACGAGTAAAGGGGCTAGAGCAAAGGTGGGAATTGATTGACTGATAATGATGATGGGCATTAACCAGTGACGGAGAAAAGGAACAAGTATCATAAAAAGAGCAAGAAACATTCCAAAAAAACATCCAATTACCAACCCTATTATGGTTTCTTGTGTTGTTGTAAGCGTGGCTTGCCATAAAAGCTGATGATTAATGTTTAGAGCTTGAATGACCGCTGAAGGTGAGGGTAAAAGATAAGCGGGGATGTAATTGAAAAAACTGATCAACCACCAGATAAAAATCAAGCTTCCGATTAATGAAACAATGCGGATACTTATTAAAAAAGATTCATGTAAATGAGTTTTCATGATTGTGTTTTTTCTATCAAAAGAGATAATAAATGGGCTTGGGCCTTTTGTAAGTCGAGATTTTCCAGCGGATGAGGTATAGATCCAGGAACTACCAAAGAATCGTATAGTTTTGCAGGAGTTCCTGCCATAATCTGAATTTGTTCTCCCAATCGACAAGCTTCGAAAGGATCATGTGTGATAAGAATAACTGTTTTACCTTTCAACAATTTTGCCGTATAGGTTTGCATGTTGGTTCGTGTTACACTATCCAATGCTGAAAAAGGTTCATCCATTAAAACGATGGGGCGATTTTCGTACAGTGTTCTTGCAAGAGCGATACGTTGACGCATTCCGCCAGACAGTTCGGATGGATATGCATTTGCAACATGGGATAAGCCTACTTGTTCAAGGATATCTAAAGCTTTATGCCGATTTGGTTTTTCACCACGGAGTTTACTGCCTAGGGTGACATTATATAGTATTTTTGCCCAAGGCATTAACAGATCCTGTTGTCCCATATAACTGATCCGTTTTGATAAAGATTTGTTATCATCCGCTTTTACGCTTCCCAGCTTATAATGTTGCAATCCTGCAATAATTTTTAAAAGACTACTTTTACCCACACCACTTGCACCAAGAATAATACTGAATTTTCCGGCTGGAAAAACAGTGTTTAGATTTTTGAACAATTGACAATTATTGAAGGTTAATGAAACATTCTCTATCAAAATGCTTGGGGGATTGGAATCAGACATTATTTTCAGTTAATCCAAATGGAATTGAAATGCGAGGAGGAAAGGCAAGCTGGTAATCTCTTCCACGTTGCAGTGAATAATTGGGATTATAAAATGGATCATAATTTATGATTTTAAAATGTTTTTTTTTCAGGGAAAGAATTTCCTGTCGTTCTTTTCCGGCACGTTCACCCTTGTAATGATTTCCGAGTGAAAGAGATTCGTAATGGATCAGTTGTGCATTCTGACACTGGATGATATGATATTTTTTCTCTCTTAAACGTAAACAGAAATCAATATCATTATATGCTATTTCAAATGTCTCATCAAATCCATTAACCTCGTTAAAAGCCAGACGACGAATAACCATACAGGCACCTGTCACGGCACTGACCTCATGATCATGCGTCAGGTAAAAATTATCTGACTTATGAAAACGACCGGCATGTTCACATAAATTAGCGGCACCCATTATAACGCCCGCATGCTGAATATTTTTATCAGGATAAAATAGTTTTGCACCAACAGCGCCTACTTTTTCATTTTGCATATGACCCATCATTAAGGATAACCAGTTTTGATCCAGAGGTTCAATATCATCGTTTATTAGGGCTATAAAAGGGTATTTAGAATGCCTGATGGCAACGTTGCAACTTTTCGAAAAATTGAATTGATCTGTTTTGACAAATAGAACTTTTAAATATTTATAATACTGGAATGAACTGAGAAATTTTTCTTGTTGTTTTGTCAACGGTTTATTTTGCGAGATGACAAGAATAATTTCTAATTTTGGGTAAGAGGTTTTTTTTATTAGTTTTGTAATACATTGATGTATGGTTTCGGAACTGAGGGTTGTCGGGATGATGAGACTTACGGGATTTTGATAATTTATATAATTTATATCAAAGGGAAATATATGCGTATTAACACTAAATTGCCAATTCAGCTCAGTTTTGAAAATTTTGATGATTTCAATTATTTCATTTTTATCATGTAATGATACTTTTGCAGTCCTATGACTTAAGATCAGAGGGACATGATAAATAAAATGATTTTTTTTCCATAAATAAAGGGCCAAAGCCATTCTAATGGCATAAATGGAACGAATTGGAGAATCAAATTCTTTTATGAAATCATCAAATATATCTTTTCTGATAATCCATATATCTTGGGTAAGATAACCTGTCAGTAGAATCGATAAGTTAAAATTTTGCTTGAATACAGGGTTGCTGTGTTCATTCAGATTATTGATTTCATCTGAATCAGCGTAAAGTGCGGCCGGATAATGTTGACGAGTAGCCTGATCGGCAAAAACAGCCAAACTGTGTTCTTCTAAAACTTCGTTTGAATTTTTAAGAATGATATAATGTGCTTGAAAAGCTTGGGGAGTGGTTCTTCCTCTAGTATTCGGATGCTGGTAAAAATTGTTCCAGTCAATTTCCATGGTTTTACCATAATATGTAAATAATGAAAAAACAGGCCATAGATGAATATAATTACTTTCATATAGTTTCTTTATCTCGTTACTATTCCAGTTTTCATATAAATTGTACCAATATTTATATGGTAAATTAGGAAAAAATATTTGTTGATTTTGTAATAATCCCATTCGAATACGTTTGTTTAGATGAATGAAGGGATAACAAAAAATTTTTATAAAAGTAAAAGGATTTATAATAATTAATATTAAAGCCGTCGTTAAGCGGCTCAGAGCCCGAATTTTTACTGATGAAACTGATTGTAAAGCGGAATTAAAAATTTTGGCGATTGGATAGATTCGTAAACAGTTCGTTTTCTCAGGAAGATAAACAAGAGATACACGCCAAAAGTTGGGAAGAAACCTACCGGAGACAAGATAAGTTAAAGGTTCAAATGTTGGGTCATCCCTATGGTTTATATATAGATACAATGGGATCGTTTTGGGTAATTTTTTATGTAATTTTACGGAAATCAGGCACCATTTTTTTTGATATTTAGAGGGTAATAACCTTTCAAAATAGAAAAAATCTCGGAAAAGTGACATCTCATCTCACGTTTGTTATTCGACAATTATTTTAAATTATAAAATTATTAAAAACTTAATTTGGTTTATTTTAACATTTTTGAATAAAAATTGAAATATTTGTGAAATTATATTTCAATCTTAAGTGGCTTATAAATGGGTATTGAGCTTATTTTCGTCTAATAAAATTATATAGGGGTCATTGATAATGGTAAACAATATTGAAGCCGTACAAAGTAACCTCTCATATGGACGTAAAAAAGGGTTTTTACGATCATGTACAATGGGTATTCTTTTTTTGAAGATCTCGATTTCATTTTCTTATGCAAATGTCTATCAGACTAACCGATGGAGATCAAATATAACTCCTTTTTTAAATAAAGAAAAAGAAGAAAAAAAAGATAAAGATGAAAATGATCAACAGGCTGAATATATTTGTTATGAAAAATCCATCCGTTGCACAATGTGGAATGCGGATAGGGTCGTAAATGTTGATCCATATAAAGACCTTCATTATCAAGTAGGTTATTCAACGCTTGCCTTTCCAAAGGGAAGACCGACATTTTATTCAGCGAGTAAAAAACTTAGTATCGCTTTTGGTCTTTATATTAATTACGACATTGGGGCTTTATTAGGTCCAAACAAACGAGCGAATGGACCAAAAGTTTCAAGTTATCAAGGAACTTTACGTCGTGGACGTCCGATTATTGTTGTAAAATATACTGATTTCGCCTTAACGGTTACACCAGATATTGGACGTTTTGGACTTGAACATCATGATCTGTTCGGAGCGGATTTGAAATATACAGGTATTAAGAATCTGGTAATTGGAGGGGGTTTACTCCAACCCACTTTATCAATGTTGGATTCTGAAACTTCCAGGGGATTTTTTCTTGCAGAACGACCCATGGTTATCGATATGTTAAGAAATGTTGCCGGAGGGGAACCTCGTGCTGGTTTCAATGTTATTCATTGGGGGCAGCGATACCTTATCAGTGTTGGCTATACAGGGCAACGCGTTGGTAAAAAATTTACCAATTTTCAACAGGGGCAGAAGGGAGGCGTTTTAAGATTGGCGGGTCGTCCAATAGCTTCAAGAAATATTGATCTTCATTTGGGCGTAACAGGAACATTTGCCGTTCATGGTGAAAATAGAAAATATTCTATTGTAAGTTATAATGAATCCCGTCTTTTCCCTTCCGCGGCAGATTTTAAGACAGGAACCATCAATGGTGTCAACAGTATATGGGCTGTAGGTCCTGAATTTGCCTTACGATGGAAAAGGTTGATTTTTCAAGGGGAATATTATTCATTTTTTATGCCAAGAAAGAATGAGGGATATGGACATAATGATAATCTTCATTTTTGGGGATGGTATGGAAGTTTAAATTACGCGATTTTCGGGGCTCATCGTCATTATTTACCCTCTCGCGCTATTTTTGCAGCACCAGAAGGTTCACTGTTTAATCCTGCCGCTGGGGATTGGGGAGCTTTGGAATGGTCAGTCCGTTGGAGTTATCTGAACCTCAATAGTCATGCTGGGGATTATGAAAATAACAAATATGCAGCAGGAGTGCAAGGTGGAAAACAGAAAGTCATAGCAACGGGGTTTAACTGGTATCCGTCACCACATTTCAGGGTTATGATTGATTATAATCATATAATTTCATCACGTGCTAGAAACAATTTATGGCATTTAAGAAAAAAAGATAGCAATCTAATAATTTCACGTTTACAACTAACTTTTTAAGGTTTTAAAGTGCTATTTTTAAAATTTATTTAACATGAAAAATTATTTTTTCTAAATATAATACTATATTTTAACGTAAATAAAAATATATTACAAAAATATTGTATACATAATCAATACTGGATACATTAATATTTGAAAAAAATAATTGAAAATTCTTTCAAAGATTAAACAGGTCTTTATTAAAGAAAATCCATGGAAATTGTAAAATGCGAAAATCTTATGAAACTTCTATGGCTTTTTCAAAATTCGGGATTTATTCAATATCATTATATTTTTTATTGAATTGGGTTTCAGCCGCGAAAGCCAATGATGATTCTTTATTCCAAACAAATCAGGTTACTTATTTAGATCCTTATAAAAATATAATTTATGACATGTGTGATTTTAAAATCAGCTTTCCCAAAGGTAGATTTTTATTAAATTCAATGAATAATCATTTCAGTCTATCAATTGGAACGTCCATTCAATATGATATTGGTGGTTTCATAGGATCCGATAAAAAACATAATCAACCCGATATGGGTGGGTCACAGGCTGTATTGAGGCGTGCAAGATTTATCATAACAATTGCCTATGATAACTTTAAAATTATTGTTGCTCCTGATGTTGGACGTGGTGCATTGGTTAATGATTCATTTCATGAGATTAATCTTAATTACATCGGGTTTCATCATACAGATTTATCCATTGGTTTGATACAACCATCAGTCACTTTGCTGGGATCTGAAACATCTGCAGGATTTACCCTGGTAGAACGCCCCATGATCATTGATCTTGTAAGAAATATAGCTGGTGCGAATGCCAGAATAGGATTTACAGCCTCTCATTGGGGAAAAAATTATTATATTGGCGCTTCAGTTACCGGACAGCGTTTTGGTAAATTTTATCAGGATTTTCAAAAGAATCAAAAAGGGGGAATTATTCGTGCTGTCATCCATCCAATAGGATCTCAAAATTATGATTTGCATATGGGAGTGAGTGGAACGGTCGCATTTCATGGAGATAATCGGAGATATTCCATGAATGCACTGCCAGAGGCCTTTATCTGGCCGGGGCGTTCCTATATTCGTACCGGAAAAATTAACGGGGTAAACAATGTTTGGGCAATAGGTCCTGAATTCGCCTTTAGATTCAACCGTTTTATTATTCAGTCAGAATATTACTCAATTGATTTGCAAAGAAATTCGGAAAATAATTCACGCCGATCAAATTTAAAGTTTGCTGGATGGTATGTCAGTACAAATTATGTCTTGTTCGGTCAACCAAGACAATATTTTTCCGAACGTGCCTATTTTTCCGCACCAAAAAATGCGCTTTTTAATCCAGCGGTAGGGGATTGGGGAGCACTGGAATGGACAGCACGCTGGAGCACCATGAATTTAAACAGCCATCGATACGATTGGGATAATGGCAAACCAAAAAATATACATGGTGGAAAACAGCACGTTATCGCAACAGGTTTCAATTGGTATCCAGCTGATCAGATGCGATTTTCGCTTGAATATAATTATGTTTTTGCCACTCGTTCAAGAAATAATTATTACAATAGTGCTGGTCGTAAAAGTAATATTCTTATTTCTCGTATCGAATTTAATTTTTAGAAATTTAATTCTCCCAAGGGCTTGATTTTTAGAGGTAAGGCTTTAAGCTGTTCTTGAGAATATACAAATTTAAAAGGATTTGAATGATTATTCATTACTGAAATGAGACAAAATTTATAAACAGAACTGCTCTGTTTAATCTTTCTTCAGTTTAAAGCTGTTAATACAGTAGGATCCTTCATGGTTCAAAAAAATCGAATAAATAGTGTAGAGGCCTTATATAGGAATATAAGACCTATTTTGTCATGTTCATTTAATATTATTGTTTTAAAAGCTACTATTTCTTTTGCCTATGCCCAAACAGAACGTGTTTCTAATTCATTGATTTCTGCGTTTCCTAATTCCAGAAACAAACAATCCATCTACCTATGTTTGGATCATAAACAGGATTGTACAATGTGGAATGCTGACAAAATTCGAAACATTGATATTTATAGGGATATTTCTTATCAAATAGGTCATTTCAATTTGAATTTTCCCAAGGGACGTCCAACTCTGGTATCCAGTGATCGTCGATTCAGTATCTCTCTTGGGGCAAGTTTACAGTTTGATATTGGTGGAATTATAGGTCCGGATAATAAACGCAATGGATCCAGAATGGATGGTTCACAGGCATTTTTGCGTAGGGGGCGATTTAATGTTGCTATCCGCTATGATGATTTCATCATTAATATAACACCGGATGCAGGGCGCCCAGCATTGGTTAATAATTCCATTTATGAGGCCTATTTAAAATATGTCGGATTTGAAAACACCATTATCGCTATCGGTCTGTTACAACCTCCCATAACTATGCTGGATACTGAAAGCTCAAATGGATTTATTCTGGTTGAACGTCCAATGATTGTTGATCTGGTTAGAAATTTAACAGGATCAGATGCCCGTCTTGCCTTGATGATGACTCACTGGGATAAACGGTATTATCTTAGCGCTTCAGTTACCGGACAAAGGTTGGGAGGAACCTATCAGGATTTTCAAAGAAATGAACTTGGCGGTATTGTAAGAGCGGCGGTAAGACCTTTAGCTATCAATCATTATGATATGCATTTGGGTTTATCAACAACTTTTGTGACACATGGTGATAGCCGAAAATATTCATTAAGTACGGGACAGGAGGGGCAAGTTTGGTTGGGCCGTCCTTATTTGCGAACAGGAACTATTCAGGGTGTAAATAATATATGGGCAATAGGACCTGAATTTGCGGTAAGATTGAATCGTTTTCTGATACAGTCTGAATATTACACCATGTTTTTGCAACGGGTTGCGGAAAAGTCAGGCAATAGGCCCAATTTGCATTTTTCTGGCTGGTATATTAGCGTCAATTATGTCCTGTTTGGACAACCAAGATCCTATGATGAAAGTAAAGCTGTTTTCACTCCCCCTGTCGGGAGCTTTTTCAATCCTGTCGCGGGAGAATGGGGAGCTTTGGAATGGTCAATCCGATGGAGTAACATGAACCTTAATCATTATAAATATCGTATGAATGAAAACGGTCATTATCTTGGGGTTCAAGGAGGAAAACAAAATATATTTGCAACAGGGTTGAATTGGTATCCCTCGTCACATATGCGGATATCACTTGATTATAATCATGTAATGGCGACACGGTCTAGAAACAATTACTATAATTCAACTGGACGCACAAGTAATCTGATTATGTCCAGGGTACAATTTACATTTTGACAAACTAATAAAGTTCCAGTTGTTCATGTTGTTTATTTTGTTGAATTTTAACAGCATCTTCAAGATCAATTGAAATCAGTTGGCTTATGCCGCGTTCCTGCATCGTGACACCATAGAGGCGTTGCATGTGACTCATGGTAAGTTGATGATGGGTTACAACTAAAAAACGTGTCCCTGCCTGTGACATGTCAGACAACAATTTACAGAAACGTTCAACATTGGGATCATCTAGAGGGGCATCAACTTCATCAAGAATACAAATTGGAACAGGATTACATCGGCTGACAGCAAATACAAGTGATAAGGTTGTCAACGCTTGCTCACCACCAGAAAGTAAAGAGAGCGTTGAAAGATTTTTTCCTGGAGGTTGAGCATAAATTTCCAAACCGGATTGTAATGGATCTTCATGAGGTAAAAGCTTAAGATAGGCTTGTCCGCCATTAAACATACGGGTAAATAATTCCTGAAAATGATGATCCACTTCCTTAAAAATAGCGTTTAATTTGCTTCTTCCCTGTTTATTAAGTTTACAGATAGATTCACGTAACTGTTGGATTGCTGTGGTTAATTCATTGAATTCGTTTTCAAGATGGTTAAGTTCTGTTAGTTTTTCCTGATATTCGAGGTCTGCCCGCAAATTGACAGCTCCAAGTGCTTCCCGCTGTGCCTTTAATGATGCAATTGAATTTTTTAATTTTTTTTCTGCCTGATCATCCAGATCATGATCATTTCTCTCGTTTGACAGGTTTTTGATTTCGTCGGTAATGTCGCTATCAAGTTGAGCAAATACAATCTCGGCTTGTTCTTTTTTGGTTTCGGCTTTTATAAGTTGTTCTTGAATTTTATTTTTTTCCAGCTTTATATTTTGTAAATTCTGTTCGGCATTTTTTTTTGCTTGATCATATTCTATATTTCTTTTTTGCAATTCTTGATAATTTGCAACAGATTGCCGTTCTGCATTTTTAAATTCATTAAGTTTGGATTTTAAGATCTCAGGTAGTTTATCTATATCTTTAAGTTGATTTTCAAGATTCAGTATTTTTTTAAGAATTTGCTCTTTTTCGTTTTGTCTTTCTCTGAAATGTTCTTGCCATTTGTCCAATTGCTGAGCAAGGGATTTTTTTTGAATGTCCAGATTATCTTTTTCTTGAAGAATTAAATGATAGTCAAGCCGTTTTTTTTCTTTTTCTGTTTCATTAATTCCATAGTCCTCTTTCAGTTTTTTTAATTTATTTTCCATTTCTTCACAATTAATGCGATGATTAAGATTATATTCCGCTTGATGAAAAAGAACGGAAATTTCTTTTAGATCGTTTTCAAGTTTCTGACATCGTGGAGTCAGGGCATCCAGTCGGCTTTGCTGCTGAATAGTAATTTCCTTAAGAGATTGATAAGAAAGCTGAGCCTGATTTAATTCAGTTTCCGTTTTTAGAAAAAATTCATTTTCATTATCTAACTTTTTGCTAAGCGTATTGATCGTATCTTCAATAACATGAACAGATTGAAACATTTCTTTAGGATTTTCTGCTTGATTAAGTTGTCTTTCCAAATTATTTAAATTTTCCCTATTTCTATCAATCTCTATTTCAAGATGTGCAAGTTTTTCCTGTAGAGATTCAATCTGGATTTTGTTTTGTGCATTTTGGTTCAAGCGTTGTTGATATTGTTCCTTGACTAAGGAATATTGATGTTCAAATCTATTGATATCCTCTTTTTTTTGCTGAACAATCCGTTCTTTTTCTTGTTCTATACGTAAATATTGATAAATTTTCTCTTTATCTGGTAAGGGTATCTGAGTCTTTTTATGTGCTTGTTCAAAATATAATTTTTTTGTTTTAAGTTCGTTTTGAGCCTGTTGGACAGCAGGTTCAATGGCGTTAAATTGAGCCTCGGCCATTCTGGCTTCATTTTGCAAAGCGTAAAAATCCTGAGTAATTATTTGTGCCCGTTTTTCAATATCCCTATATTCGCTTTTGATTTGCAATAATTTATTTTTAAATTGTATTTGTGTATTTTTTAATTGTTCATACAACTTTTCTATCTGTGGTGATTTTTGTAAATGACGTTTTAAATCCTCTTCGATATTTTGCAGAAGGTGTTTTTGAACCAATCGTTGTGCAGATTTGTTTTGAATGGCATGTGTTTGGTAATAACCATCCCAGCGCCAGATATCTCCTTGTTGAGTAGCCAGCATTTGCCCTGGTAAAAGATAGGGAAAAAGTTTATTCCCTTCTTCAACTGAATTTACAATTCCAATTTGCTGAAATGCTCTTTGTAAGGGCGGCGGCGGGGAAATAACATCAAACAGGGTTGGCAATGCACCTGTTAATGTTGTCTTGATATTACTTAGGGTAACCCAGCCCCGGGATGCATCAAGACCAGTTGGTGCATCAATAGTGTCATCAAAAATTGCAGCTATAGTTTTTATCCATTTCTGAGGTATTGATAAAGGATCAAGAACGGCTGGTAATTCAGTATTGATGTTTTCCTCTGATGTTTGTTTAAGGATTTGTGCCAATCCTTGCTGTCTTGCTTCTAAATTACGAATTTCACTTTCATGCTGTTGGACAATGGAAGACTGTTTTTCCAAAGCTTCTGTATTTTTCTTTAGGTCATTTTCAATTTGTTCAATTAAATGATGCTGTTTTTTTAATTGTAAATTAATATTTTCATATTGTGTTTGTTTTTCCTGAAGATATTCAGGAGCAATTAGCTGTTTTGCCAGATATTCCTGTTGTTTGGTTAAAGTCTCGAATGAATTCTGTGCCTGTTGTAAGTTGGTATGAATTATGTCAAGATTCTTTTTGTTTTGATCATGGATCTGTAATGCTTGATTATAAGAATTTTCCTGTTCAAGGCGTTTTTTTATGGCTGCTTGATGATGCTCGAGTGCCAAATCAATTTCTTTTTTACTTTTTTCAAGTGTAATTTGTGTGTTGATTAACTTTTCCTGAAATTGTTGTTCTTCTTCTGTTGCTAAAGACTGACTTTGCAATTGAGTGATTTGATTAATAGTATTTTGATAATCATCATTTAATCGCTTTTCTTGTGATTTGATTTGTCTTATTGTCTGATTGAGATCATTATAATTTTTTTCTAACTGTTGGGCATGATAAGTTTGTTTTTCCTTTTCAAATTCCTTGGACTGAATGGTTTTCTGAAGAATTTGTCGGTTTGCTTCAATCTCCTCTAGTTTTTTTTCGAGAATATCTAGTTGCTCTCGTTTTTTTTGCAGTTTTTCAGCTGAAGGAAGTTTTTCAAGACAACTTTTTTGTTCGGATAAAAGCTGTTCATATTCGAATTGAAATTTGGTTTTTTCATCATTTACCTGATTAAAATATTGCGTTATCTCATGATTTTTATTTATAGATGTAGACAGTTTTTTTTCATCTTCATGGATTAAATCAAGCAGGATAGCACTTTTTTCTTCTAGGGTTTTAACCTCCTGTTCAATCTGGAGAATTTTTGTTGGATGATGGTCAAGTTTTTCATTAATTGTGTTGATTTTGATTAGAATATTTTCCTGATCGGATTGATTATTTTCAAGATGAGACTGTATGTCTATCAATTGGGTTTTGTTTTCTCTCAGCCGGTCATTCAATTGTTTTATTTCTTGTGTTTTCTGATTTAATTCATTTTCAAGTCTAGAAATCTGCTGGCGCTGATGATCACAATGAACGCGCGCCTGAATTTCCTGTTGATGCAGGGTAGCGGATTCTTTTTCCATAGCTTCCAGATTGTTGTGCAAATCCAGAATACAATTTTCTTTTTCCCCAATTCTATTTAGAATAATTGAAATTTGCGTTTTAAGATCAAGAAGCTGTTTTTGCGCCCGTTGGTAATAAAGTATCTGCAAATTGGTTTCTTTATCGCGTACAGCTGTAGATATCTCACGGTATCTAGTGGCTTGTACAGATTGTTCTTTAAGTGTTTGGGTTTGATTTGTCAGCTGCTCTTTCAGGTCATTTAATCTGTCTAGATTTTCTTCAGTTGCTTTTAATTTCAGCTCTGCCTCTCGTCGACGGTTATATAACCCAGATATCCCTGCAGCCTCTTCTAGAACCTGTCTTCTTTCCTCTGGTGAGGCGGAAATAAGTTGTGCTATGCGATTTTGACTTATAATTGCTGTTGAACGTGGACCTGATCCAAGATCAGCAAATAGGGTTTGAATGTCCCTGGCGCGTTGTATTTTTCCATTAAGGCGATATTGACTGCCTCCTTCCCGTTCAATTTGGCGGGAAATCTCAATTTGATTTTGGTTATGAAAACAGTTTGGAATAACCTCATCAAACCCGTTTTCGGTTTGGTTTTTAATATTTTCAAGAGTTATTGCAACTTCGCCAATGTTAAAGGCTGCACGTCGTGCAGTTCCTGCAAATATGACATCATCCATTCCTGTACCCCGCAGGGAACGGGCGGAACTTTCCCCCATAACCCAGCGAATAGCCTCTACAATATTTGATTTACCACATCCATTGGGACCAACTATACCAGTTAATCCTGGTAAAATATCAAGTGAAGTCGTATTTGCGAAACTTTTAAAACCAGAAATTTTTAAATGGGTAAAATATATTGGCATATAAGTTTGTTGGTAATGAAATTATGAAGGTACAGGTCTTGTCAACGCATCATTAACTTCCTGATCAAATTTATCAAGTGTTAATTCACCAACAACTTTTTTACCGTTGAAGATAAAGGTTGGTGTACTGTCTATTTTGAAATGTTTTTCAGCGTAATTGCTTTCTTCCAATATTATTTTTTGAATTGCGTCATCATGAGTTACCTGCTGAAAACGCTCTTTGGACATACCAGCCAAAATCGAATATTTTTGCAATTCTTGCAAGGGATCAGCATTTTCATTGAAAGCCCATTGATCAAGATTACTCAGGAGGGCTGTAATAAACGGTTTATATTGATCTACTGGTAGGGAGCGTGCCACAATCGCGGCTTTTAGAGCTACTTTATCCAGGGGAAAATCTTTAAAAATGTAGAAAACTTTTCCAGTATCAATATATTTTTTTTGTATTTGGGGAAGTATATCATGTGCAAAACGTCCACAATGCACACAGGTTAGCGAAAACCATTCTTCAACATGAACTTTTGCATTGGAATTCCCGAGTGTACGAGGAGTTGAAAAATTTTTAGGTATTTCCGCATGAGTGGGAATTTTGGTCGCCATAATAGTCAAAACAGGCAAAACTGAGGCTAGTAAGGAGCGTCGTGTTATGAACATGATATTATTTCCAGTAAAATAAGTTCAAGTATGAGAGAAATTACAATTTAGATAATATCCCAAAGGATTGGTAAAATTATTAATTATTTCTCATTTATAATTTTTATAACAAAGAAAAACCATACAGTTCTGGAAAGCAAGTTAAAAAAATTCTCAACCACCACGAAATATAAAGTATACAGCTCCCATAACGCATAAACCGGCCCATAAATAATCAAGCTTAAAAGACTGATGCATGAAAAATATGCTGAAAGGGATAAATACGGAAAGAGTTATTGCTTCCTGCATGATCTTTAACTCACCAAGGGATAGTTTTGTAAACCCAATCCTGTTGGCAGGAACCTGGATAAGATATTCTCCGAGAGCGATGCCCCAGCTGATTAATGCAGCTATATACCAGGGTTTGCCGGATAATGTTTTTAAATGACCATACCATGCATAGGTCATGAATAAATTTGAGCAGACAAGCATCAATGCTGTAATAAGCCAAACAGGCATATATTTTCCTTATGTTCGTAGGGTTGTTGGTGATATCAATCTTGGAATGATTGAAATGAATAAGGTGTAAAGAGTAATATTATTTCCAATATAATTTATTTAAAAATGAATTTTTAAATAAATTGGGATTGTTATTTGTGTCTCTATTTCTATTTTTTAAAATATTAATACTGGTTTTTTAATTTGTATTCCCTAATATAATGTTGGTAACATCTTGGTGATTCATCAAAATATGCAGTATTTTCAAAAAGGAGATTTGGATGATTATTGTTTGTGGTGATGTTTTAATTGACTTCATTCCCGATAAAACAAAAGATGGTGCAGATTGCTATTGTCCAGCCCCGGGCGGATCTTGTGCAAATATATCTGTTGCAATAGGTCGTCTTGGTGGCGCTGTCGGATTTATGGGAGGAATTTCCACTGATTTTTGGGGTGAGAAATTGATGGAATTTCTCGAAACATCCAACGTTGATGTAAGATATGTTGCCAGGGGAAACCAACAAACAACCCTTGCCTTTGTTGAATTGGGCAATGAAGAACCCGCCTATGCCTTTTATGATGAAAATACTGTATCGAGATTATGGGTCCGTTCACAATCACCCGGATTTTCCGACGATGTCAATTTGATCCACATTGGTTCTACTTCTCTGATTGAACCTCCTATTTCTGAATCTTGTGAGCAGATGTTCAGAATGGAAAAAGGAAAAAGAATTTTATCAATTGACCCAAATTGTCGACCCAGCAATACACATCATCCAGCTGTTTATAGAGCACGTATGGCACGTCTGACAGCCATGGCGGATATTATTAAATTATCCAAATCTGATCTGGAATTCTTATTGCCTGACATCAGAGTTGATGATGCTGCCAAACATTGGATCAATCAGGGTACCTCCATTGTTATTATTACACGTGGAAGCAAGGGTGTTCTTTGTTATCTGCCAGGTCATGAAGTCATTGATGTTCCATCTGATTATATTGATGATGTGGTAGATTCAATCGGGGCAGGGGATACCTTTATGGCGGCAACCCTGACCTATTTACAAAAAAATGGATTTTTGACACTTGACAAAATTAAGACTATTACGCCTGCTGAAATTACCAAAGCCTTAAAATATGCATCGGTTGCTGCGGCAATGATTTGTGAACGGCGTGGAGCCAATCCTCCTTGGGAACAAGAGGTTGATGAACGGATTAAAAGGAAAGCTATAAAATTATAGAGTGATATGAACCCTGTTTGATAATCAGGGTTATATATTGTTTGAATTGGTTTCTGATAGGGTGTCTGAATCGTTGGATGTGGGTAAAGACCAGTTCTGAGGGATATGCATTCGCAGACGACGTATATGTCGCGGGTCAGCCTCCAGAACCCTGAATATCAATCCAGATGGGTGAGTTAATACCTCTCCCTTGGTCGGAATATGTTCAGCCAGATGGAAAACAAGTCCACCCAACGTATCCATATCTGAATTTTTTTCTTCTTCGGTCAAGAATGTTCCAATTTTTTCCTCAAGATCTTCAAGATGTGCTCTTGCATCCACATCCAGCGTATTGTTTCCCCGTTCGATAATCATGTTGGCCTCAGGTTCATCATGTTCATCAGCAATATCGCCCACGATTGTTTCCACCAGATCTTCAATCGTTATCAATCCATCAATGCTGCCATGCTCATCAATTACCAGCCCCAAATGAATCCGGTGTACACGCATTTGTAGCAGGAGATCAAGAACTGGTATTTGAGGTGCGATAAAAAGGGGCTGTCGAATGACTTTACCAAAATCGAAATCTTCACTGTGTCCAATATAGGAAATTAGATCCTTAACGTGCAACATCCCCTGGATATTGTCTAATTCCTGATGATAGACAGGAACTCGGGAATGATTTTCATGCTGCATAATTTCCAGTGCCTGCTTGAAATTGATTGAATCATCAATGGCAAATATATCAGCCCTTGGTATCATTACATCATCAGCCGTTTTATCTTTCAATCTCAATATATTGGAGATCAGTAATCGCTCATGCGGATTGAATTCCTCCTTGTTGTCATCGGGAATTGTAGGTAAATGATTGTTTCTGTCATCTACAAGGTTGACAATTGATTGTCGCAAATTGTGCTGATGTCTTTGATGGAACCAACGTTTAAAAAAAGATTTGTAACGGTTTGGCTTTGTATTTGATTGTGACTGTTCTGATGCGGTATTATTCGGCGCATTATTACTTGGCGCACGAAACATGGCTATATACTCCCAAAAGACGAGTTTTTCCAGGGATTCGGGATCCCGATTTTATTTAAAAGATAGGATTCCTTCATTTCCATGGTTTTTGTTTCATTACATTTAAGGTGGTCATATCCCTTTAAATGCAATAAGCCGTGAAAAATAAGGTGTGTCAAATGATGGCGCATTGGTTTTCGGGCTCGACGGGATTCTTTTTGAATGGTTTCCAGGGCAAGAATAATGTCCCCTCCATAGGATTGGGGATCTGGATGCTCAAAAGTAAGAACATTTGTAGGCTTATTTTTATTCCTGAATTGGCAATTCAATTTTTGTATTGTCTGGTCATTGGCAAAACAAAGCGTGGTTTGTTCAGCAAAAGGTTGCAGGGTATAAATACGGTATATCAATTCCTTGAGATCAGGAATCAGTTTATACCACCTCTTGTCTTGTATAATTACTACTTCACTAAAAAGAAAATCAAGAATTTGATATCGATATTGCCGGAAGAGGGATGTCATCAGGAAATTTCTTTCTAGGATTTATTCTCGGAAAATATTTTTAATTTTGCTGACTGTTTGTCATAAGCCCTTACAATACGGTTAACAAGAGGATGTCTGACAACATCTTCCGCCTTGAAACGAAGAATCTCAATACCGGAAACACCCTGTAACGTATCAATTGCATCCTTTAATCCTGATTTGATCATGGGGGGCAGATCAATTTGGCTAAGATCACCGGTTATGACCATTCGTGAACCAGCCCCTAACCGTGTCAAAAACATTTTCATCTGAGCAGGAGTGGTATTTTGGGCTTCATCAAGTATGATATAGGCATGTTCAAGTGTTCTACCTCGCATAAAGGCAAGAGGAGCCACTTCAATTTCCCCGCTGGTCAGTCTTTTGACAACTTGATCTCCTGGCATCATGGCGTATAGAGCATCGTAAAGGGGACGAAGATATGGGTCAATTTTGTCTTTCATATCTCCAGGCAGAAACCCCAATCGCTCGCCAGCCTCTACAGCGGGACGAGATAGAATAATACGATCAATCTGACCAGATAAAAGCATGGAAACTGCCTGGGCTACAGCAAGAAATGTTTTTCCTGTTCCAGCAGGGCCAATTCCGAAAACCATTTCATTTCTTGCCAGCATTTTCAAATAGTTTGCCTGTCCCGTTGTACGAGGTGAAATGGTACCTTTACGTACAGAAATTGTTGGAATTGATTCTGGTTGTTTGAGTTCCATGGATTCAGGAGGTTCATTTTGTTTTGATGGATAAAGAATGGATAAAAGTCCGTTATAGGCCATGCGTATGAAATTATTAACGATGGTAGAGTTAATTTCATTATGGGTATATATATGTTGATACAGATTGCTTACTACTGTTTTGGTAAGTTCAACCTGTTGGATATCCCCTTCAATGACCAGATAGTTTCCCCGACAACCCATGGTGACCTGAAGTTCGTTTTCAATTTGAACCAAATAGCGGTCATGATCTCCCAACATTTGAGCCAGTAATAAATTGTCAGGAAATTGCAGGGTTGTTTTTAAAAAAGATTCGTTTTTTACTTCTTCTGATAAAAGAATGGGATAAATCTGTAGGGAAACTTTATTATTCAAAATGGTTCCTTTTTAAACTAATGTTCCTGAAAGCGAATTTGTCAAAGATTTATCAATTCTAACTTGACATTCCCGACCGATTAGCGATGTGTCACCCTGAATGTGAACCGCTTGCAAATAGGGGGATTTTCCCGTTATCTGACCTTGTTTTCGACCTTTACCAACAAAAAGGATGGGAATGGTACGTCCGACCGTATTCTGGTTAAATTGATCTTGCTGTTCTCTTAACAAAGCCTGTAAGGCCTGAAGACGAGCATCTTTTTCTTCTTCCCTAACCTGATTCATGGAAATAGAGGCAGCCGTTCCGGGTCGGGGGGAATATTTAAAGGAAAAAGTTTGTGAAAACTGAACGTCACGGACAAGCTGCATGGTATCTTCAAAATCTTTCAGGTTTTCACCAGGATGACCGACAATAAAGTCTGAAGATAAAGCAATATCAGGACGTGCCTTGCGCAATTTATCAATAATCTTACGGTATTCATCAGCTGTATGCCCACGGTTCATGGCCTTGAGAATACGGTCTGATCCGGACTGAACCGGCAAATGCAGAAATGGCATTAACGCAGGTAAATCACGATGTGCGTTGATAAGGCTGTCATCCATATCCCTTGGATGGGAAGTAGTGTAACGAATACGGCTTAATTCTGGTAATGTTGAAAGTTTTTCTGCGAGACGAGCCAGATTCCAAATGTTTCCGTCAGGACCCTCTCCATGATAGGCATTGACGTTTTGACCCAGTAAAGTGATTTCCTTTACGCCAATACTGCAAAGATGAGTAGCTTCATCAAGAATTGCCTGAACTGGACGACTGACTTCGGCACCACGTGTATAGGGAACAACACAGAATGAACAAAATTTGTCACATCCCTCTTGAATTGTTAAGAAAGCACTGTAACCTGTATTTTCCTGAGGTATGGGCAAAAAATCAAATTTGCTTTCAACAGGAAAATCGGTTTCGATTATATTCCCCGATTGCCGGGCCACTTCCAAAATCATTTTTGGAAGACGGTGATAAGTTTGAGGACCTAACACGATATCAACATAGGGAGCCCTCTGAAGAATGATATTCCCCTCAGCCTGAGCTACACATCCAGCCACTGCTATAAGGGTGGGGTTCCCCAGCTGATTACGATATTCCTTTATCTGTTTCAAACGTCCTAGTTCTGAAAAAACCTTTTCAGTGGCTTTATCGCGTATATGGCAAGTGTTAAGAATGAGAACATCCGCCTTTTCAGCTTTATCCGTTACTTTGTATCCTAATGGACGCAGCAAATCGACCATTCGGTTGCTGTCATAAACATTCATTTGACATCCCCATGTGATTATATGCAGATATCGCCGTGATGTTTCATTATCTAAATTTGCATTTGTCAAAGTAAAGTCTCGTTGAACCATATCAGGATTTGGCCTTGGTATTAGGATATTTTTGAATTACAATAAAATACACTTTTTATAAAAAGACAGGAATAGATACAAGCTATTTATCCATTAATATATGAAAATTAATATTCAAATTGAAGATAAGTAAAAGGTTTTTATTATTTAAATATGAATTAATATTTTGTATATCAAGAAATGTTGCAAGAAAAAATTGAATTAGTTCATTAACATTTATATAATTTAATACAGGTATGATAAATCGTAATTCATATTTTATCGGATAGAAAATATTAAATTATTTTCTTTATTTCATCTTTAGAATGGTTTGATCTTAATGCAACAGTACCCTTGGCAATAATATCCCAGGTTTCCTGCGCAAGATGTTTACGGGTCTTGAAATTTTCTGGATATAAAGGATCATGAAAAATAACGGATGCATGCATATCGGAATATTGACTGAGATTCCATAAATGTGGTGCCAATTCCATATCACCATACCAGCAGTAAATGGGTCGGGTGAACCTGTTGACAGGTAACATGTCCAAACGATCATATGTAATTGAGATTGGTTGAATAATGGGTGTTTTATAAGTTGTGGTGTTCTTACCATGGGGTTTTGCCAATGCAAAAAAAGAGGACATAAAAGGGTATAAATGCGATCCATCAGAAGAGGTGCCTTCTGGAAATAAGATTAGGCTATCATTGTTTCTTAATCTTGATTGTAGTTCAATTTGTTCTTTAGCTGTTGAGTGTCGTTGTCTGCTGACAAAGGAAACGCGGCCAAGTTTACATAAAATACTGATAAGAGGCCAGGTTCCGACCTCCTTTTTTGCAACAAAACATCCAGGCAATAATCCGCCTATAGTGACGATATCCAGCCATGAACAATGATTGGCAATGTATAAGATTGGACGATCCTGTCCTTTTTTTGAGTCCAAGGCAATAATCTTGCCGAAGGTATGAAGGCGTAGCCCCAGTAATTTTCCCACAATATACCAATAATACCTTGCAAAATTGGTTTTTAATTTTCCAGGGAGTTTGACAAAGATTGATTGTACTGGAATAGCCATTCCAGTCCATCCCAAAATGGTGAAGATTCTGAGTATTGCCCTAATTTTTTTCAAAAATTTAGGATTATAGGTATTAACTGCATTTTCATTATTGTCAAATAATGAATTGAAACCTATACGTGACCTATCTTTAATTTTTTTATTATTTGACTGAAGAATAATATTCTTAATTTTGGATAACATAAATAACAAAATTCATAATTTTAACAAAAAATAAAATACAGTTTTCTCAGTATTGTAATATAAAAGTAATAATCACGGGCTTTATAATTGTTATCTGAAAATATGTGTAACGACAAGATTTATTCATAAAGAAAAATTTAAAATAATTTACCAAATTTTTGGCGTTTTTTTATTTTAATGTATTTTTCTTTTGAAGAGTTCCTTTAATTTTTATAAAAGAAAATACTTTTTATAAAATCCAATTTTATTCAGTATACTATAGGGAATATGCGTTTTGTCATCTTTGTGGTTTTGGTTTGAAAACGAAAAATCCATACAATATAAAGGTGATAATAGAAAATTAGGCATTCGTGATTATTTCATATTCATAGTGTTATTTATTTTGAGCTGTTTTAAGCAGGGAGTGGCTGCAGATCCTCAATATTATAGAGTGAAAATATATTCAACAGGAAATGAGACAATTGATAAAGTTTTGTCAAACACATCCAATTTGGTTACTTTACAAAAAACAAATGCTGTAAATGCGTTTGCGTTGGCTGGTCGAATTAAAAGTGATTATGCCCGTTTTAAAAATGCTATGGACAGTTTCGGATATTATGATGCGAAAATCAGTATCAAGGTTGGAACTGCGGCTGCGTTACATAATCAAAAAAATGTAAAATTGAATAAAAGAGAGCAATCCGATGATATATTCAAACATGAAAAAGATATCATTGCCAATGGAATAATTGATGGTGCAAGTACGGATTTACCAAATTTTATTGATAAAGTGCCTGTCCAGCAGGATGTTATCATTATTGTTCATATCCAAAAGGGATCCCAATATCGCATAGGTCAGTTAGAGTTCAAGAACTTACAAAAAAATGAAATCATCCAGTTATCAGCTAAGCAGCAAAGGGAATTCGGATTGAAAATTGGTGATCCTGCCGTTTCCGCTGATATCGTTGCCGCTCGGGACAAACTGATCAAGGGGTTGCAGGAAGAGGGACATGCCTTGGCTAAAATGGGAGAGCCCGTTGCCTATCTGCATCCAGACAATAAAACCTTGAATGTTGTTTTTGGTATGAATATGGGTCCTGTAGTGGACATAGGTGATATCGATTTCAAAGGTTTGAAAAAGGTCAACGCGAAATATATTCGTCGCCGGTTGTTATTGCATGCTGGACAGTTATATCAACCCTCAACCATTGAAAACGCACGCATGGATCTTTCTTCAACTGGTGTTTTTTCGAGTATTGATATGCACGTTGCAGATCATGTTGATCAATCGGGTCGAATACCATTAACCATAACCTTTAAGGAGGCTAAACGAAGAACCGTAAGTGTTGAAGCGGGATATTCGACGGATCTTGGAGGAAGGTTAGGTGCAAAATGGACGCATCATAACATATTTGGTAATGCCGAACAGTTAAAATTGGCAGCCATAGCGACGGGTATAGCAGGAACAGCCCAACGGGGACTGGGATATGATGTGTATGCGGATTTTACCAAACCTGATTTTGGACATCGTAACCAGGATTTTAATGCACGTATTGAAGCTGTAAAACAGAAGCTGTACTCGTATAATCAAACAGCGTTTCTTGCAAAGGTTGGAATGACAAGAAAATTTGGTAAACGCTGGAGCATGTCAGCTTATTTGGGTGGAATACAAGAACATATTATTCAGCGAGGTGAAAGAAACAATTATACCATGATCAACCTTCCACTGGGTGCGGCATATGATGGAACGGACTTGGTCAATCCAATGATGTCTCCAGATCACGGAATGAAAGCGTCTGTATCTATAACGCCGACGGAATCTTTTGGAGACAAGACTATATTTTTTGCAATCATGCAAGGAACAGCCTCTACCTATTTTGATTTAACGCATCTGGGATTAACGAAACCTGGTCGTTCAATTTTTGCATTTCGTGGAAACATTGGCAGTATTCAAGGGGCCTCACGAATGAATCTTCCTCCTGACCAACGTTTATACGCAGGAGGTACTTCAACTGTAAGAGGATTCCGTTTCCAGGGTGTCGGTCCTCAATTTAAGGGGAGTAAATATGCAAAAGGGGGA
The DNA here is from genome assembly GCF_016101865.1 of Commensalibacter sp. B14384M2. Taxonomy (NCBI): domain Bacteria; kingdom Pseudomonadati; phylum Pseudomonadota; class Alphaproteobacteria; order Acetobacterales; family Acetobacteraceae; genus Commensalibacter; species Commensalibacter sp. B14384M2. The sequence continues at coordinate 268,509 of NZ_JACFPS010000002.1, read as the reverse complement.
AAGGCAATGGATACGGGAACGGCTGAATTCCGGCAAAGAATACTTGGACAATTTGGTGCCCAAGCCTTTATTGATGCCGGTCAGGTCAGCAGTGACAGTATGCCTTTTGAGGGGAAGGTTCAGGTAGGTGTTGGTGGTGGATTTCGATATTATACGCCCATGGGGCCCATACGTTTAGATATCGCAGTACCCGTTAAGCGACCATATCGAGGAGATCGGTTCGAAGTTTATATAGGTTTGGGGGAAACTTTTTAATGTCTCAATCTAGTAAGGAACCTGAAAAGAAGCAATCCATTGACAAAGTATCAAGGAATATAAAGGTTAGAAAAGTCAAATATTCTATAATCAAGGGTATATTATGGTTTCTGGCAAGCATACTCATATTGCTTGTAGCTATGGTTTTTGCATTATTCATTTATCTTAATACGCAGAGTGGAAAAGAATTTCTTTCAGATAAAATTGATGTTTGGACCGATCATTCCATAAATGTTAAGGGAATTCACGGGAATTTTCCTAATCATCTGATTGTTGAAGAAATCACGTTGAAAAAATTGCCATCAACGGATAAACCGTGGTTAATATTAAAAAAAGTCAAACTTGATTGGTCTTTTTTTGAATTACTGTATAAAAAATTATTTATTCAAAGTCTTTTGGCTGAAGAAATTGATATTGAGGATTTACCAAAATCCACACAATCACCAGACGCATCATATTCCACATCATCCGATTTGTCATTTTTATGGTTGTTTGCCTCGATTAACCATTTACAAATTAATAAATTGCATCTTGCTCAGACAATTTTTTCAAAAACGTTAGATTTAAAGGTTAACGGAAAACTATCGACTTCTAATATATTATTCTTTCTAGATGAATTTAAACTGAATGCATTGCCTGACACAAATCTGGAGCTTGATGGTGAAGAACTTAATAAATCAACAAATCTTTCCTTGAAGTTAACAGTTAAAAATCATCAGGTTTCAAAAGGACAGTTAACTTTTTTGGCAAAATCCAATCCAGATGGAATTCTTGAACGTTTATTAAAGTCCGATCAATTAACTCCCTTATCATTTAATTTGTCGCTTGATGGACCGTTTGATTCATTGAATACAAAAATGGAACTGAAATCAAATCAGACGTATTTAAGGGAAAATGGACATATTGACCTTAATCATTCAAAAATGAATGTTGATTTATCCGGTCATTCTCCAGCAGTGACCTTGAATCCGCAAATTCATTGGGATGGATGGGATCTAGATGCCAGATTGACTGGATTATTGACAAAACCAATCGGTCAGGGAAAATTCAAACTGGTCAATCTAGCGGCTGGTAAAACGTTTTTGAATAATCTTATTGTTTCTTTTTCGGGAGAGCAAAATGATGATTTGCAAGCCATAAATTCAAGGCAAATCGATAGAGCCCATATACATTTAATTGCAGAGGGGTTGCGTGTTCCCGGAAAACATCCAATGATGTTTGCCAAAGTCCCAATTATAGCAGATGCTGTATATGGAATAAATGAACCTGAACAATCAATTGATTTTCGAGTTCAACATGACCTTGTGAAGGCTGTGGGACATATCTTTTTTCACCCTGTCTTAAAAGGATCAATTGATCTGGCTCTACCACATTTAAGTGATATAGCCGAATTGACAGGTGTTAGGTTGGGAGGTCAATCAGTATTCAATCTTGCTTTTACAATGCCAGAGCATGCAGATAATCCAATTTTATTTGATTTGGATGGTCCCATACAGGTCAATCAAGGATTACCTGAAATAGTAAATATGGTTGGATCCAAGGGACATCTTGGCATTCATGCACGTATTTTCCATAAAGAAAAACCTGATATCTATTTGGATAATTTGACAATATCAGGTCAAAATTTATCAATTCAAGGTAATGGACATTTATTGGATCAACAGGTCAGGGCGGTTGTTAATCTTAATATAGATAATCTTATGGCACTTTCCCCGTTATTGACGGGTCAGGGAAAGGCGGTTTTAAAAGCTGATGGATCTTTGAAAGATCTGGGTTTGAAATTTGAAATGGCCACTAAATTTCAAACATCATCAAAAAGAGATTATGCAATAGCGCCAAGCGATTTAAAAATGAAGGCTGAGCTGAATCATTTATTTGCGCTACCAACGCTTTTGGTATCCTTGAATGGAAATCTTGACCGTTCACCGATAGAAATGGAACTGTTGGCAAGTAAAAAGAAAAATACTGATAATTATTATTTTAATTTAAGAAAATTGAATTGGCGATCCTTGAATGGTCTCGCTGATTTTTGTATTTCCGGTAAAAATATAATTCCTAATGGTAACCTTGATATAAAAATAACTCGACTGGCCGATTTTAAAAAATTGGTTCGACAGAATATTGAAGGCAATCTTGCCTTACAAATCCATTCCTCACCGCATACAAACCAAAAATTATTCGTTAATGCAAGCAGCAAAGTGAATATGCCTAATTACAGGTTCAATAATTTGCTTTTAACGGGTTATATTGATCATCCATTAGACAAATCCTTAATCAATTTAAAAGCGCAAATTTCGGATTTTCAGCTTCCACAGGCAAAAGGTAATATCCGGTTAAGTGCCAATGGTTTTATCGATAACTTGAAAGTAGTGGCAAATGCTGATTTTCCTTCATTAATGCAAAGTAAAGGTGCATTTGATACAGCACTAGTGTTGGATTTGAAGAAAAAAAATGTTTTTTTGCAAAAACTAAATGCATTGGCAAAAGGTGAAAATATACACCTGACTGCTCCAGCCAAGGTGGATTTTGGGGAGAAAATAGCCATAGATCATTTTCGTTTAACCTTGGCTCCTCCAAATGCGCCCTTGGCCATTATCGATTTGGCTGGAGTAATTATGCCAACATTAAATTTGAATGCTAGTATTCAAAATGTGACTCCTGCCATTTTAAAACCTTTTTTACTTCAGTTACAGGCTAATGGAACCTTGGATGCCCAGGCCAGGTTAAAAGGGACGTTGGAAAAACCCACAGGTTCAATTCAAATTAATGCAACGAATATTAAAATGCTTACAGGAGAAGCCGCCTCTCTACCTGTTGCACAATTGATTTCTCGGACAAATTTGATGGGTAAAAATGCCCAAACGCATACGCATTTACAGATGGGAAAGAAATTTGATTTGAATATGAATGGTTTAATACCTTTAAATTCAAATGGTAAGATGGATTTGAATCTCGAAGGGAAAATTGATTTGGGATTGGGAAATGCGATTGCGGGTGCCTATGGTCAGCAAGTCAAGGGCAATATCAATCTTGCCATGCAAATTGCGGGTAGTTTTATGGAACCGATTGTTAATGGAACTGTACAGCTTTTCAAAGGAAGTTTTAGAGATTACGCACAAGGGACAAGTATTCAGGATATACAGGCAAAGCTTGTCGGGAAAAAAGATCATATAACCCTTGAATCACTTACTGCCAAGGCGGGACATGGGGATATATATGCCAATGGACAAATTGGAGTTTTTCAACCGGGTATTCCGGTAAGCTTGCATATGAATATGAAAAATGCCCGTCCATTGGTTAGTGATTTGTTGACAGCCATTCTTGATGGCGATATCGATGTTAGTGGAATGGCAAAATCAAAAATTGATATGAAGGGAATAATTCGGATCAAACATGCCGAGATTAATATACCGCATTCTATTTCAAGTTCTGTTGTTCCATTAAAAGTAATTCGTCCAGGTGACAAGATTGAAACAGAAAGCAGGCCAAATCTTCCAGGACCCATTATCGGTTTGGATTTAACCATTAAATCTGCCGGTCAAATCTTGGTTCAAGGTTTCGGACTGTTTACAGATATGGCAGGCGCATTGCATATCACTGGAACAGCTGATGCGCCTTCAGTTGCGGGGGGAATGAAAATGCAAAACGGTCATATTGATCTTTCAGGAATATCATTGGATTTCACAAGGGGTGTGATCGGGTTTCAGGGAAGTAATGTAGATCGCAAGATTGATCCCTCTCTGGATTTTGAGGTAAAAAAAACGGTTGAAGGAAACACGGCCAGATTATTGATTACAGGTTTTGCAAGTTCACCCAAAATCACGTTAACCTCTTCCCCTCCATTGTCACAAGACAGGGTTCTAGCCATTCTATTATTTGGTGTTGATTCACAAAGTCTTTCGGCAACCCAAATGGCAGAAATAGGATTGGCATTGGCAACGTTGGGTGGACAAAGTGCAGGGATTGATCCCTTGGGTACCGTGAGAAAAAGCCTTGGATTGGATCGACTTTCTTTAGGAGGGGGGAGTCGTAGCAATGAAAATGGAGGCTCCAATAATGGGGCAAGTGTTGCGGCAGGGAAGTATGTGGCAAAAGGTGTTTATATTGGTGCCAAACAATCTACAGGGAATGCAGGTACACAGGCCGAGATGCAGATTGATATCACCAAACACTTGAAAGCTACTGCAACGGTTGGTACGGGAAAAGACAATTCAAGATTTGTTACCCCAGATAATGATCCAGGTAGTAACGTGGGATTGCTTTATGAGTTTGATTATTAAGGTAAATTAGAAAATATTAATTTTAATTTGATATCAAGAATTTATAAACTAATCAGGAATTCGCTTATTTAACATTAAAAAAAGATGATTTGAATATGTTTTGAAACAGTATGATTATTCAAGCGTCTTTTTTTCTTAAAGCTGTTATTCTTTCCAGTTTTTTAATTTGCTAGTTTTTCCAATGCCAGGATTGAAAGTATTGCAAGGATCAAGATCTTTGTAAAAATTCTTCAAAGGATCTTTGGCTGGGTAAAGATGACCGACATTATGTTCAGCGGGATATTCCGCTCCTCTTTGATCAAGAATTCTCAACATTTTTTCTTCAAGTGCAAATACATCATATCCTTTTTGAATAATATAATCCTGATGAAAAACGTGACAAAAGAAATGACCGTAATATAATTTATGGAGAATTGGTTCTTTTATTTCTTCAGGCAAATGTTCCACCCATTCTTTATCATTACGGCGTAGGGCAACATCAATGGCCAGAATATTTTCAACCGTATCCGTATGGACATTCCTGTAACGAACAGCAGCGCCTGCTACGGCAAAGCGATGCAGGAATGCTTTGCGACCTTCTTCGGCATTGCATTCAAAAAAGCTTCCCGATGTTTTTTCCTTAAAATAAGATTTTAAATGGGAACGAACAGGTTCAATTTCTTTTTTGCCCACTTTCAATAGCAAATGATGTTCATATTTTTTTGCATATTCGTTCATTCGTTCCGGCAAATGCTGGGGAAATAATTTGCTAAAAAACTGCATTGCCTTGTCACTGAAATGTTTTGGGAAAAACGGGATTTTATTTGTAATAAAATCAAATTTGTTTTTCAGGGAGAATAATTGTGGAATATGTGCAGTACCCAGACAATTTATAAAAATGAATGTATCTTTTCCGTAAATAGCGGCAATATTGTAAGCATCTTGATGGATATACTCACCGGATATGGGAACTATTTTCTTGCTGAGCATATTATATCGAATATTGGTAAGATCATTTGGATCGTTTGTACCGATATAAAAAACTCTTGTTTCCTTTTCCTGTGGAAATGTATCAAGGCGTACAGCAAAAATTGAGAGTTTACCGGCACATCCAGAGGCTTCATATAAATGATTGGGATCGGCATTATAACGGGCGGGTGTAGGGGCATCAACTTCGCAGACATGATCCCTATAATGATGGTCTGAACAGCATTTATCAGATTGTTTTATCAATTCATGATCAAAATTACCGTGATCAAGTCGTCCCAGAATTTCCTCAGGTGTGTTACCCAACTCAACGCCAAGATGATTAACAAGTTCTAATTTACCCTCTTTGTTACATTGGGCATAAAGGGCCATCTCGGTATAGGCGGGGCCTCGCTGAACCAATGCTCCACCAGAATTATTGCTTATTCCTCCAAGAACTGAAGCACCGATGCAAGATGATCCGATTACAGAATGAGGATCACGATGATAGGGCCTTAATTTTTGTTCAAGTTCATTTAAAGTCGCCCCGGGAAGACATATTACCTGCTCACCATTATTAATCACATAAATTTTTTTCATTTTCATGGTGTTAATAATGACAATGTCACGATCATAATCATTGCCATCGGGGGTAGATCCACCGGTCAATCCAGTATTGGCGGCCTGCATGATAATTATTACATTTGATTCTATACAGGCCTTGACAACATTCCACTGATCCAAAATATGCTCTGGCGTTACAATTGCGATTGCTTTCCCTGATCCATATCGAAAACCATTACAATATAATCCCATTTTGGATGGGTCAGTTATAACGTTTCTGCTTCCAGATATTTTTGTTAATTGAGCAATCAAATTTTGATTGGATGTATTATGAGAGGCAGAAATCGATTTTTTTTGAAAAAACATTTTGTATACGCTTTTGACAATCTAAAAATTATTCAGGTTCTAATAACCTTTATAAATAGTTAATAAGCCTTTTATCATACTCGTTTAATATCATTTGTAAAGGATAACAAAATGTCATTATATATTCATTTATTATAAATAAAGACATGAAAAAAAAGGAGAGTAACTCTCCTTTCATTGTAATTGTAATGATCAATTGATAAATTCTAAGCTGTTTTCATCACGTTTGTTAATTCGTTGAGAACGTCTTCTGGTTTTTTTGATTCCAAAACGGCCACCTCGGTTACAAAACGGTCTTGAGCCGCTTCAAATAGTTTTCTTTCGCTAAAACTGCCATCGAGACTGTCAGCATTTCTGCGTAGATCCCTTAAAACTTCAGCAATCTGCATCAGATCACCAGAATTGATTTTTTCCTGATAAACCAAAGCCCGTCTTGCCCACATACCTTTGCTGGTTTGCGGCTTGCTTTTAATAATTGACATGGCTTTTCCGACAATTTCACGGGAAGCAATTTTGCGTAATCCAGCTTTTTTTGCTTTATCTAAAGGGATACGCAGGGTCATCTGATTATCTGGAAAAGAGATCTGGATCATTTCCAGTTTCGTGCCTGCAATCTCTTCCACGCCAATACGATCAATTCGGCCTACACCATGTGCAGCATAGACAATGGCATCGCCTTCTTGAAAAGGAAAAGAGGTTTTACTATTGGATTGTTGTGCGGCGGTTTCTGCGACGGCTGCTTGAGCCATTTCGTCGGTTACACCACCTTTGGAAGAATTTTTCAATACACTCATTTAATATACTATACCATATTCAGGATAAATTGTCATTTGATATTTTAGAAAAGGCAAAATTTTATATAATGTGTATATATAGGTATTTTATTTTAATTTACCATTGAATTCCGTTAATGGAAGGAATAGGGCGTTGAGAAGATTGATTGATTTGTTCAAGCAAATCGATCTCGATGCTGCGTGACATTGTTAACATGGGCAAGGAATGCGGACTTTCATCAAAGGGATCTTGCAAATCATTTCCAATTCGGTCCAGAGCCAAAAATAAAAAACCCACAAGTGCGGACCCTAATGGTGTGATCCACCCAAGTGTATCCACCATTGAAAAAGGAAGAATGATGCAGATAACTTCACTTAGTAAACGGGGCAGGGTGGAAAACTGGATTGATAAGGGTGTATTTTTAATTCTTTCCAAGGCACCTTGTGCATTGGCCAAGTCAGATAAAATTCTGTCGATTTGAGAGTGAAGGGCACCGTCAATATTTTTTTGGCGGCTTTCCTGGGTTACCATATAGCCGATCTGAACGAGAATGCCATTAGGCTGGTTGCGCTGATTTTTAATATAGGTTTGAATGGAATGGGGCAATATTTTTTTAACATTATAGCTGGTCAGGGAATTTTTACCTCTTAAATGATAGGATAGACTGTATGCATATCCGGCCATGGCATATATAAGCTCGGGTTTGCTATCGAGAATACTTATGCATTGTCTGGCAAATGATCGACAGTTATTTGTGACTGACCCCCAATGTATACGTGCCTCCCACCATCGATTATATGCCGTATTGTTTCTGAAATTCATAAAAAGGACGAGCACAGATCCAATCAGGGCGGTTGGTAATGCGGATTGATCAAACCAGTGTAGATTAAAAATTTTATATCCAATGACGACTAGCATGTCCCAAATAAATAAAATGAGTAAAGGTTTAAAACTTGTCTGTATAAGAAAAAGAAGTCCACGTTTCGGGTTTACAATCATAGTATAATTTTCATCATTATAATGGATAGTTATTGATTTTATTAAATAAATTAATGGAAAACTATGGTTTATTTTTGTTGATTGTATTTTTTCTTTAAAAATTGATAAGATTAAGAAAATAGCTGATTTACTTTCAAGCGCATAAAATCACCAAAAACTAGACAAAAAACGAGTATAAACATTTTGAATTGATTTAAATAATCTTATAAAATTATGCTGATTTTAAATCTGTATAATTATAATACTAAAACATGTTTAATTTGTGTTTTGATGCTAAATTAAGCTATTTTTGTATGTAGAATTCAAACCGGATATATATTGTAGTAAAAAAATTAGTATACAATCAAGTTTGTTTAAAAAATTCTCCATTCATAAGGGGATTTTTTATTAAAGGGTTAATTATTTAAATGAAGAATTCTTTGTCTCCGCAACAAGAAAAATTAGAACAACTAAAACAATTACTGCCAGAGGTTTTTACGGAAGGTAGGGTTGATTGGGAAAAGCTAAAATTATCTTTGGGAGAAGATATTAATATTAAAAATGAACGTTATGTTTTGAATTGGGCGGGTAAGAGTAATGCTTATAAAGTATTGCAAGAACCGACATCTAAAACATTCTCCCCAGACAAAAATGAATCCGTTGATTTTGATAAGACAGAGAATTTATTCATTGAGGGCGATAACCTAGAAGCTTTGAAAATACTCCAAAAAAGTTATTTTGGCAAAGTTAAGATGATTTATATTGATCCTCCGTATAACACGGGTAATGACTCTTTTATTTACCCGGACCGTTTCAAAGAAAACCTTGAGGACTATCAAAAAAATGTGGGGGATAAAGATGAGGATGGATATTTAATACAAAATTCTGTTTTTAAGAAAAACAGGAAAGAAAATGGGCAATATCATAGCAATTGGCTTAACATGATGATGCCAAGATTATATCTTGCCAAGAACTTACTTAGAGATGATGGCGTCATTTTCATTTCTATAGATGATAATGAGGTTCATAATTTACGTTTGTTAATGAACGAAATTTTTGGAGAGGAAAATTTTGTTGCTTGTATAGTTTGGGAAAAAAGGTTTACAAGAAGTAACAATTCTAAAATGTTTGCTAGTTTAGTAGAGTATTTATTTTGTTTTAGAAGAAGTGAGTTACTATCAGAGCTCAGAGAAAAAAGAAATGAAAAAGCCGATTCAATATATGACAATCCAGATAATGATATTAGAGGCGATTGGACTAGCGTTTCTTATGTAAATCCTGCTACAAAAAGTCAAAGACCTAATCTTGTATATGAAATTGAAAATCCATTTACGAAAGAAAAAGTTAGGCACCCTACTCATGCGTGGAAATATGAAAAAGAAACATATTTAAAACACGTAAAAGAAAATAAATTATACTGGGGAAAGAATGGTTACAATACTTATCCAAGATTAAAAAAATTTCTTGATGAAATGAAAAATGGTATGGTTCCAGTAAATTTGTGGGGCAGAAATGATGCAGGAACTACTGATGAAGCAAGTAAAAATTTAGAAGATTTAATGGGGTGTAAATTATTTGATTTTTCAAAGCCATGTAAATTAATTTTAAAAGCTTTACAATTAGTAGATAGTGCTGAGAAAGATTCAATTATCCTAGATTTTTTTGCGGGTAGTGGAACGACAGCCCATGCGGTGATGCAATTGAATGCTGAGGATGGAGGTCATCGCAAATGTATCTCTATTCAATTACCAGAAATATGTGATGAAAAGTCAGAGGCCTTTAAAGCTGGATATAAGACCATTGCTGATATTGCCAAGGAACGCATTCGAAGAGCAGGTAAAAAGATCAAGGAAGACAATAAGGATAAAGAAAATATTGATCAGCTTGATATTGGATTCAAAGTCTTAAAAGTTTCTGATAGCAACTTTAGAGAATGGCGAACCGATATATCCAGTGAAAAACTTGATGAACAATTAGATCTTCACGTTGATCCCATTGCGGAAGATGCTTCAACAGAAAATATGGTTTACGAATTAATGCTTAAAAATGGCAAGGATTTAAATAGTCATATCAAGCATCATAATCATATCTATTCTATATCAGACCAAGAAAATCATGATGAAAACATCCTTGTTTTGCTTCTTGAAGAGGTGAATGAAAGAATTATTGAGAATGTTCTTCAAGAAAATCCCAATAAGGTTATTGCCCTGGATAAACTTTTCAAGAATAACGATCAATTAAAGACAAATACCGCATTACAAATGCAAGATGCAGATATCAAGTTCGAAACAATCTAAGGGTTTGGTTATGAAGTTAGAATTTGAAGCGAATTTAGAGTATCAAAAAACTGCGATATCTGCTGTGGTTGAGTTGTTTAAAGGGCAATCTAAGCATACAGCAGGGTTTAACCTATATTCAAATGGAAATAATGATCCAATTATTGCGGTAAAAAATAATTTGGATATTGATAAAGAGCAAATCTTTCAAAATTTACAGGAAATTCAAGAAAAGAACGGTATTGCAAAATCTCGGTCGTTAGACAGTATGGATTTTTCTGTTGAAATGGAAACAGGCACAGGAAAGACCTATGTTTATTTAAGAACGATATATGAACTCAATGCCCATTATGGGTTTAGTAAATTCATTATTGTTGTACCTTCTATAGCTATTCGTGAAGGCGTTCAGAAAAGTCTTGAAATAACACACGCACATTTCCAGAATATTTATGCAAGAGAGCCTCTGAATTATACTATTTATAATAGTAAGCGACCTGTTGATATCAAAGATTTTGCCCAAAGAAATAATATAGAAATCATCGTTATGAACATTGATTCATTTGCTAAAGATCAGAATGTTATCAATAAAATCAATGAAACAGGCCATAAGCTTATTGAATATATTCAGGCAACCTCTCCTGTTGTGATTATTGATGAACCTCAGAATATGGAGACAGAAAAGCGGAAGGAAGCGATTAAAAGCTTAAACGGTTTATGTCATCTACGATATTCCGCAACCCATAAGCATCAATATAATAGTGTCTATCAGCTTGATCCGGTAAAAGCTTATGATCTGGGGTTGGTTAAGCAAATTGAAGTTGATTCCATTTACAGTGATGCAGCTTTTAATGATGCTTATGTTTTTGTCGGTGATTTTAAGACAGCCAAAACCAGTTGTTCTGTTAAACTTACTATTCATGTGAATGATAAGGTTGGTGTAAAGAAAAAGACCATTTCTGCAAAGGTTGGTGATGATTTATTTGAATTATCCAATCACAGAGAGGTTTATAAAGATGGATATATTCTTAATGAGATGAATGTACAAGATGAAAACATTACCTTTTCTAACGGTATTACTCTCTATAAGGGGCTGGAAAACGGCAATGATGCAAAAGATGATATTAAAAGATTCCAAATTCGAAGAACGATCAAAGAGCATTTGGCTAAAGAAGCCAAATTAAGCAAAGATGGTATAAAGGTCTTATCTTTATTTTTTATGGATAAAGTATCTAATTATCGAGACTATGAAGAGAATCAAGCAGTAAAAGGTAAGTATGCACTTTGGTTTGAGGAAATTTATAGAGAGGAATTCAAGAAATGTTATAAAAAAGATATTTCAGATAAGGAACTTGATCGATTGCATAATGGTTATTTCTCCCAAGATAAAAAAGGAATATTAAAAGATACCAAGGGCAATACACAAGCTGATGATGATACCTATAGTTTGATTATGAAAGACAAAGAGAAGCTTTTAGATATTAACGAGCCGTTACGGTTTATATTTTCTCATTCTGCATTAAGAGAAGGTTGGGACAATCCTAATGTTTTTCAAATATGTACTCTGAATGAAACAACCTCTGAAATGAAGAAACGCCAGGAAATAGGGCGAGGATTGAGATTGGCCGTTGATAAAGATGGGAAAAGAATACGGGATAAAAATATTAATCGTCTGACGGTTATTGCCAATGAATCTTATGATGATTTCGCAAAAGCTTTACAAAGTGAGATTGAAGAAGATTGTGGCGTTAATTTTCAAGGCCGGATTAAAGATAGGGCACAAAGAACGAAGGTTATTTATAAAAAAAATTTTCAGGCAGACCCGTTATTTTTAGCAATATGGAATAAGATTAAATATAAAACAACCTATCGTGTTCATTATGATACTAATCAATTAATAGACAAAGTTGTCGAAGCTATCAAAATTTTACCTAAAATAACAGAACCTATTCTTTATATGGAAAAGGTATCTTTGAATATTGATGAAGAAGGTATCCAGACTAATTATTTAGCAAGTGATCGTAATAAAACTCAAATAATTGCTAAAAATATTCCTGATATATTTGCTTATATTGAAAATAAAACTCAACTGACGAGGACAACAATTTTAGAGATATTGAAAAAATCTGAACGAATTGGTGATATTTCCAAAAATCCTCAAGATTTTCTTGATAAGGTTTGTGATGTTATTTCTAGAGAAATGCAGGAATTAATGATAAATGGTATTCGGTATCAAAAAGTTGGGCTTACTGAATATGAAATGAAGCTGTTTGATAGTAAAGAACTTGAAATCTATATGAATGACAATTCTTTTCAGGTCACAAATACTGGCAAAACCATTTATGAAAATATAGTTCCTTTAGATTCAGAAACAGAAAATCAGTTTGCTAAAGAGTGTGAGACTAGTGAACAAGTTAAATATTATTTTAAACTTCCAAATTGGTTCAAAATAAAAACGCCTATTGGAAATTATAACCCTGATTGGGCATTAGTGTTTGAAAATGATGCAAAGATATATTTTGTTGTGGAGACTAAAAATACAGGAAATGATGTTGTTGATTTATCAAAACTATCTAAAAGTGAGCTATTGAAAATTAAATGTGGCAAGGCACATTTTAAAATTATGGATGATGTTAGGTATGAGGTTGTAACGAAAGTTTCAGATCTTAGTCATATTTAAAATAATTATTACATCTTGTAATTAGACGGTAATTACAACTCATCGTCTTTTTTTAACAATCGGTATGTTTGTGTATTGATTTGATTACATGTTTTTATTTAACATAATAATTCATCAATTTTTGTAAGGATTTCTTCTGAATTCCTTCAGAATCAAAATTGTCAGGATCAAGCCAGTCATTAAATGCCTTGGAAAGTTTTTGAAATTCAAGATCAAGAATTGAATACCATGCTGTATCCCGGTTACGGCCATGAATAACCAAAGCTTGACGGAATATTCCCTCGAATGTGAAACCGTAGCGTAATGCCGCAGCACGAGAGGGTGCATTTAAGGTATCACATTTCCATTCAAGACGACGATAACCAAGTTCCTCGAATGCATATTTCATTAAAAGATAGATTGCCTCCGTGGCCATTGTTGTTTTTTTTAATCGTCCAGAAAAAATAACGCTACCAATTTCTATCACACCATTTGTTGGATCTATTCGCATGAGAGCAATTGAACCGATTGCTTGATTGGAATTCTTGTCAAGAATGGCATAATGAAATGGATCCTTGATATTTTCTAATTTAAGTAGCCATTCCCGATATTCATTAAAATCATTAAACGGACCGGATAAAAGATAGGTCCATAGCCCTTTATCAGTACCGTTAAAAAAGGCATCATAAAGTTGCAAAGCATGTTGTCTGACATTTATGCGTTCAAGCCGGCAATATTGTCCCGTGATTGTTTCTTTTTTGGGAAGCTTTGCTTTTTTCCATGAAGGAAGAGCTTGACCAATCGGTTGTTGATAAGTATTAAAACGGATCGACATCGTGGACCTTTCTATGAGGAGAATAATTCCAGTCAGGCAAAATTACTGTTAGAAATTGAATAAGCATTTTTTTAGTGGAGCTATACGAAAGAATGACATTCTGGAATGAAAAACTATATTTGATTAAAATTTTTTATATCTTTTTGGGGAGACTTGCCAAATATGGCTTTGTAATCACGACTAAAATGTGAGGGACTTTCATAACCAACCTGATAGGAAGCAGTGGCAGCGTTAAGATTATTATTGATCATCAGACGTTTTGCTTCATGAACGCGTAACCATTTTTGATATTGTAACGGGCTTTTTCCGGTTAGTTGGCGAAAATGATGATGCAAGCTTGAGGGGCTCATGTTAACAGCACTGGCAAGATGGCTTATTTTCAAGGGTTGAGAATAATTTTGTTTAAGCCATTCGATTGCTTTTCTGATATTAGATCCTGTATTACCAGTTGTTATAATCTGTAAAAGAATTGGTGCGGTATTGCTGGTTAGCAGTCGATAGTAAATTTCCCTGATGACTAACGGGGCAAGAACTGGAATGGTTTCGGGCTCATCCATTAAGGATAGAAGCCTGTACATGGGTTCCAAAAAGGATACATTAACACTGCAAATAGATACACTGCTACATTTCGTTTTGTTTGAATTCCTAAGATCAATTTGTGTACTTAACTCAGCAATAATATTGCGTTCCAAATTTAAGGAAATTCCAAAACAGGGTTTAATAGGGGATGCTTCCATTATTTGGCTGTTCGTAGGGATGTCCAGAGAAGTAATGAGCAAATGATGTTTGTCGTATGGAAAGATATTTTTATCAATAATTATCTGTTTAGTACCCTGGCATAACAAACTGATACTCGGTTGATAAAAACAGGCACATGCTTGACGAGGTGTCTCTTGTCTAAAAAGTTTGAGATCTTTAATCAGGGTGGTATGTGCACCCGTTGTTTTTACATGTCGTTCAAGAATATTGATTATTTTTTGATAAAATAATTCGGTTTGACTGTCTGAAGACTGATTGAGTGTCATTATAATGGATTAGACAAATTGATGATTATTCAGATTTTATAAGTAAACATAAATTATTTGCAGGATCAGGTAATTATTACGGAATATCAAGATATTATACAACGCTTTTTTTATCGTATTATTTATTTGAAAATCAAACAATAGAAATGATTTTCGATAATTTTCATATCATATTTGAGATAAAAAAATGAAGTATATAAATCTAGGTCGTACAGGTCTTAAAGTATCGAGATTATGTTTGGGATGCATGAGTTTCGGTGAACCCAACCGGTTGCCACAAGCCTGGTCAATTGATGAAACTGCTGCACGCCCTTTTTTTAGACAGGCGATTGAGGCGGGAATTAATTTTTTTGATACGGCAAATATTTATTCTGGAGGCAGTTCAGAGGAAATAACGGGGCGAGCATTGAATGATATGGCACGGCGAGAAGAAATTGTGGTGGCGACCAAGGCTTTTTTCCCTTGGCGGAATTCGCCTAATACAGGTTTTCTATCGCGTAAAGCTATTTTTCAATCAATTGATGACAGTTTGTCACGATTAAAAATGGATTATGTAGATCTTTACCAAATTCACCGCTTTGACCATGGAACCCCGATCGAGGAAACCATGGAGGCCTTGCATGACATCGTGAAATCAGGAAAGGTTCGCTATATTGGAGCATCCTCTATGGAAACATGGCGTTTTGCCAAAATGCAACATATTGCAAGGCAAAATGGATGGACACGTTTTGTTTCCATGCAGCCTCAATATAATTTGCTTTATCGGGAAGAGGAACGGGAAATGTTGCCTTTTTGTGCGGATCAAGGTATTGGTGTCATTCCTTGGAGTCCAATGGCAAGGGGACGATTGACTCGTGATTTTGATGAATTTACACGACGTACTCAAAATGATGCTTTTGCTTTGAAAATGTATCAGGATGCAGAACAGCAGGATCGAAAAGTCGTGGAGGTTGTCGCAAAGATTGCTAACTTGCATCATGTCCCTCGTGCATATGTCGCATTGGGCTGGTTATTATCAAAAAAATACGTAACGGCACCTATTATTGGGGTAACAAAGGCTGAACATTTGACAACGGCTGTAAAGGCGCTTGATTTTTCTTTAACAGAAAATGAAATAAACAGTCTTGAAGCACCGTATGTACCGCATCCTGTAAATGGAATTATTCCTCCATTGTCAAAGGAACCTATGACGATTACACCGCCCAGGGTTTAGATATTCCAATTCATTTGAATTGCATTATCTGCAAAATCAAAAATATTTAAAATTGCAAACAAAAAGATTGAGCTATCATGAGATATCGATTTTTGGGAAGAACAGGTCTGAAGATAAGTGATTTATGTCTTGGAACCATGAATTTTGGTGATGTCACGGATGAAAAAGAAAGCTGCATGATTATGGATAAGGCAATTGATGCAGGAATTAATTTTTTTGATACGGCAGATGTTTATGGAGGATTACAATGGCCAGAAATTCCTAAGGGATATGGCATTTCTGAAGAAATTATTGGACGATGGCTTAAAAAGAGCGGTCAGAGAGACAAGGTTGTATTGGCTACCAAAGTTTACCAGCCTATGGATTTTGGGCCGAATGACCGGCATTTGTCAGCTTATCATATTCGAAAAGCGTGTGAAGACAGTTTGCGACGCTTAAAAACTGATCATATTGATCTTTATCAAATGCATCATATTGATCGAGAAACTCCATGGGAGGAAATATGGCAGGCAATGGAGTTATTGGTTCAACAGGGAAAAGTTTTATATATAGGAAGTTGTAATTTTGCTGGTTGGCAAATAGCCACAGCTCAGGGATTGGCCAAGGAACGTCATTTTTACGGACTGGTTTCTGAGCAAAGCCCCTATAATCTGACAGAACGTTACAGTTGAGCTGGAAGTCCTTCCATCCTGTCGATATCATGGTCTTGGATTTATTCCCTATTCTCCATTGGCAGGTGGATTGCTTTGGGGTGTCCTCTCGAAACAGAAAAATGGCGAGCGACGTTTTAGAGAACAGGAACTGAAAATAATTGAAAAATTAAGATACCAACTTGAAAAATATGAGAATCTTGCTGCTGAACTTAAAATAACTCCTGCAAATTTAGCCCTTGCCTAGTTAAGATATCAACCTGATGTCACAGCACCGATTATTGGACCTCGTACTGAAACACAGCTGGATAATGCTATTGAAGGGCTTTCCATTACATTGTCAGATAAAATAATATATACTTTAAATGATATTTGGCCCGGTATGGGGGGTGAGGCACCTGAAGCCTATGCCTGGTAGAAATTTTTCAAGTCTATAATTATTGATGATAAATTCATATAATCATGTGAATTAATTTATTTCGAAAAATTGTGAAAATAAGATTAAATAAATTATTTTCACAATTTTTATTTGATTTTAAAACAATGTTGTCAGTCAGAAATTGTTTCGTTATGTTTTAAATTTTTAGAAATTTTGGCTTTTTGACTTTCAGTGCGTAATTGTCCGCATGCTGCAAGAATATCACGCCCTCTTGGGGTGCGGATGGGCGAGGAATAACCTGCCTGCATAATGATATCGGCAAACTTTTGCACCTGTTCAGTTTTGGAGGGTTTGTAATCACTGCCTGGCCATGGATTAAATGGAATTAGATTAACCTTGGCATGAATACCCTTTAATAGATGCACCAGTTCACGTGCATCTGATTCACTGTCATTAATTCCCCTTAACATAATGTATTCAAACGTTATACGACGTGAATTACTTGCTGCAGGGTATCGACGGCAGGCTGCCAGAACGTCTTTTATAGGATATTTACGATTTAAGGGAACGAGCTCATTTCGTAAATCATCCCTGACAGCATGAAGGGAAATGGCTAGATTAATTGCCAGTTCCCTTCCACATTGATCCATCATGGGAACTACACCGGACGTTGACAAGGTAATCCGGCGACGAGAGATTCCAATTCCCTCATCATCCATAACGATACGCATTGCCTTGGCAACATTGTCATAATTATAAAGAGGTTCGCCCATTCCCATCAGAACTATGGTTGATAGAAGACGGGGTCTTCCAGCGGTCGGGGTTGGCCATTCATTATAACTATCCCTTGCCGCCATGAATTGACCTATCATTTCTGTTGCACCAAGATTTCGAACCAGATTTTGCGTGCCGGTATGACAAAAACGGCAGGACAACGTACATCCGACCTGTGAGGAAATGCAGACAGCACCACGATCTTCTCGACGATCGGGAATATAAACTGTTTCAGCTTCTTGTTTATCCCTGAAGCGAAAAAGAAACTTGCGGGTATCATCTTTTGAGGTCTGTTGCATAACCAGTTCCGGTCGGCTGATCACACAATGTTCTGCCAATTTGGCTTGCAAGGGTTTACTGATTGAACTCATCAAAGAGAAATCGGTAACACCTTTATGATAAATCCAGTGCCATAACTGTTTCGTACGGAAGGATTTTTCCCCCATACCCATTAGGACCTCTTCCAATTCTTCCCGTGAAAGTCCAACAAGTTCCTGTCTTCCATCTGATAATTTCAAGGACGGAGGACTGAAAAGTGCTGACTTTGCTAGAATTCTTTTTTTTTCTTCTTCAGAAAAATCGGAGATAATAGGGGTATTCATAAAAAAACGATTCAATTGATAATAAATAAAAGAAATTAGGAACGCAGATAAGAGCCGTTAATTTCAATATAACCTTGTGTTAGGTTACAGCTCCAAATTTTTGCGTGTCCCTCTCCCAGATTCAGGTTGACTTTAATTTTTATGACTTGTTCTTGCATATGCTTGTTAACTTTATCTTGGTCATAATCTGATAAAACCTCACCTTGTTTGGCAACCCAAATATTACCTATTGCCACTGACAAAAGGTCACGGTCGGCTGGTTCGCCGGCTTTGCCTACCGCCATTACAACACGTCCCCAATTGGCATCCTCACCTGTTATTGCTGTTTTCACAAGAGGGGAGTTACCGATTGATTGTCCGATTTTAAAAGCTGATTCATTGTTAACGGCACCTTCAACCTTGATTTCAATCAGTTTTGTTACGCCTTCACCATCCCTAATAACCAAAAGAGCCAATTCTTGTAACAATTTTTCTAAGGCATTTGAAAAATTGCTTAATCTTGGGTCATCAATATCATTGATTTCGGTATTGGGGGTCTGACCCGTGGCAAATAAAAGAAGGGTATCAGAGGTTGATGTATCGGAATCAACTGTTATTGAATTAAAGGTTGTTTTGACTTTTTCATTTAATAATTTTTGTAAGACAGTAGCAGGCAATTTTGCGTCAGTTGTAACAAAACAAAGCATAGTGGCCATATCAGGTGCGATCATACCGCTCCCCTTAGCGATTCCCTGAATAGTGACAGGAATATTGTCAATATCTGTTTTAAGGGAAAAGCCTTTGGCAAATGTATCCGTAGTCAGGATTGCTTGAGCTGTTTCCTTCCATTGATCAGAAGCCAATTTCGAATAAAGTTCTGGAAGATAATTGATGATTTTTTGATAAGGAAGCTGTTCGCCAATAACCCCTGTAGAGGCAACAAAAATTTCTTCGGGTGTGCAGTTTATTGTTTTTGCAGCTGCCTGTGCTGAATATTTAACTGCATCAAAACCTGCCTGACCCGTAAATACATTGGCAATACCGGCATTGACAAGTAATCCCCTGGCTTTACCGCGATATAAAATTTTTCTGCACCAATCGATAGGTGCACCTGGACATTTGTTTTTGGTAAATACTCCTGCGACGGTTGTGTTCGGAGCGAATTCCATTAACGATAAATCAAGACGTCCAGTATATCGTAATCCTGCTTGAACAGATGCAAGTTTTACACCGGCAACGGGGCAAAGTTCAGGGAGGGTTACGGCAAGCGGAGAAACAGGATAACTCGACATGGTAGACTCTTTTTCAACAATGGAGCAAAATAATGGATACGACAGGATTGATTCATATCCGGTTATAATGAAATATTTATATTTTATAAAAAATGTTTTTTACAAGTTTTCTTTATAAGAAAAAAGAATTTAATGATATGTTTTTTGAACTAAATTCTTTAGGGATATTAATCAATAAACATTCTGAATTTATAAAAGGGAAAATTTATTTTCCCTTTTATAAAAATTTTTAATGATTTGTTCTGTCAGAGTTATTTTTTTTGTGTGGCAGGCATTTGTGTTAAAGAATGAATGGCTTCATCATTTTTGGTAATTTTACTTTGTTTAATTACATTTTCAATAATGGTTTTCATTCTTTGTTGATACAGGTTTTTGCGAATTTCATCTTTTACCTTATCCAATGGTGGTACCGGAGCGTTTCTATAACCAAGAACCTTGATGACATGCCAACCAAATTGGGTTTTCACCGGAGCGGTTGTAATTGTATTTGCTTTCAGCGCAAAGGCTGCATTGATGAATTCCGGTGCAAGAGGGTCATTTTGTTTGACCCATCCCAAATCACCGCCATTTTCGCTACCGCTCTCTTTATCGGTTGAATATTGTTTGGCAAGATTAGCGAAATTTTTGCCTGCATGAAGTTGACTGATGATTTTTACAGCTTCCGGTTGTGTTTTTACAAGAATATGACATATATGCGCCTCTTTAACAGGGGCTGCGTTGGCGAAATGCTGATCGTAAAAAGTTTGAATGGCTTTATCGTCAATTGGATTTTGTTTTAAATTCTTTTCCAATTCAGATTTTTGGAATGTTGAAAACAGGATATCCTTTTGCATGAATTCAATTTGTTGCTTGACCTCAGGGGAATTCTGTAAATTCTGTTTTTCAGCAACTTGTAGGACTGCATTTTGAACAATTAATTGCTGAAGGATTATTGTTGTCAAAACAGGTGCAGGCAGACTTTTATATTGATCGGGCAACATCTTGCGCATGTTTTGGACATCATGATACGTAATATTTTTATCATTAACAGTTGCCAAAACAGTATTTTCATCTATTTTGCTGGGACTTGACTGATTTTGAGCGGCAGGTGCTGACGGGGTAGATGTGACAGCAGGTTCAGCGGCAATAACTGCTTTTGTCAAAAGGCTTGAGGAAAAAAGAAGGGTTGCTGCAAATTTGAATGATTTGTTGTAAAAAGACATATAGTACCTTTATTATTGAGAGGATTAAAGATAATTTTGAATATGTTTATATCATGGAAAGGTGAAATTGTCCCATTATTTTAATAAAGTTCCTTTCTTGAAAAAAGTTAAACCACTTTTAAAATTTTAAAATGATATTTATGGTGTAAGTAAAGTTGGTTATAATACCGGTGAACTTATTTCTATATGTATTTTTCTGTCTGGATTGAATTGTGTTCTAATTTAATTATAACTAGCCCTTTGTAATGACAGGCAGGATTACAAAGCGTTATTTGGAAAACATTGATGTTTGCAAAATTTGCCCGTGTCTTTTTCGGCACCTCTAATGAGCGTTCATTAAAAGCTTATCAAAAGCGACTACCTGAAATCAATCAATTGGAACCTGAAATACAGGCTCTGGATGATGTTGCATTGGCTAATAAAACGGTTGAATTTCGTCAAAGGTTAGCTGATGGAGAAACACTGGACAATTTATTGCCAGAAGCGTTTGCTGTAGTCAGAGAAGCTTCGAAAAGGGTTTTGGGAATGCGTCATTTCGATGTCCAGCTGATAGGGGGAATGGTTCTTCACGATGGTAAGGTTGCCGAAATGCGTACGGGTGAAGGTAAAACATTGGTGGCAACCTTGGCCGTATATCTGAATGCACTATCGGGAAAAGGGGTGCATGTTGTAACGGTGAATGATTATCTTGCCTCACGTGATGCTGCTGAAATGGGCCGGCTCTATAGTTTTCTTGGCATGAATGTCGGAACGATTATCGCGGATTTGAGTGATATTGAACGTAAGGCTGCTTATGCCGCCGATATTACATATGGGACAAATAATGAATTCGGCTTTGACTATCTTCGCGATAATATGAAATACAGTCTTGATGAAATGGTTCAGCGTCCGTTTAATTACGCCATTGTGGATGAAGTTGATTCGATCTTGATAGATGAGGCTCGTACTCCATTGATTATTTCGGGGGTTGCGGATGACAGTTCAGATCTATATCGTTCTGTTGATGAAATTATAAAAGAGATAGTCAAAGATCCTGCCAATTATGAAAAAGATGAAAAATTCCGTAATGTCATTCCAACAGAAATGGGAACCGAACATATAGAGCAGTTAATGCGTGAAAAGGGTGTATTGAAAGAGGGGGGGCTGTATGACACTCATAATATCGCGTTGGTGCATCATATGCAGCAGGCATTACGGGCGCATACCTTGTTTGCCAGGGATGTGGATTATATCGTCCGTAACAATAAGGTAATTTTAATTGATGAATTTACTGGACGTATGATGGATGGACGTCGATATTCCGATGGATTGCATCAAGCACTGGAAGCCAAGGAACATGTGGAAATACAGCAGGAAAACCAGACTCTAGCTTCAATCACTTTTCAAAATTATTTTCGTCTTTATCCGAAACTCGCCGGTATGACGGGAACGGCAATGACAGAAGCCGATGAATTTGCCGAAATTTACAAGTTGGACGTTGTGTCAATTCCAACCAATCTTAAAGTTCAGCGTAAGGATGAACATGATGAAATCTATCTGACCGCGGCTGAAAAATATGATGCGGTTAGCCAGCTTATCGAAGAGGTTCATAAAAAGAAACAGCCTATCTTGGTTGGAACAACATCGATTGAGAAAAGTGAACATCTTTCAAATTTGTTGAATAAAAAAGGCATAAAGCATAATGTATTGAATGCGCGTTTTCATGAAAAAGAAGCTCAGATAGTTGCTCAAGCTGGAGTTCCGGGAGCTATTACAATTGCCACGAATATGGCGGGTCGTGGTACTGACATTAAATTGGGTGGGAATGTGGATATGCTTATCCATCAGCAGCTTTCCCATATCGAGAATGAAGATGAACGCTTGAAACAAGAAACGGCCCTTAAAGAAAAAGTTCAAAAAGATCATGAACTGGTTAAAGAGAGCGGCGGACTGTTTGTAATTGGTACGGAACGTCATGAAAGTCGTCGAATTGACAACCAGTTGCGAGGACGTTCGGGGCGTCAGGGAGATCCGGGAAATTCACGTTTCTTTTTATCCCTCGAGGATGACCTGATGCGGATATTTGGTTCCGAACGCATGGGTGGTATGCTTCAAAAAATGGGCTTGAAAAAAGGGGAGGCCATTGTTCACCCTTGGATCAACAAGGCACTTGAAAAAGCCCAGAAAAAAGTTGAGGCGCGCAATTTCGATATGCGTAAAAACACTTTGAAATATGATGATGTCATAAATGATCAACGTAAGGAGGTATATTCTCAGCGTCGGGAATATATGGCTCTGGAAGATGTTTCAGAAGTGATTGCATCTATGAGACATGATGTGATCAATATGTTGATCGAAAAATACATACCTGAAAAATCCTTTGTAGAACAATGGCATATTAACGGATTAACCGCGGATGTAAAACGGATATTCAATCTTGATCTACCGATTAAGGAATGGTCTGAAGAGAAAGATATTTCAATTGATATACTTGAAGAGCGCATTACGAAAGCCGCTAATGAAATGATGGCCACCAAGGTCGCGAATTATGGTGTTTCAATTATGCGATATGTTGAAAAGCAAGTTTTGCTAACAACGCTTGATGCTGTGTGGAAAGAACATTTGTTGCGATTAGATCAAATGCGTCAGGGTATCGGACTGCGGGCCTATGGTCAGAAAGATCCGCTTAATGAATATAAGAAGGAGGCTTTTGTTCTTTTCAATTATATGCTGGATGAGCTTCGTGAACGGATTACCTCACTTTTGGCCAAGGTTGAAGTCAACGTCTCTGATGATGAAGGGGAAAATTCTTCTTCGGATCTTATAGAGGGGGAAACCCCTCAGACATTATCTGATGCACCAAAAGAATGGGCAGATACGCCCAGAAATGCACCATGTCCATGTGGTTCAGGCAAAAAATTTAAACATTGTCATGGTCGGTTTGTTTAAAAATCGGGACATGTTTATTAGATTAAGATTGAAATCAAACTGTAAGAATTAAGAGAAAAATTAATGGCAGGACATTCGCAATTTAAAAATATTATGCATCGCAAAGGGGCTCAGGATGCTCGTCGGGCAAAAGAATTTTCAAAAATAATTCGTGAAATAACCGTTTCAGCAAAATCAGGTTTACCTGATCCAGCCGCCAATCCCCGTTTACGTGCAGCCATTGCGGCAGCTCGTGCTGTCAATATGCCAAAGGATAATATTGATCGTGCGATTAAGAAAGCCGCAGGTGGCGCAGATGGAGATAATTATCAAGAAGTGCGCTATGAAGGATATGGTCCATCCGGAGTTGCCATTATCGTTGAGGCATTGACAGATAATCGTAATCGTACAGCTTCAGATGTTAGGGCCGCATTCAATAAATATGGCGGATCCTTGGGGGAAATGAATTCTGTCGCATTCATGTTTGAACGTATGGGTGTTATTACCTATCCCAAAACGGTTGCAAATTTTGATTCAATATTTGAGGCGGCTATTGAGGCAGAAGCGGATAATGTCGAAGAAAATGATGATGTTTATGAAATAACATGTGCGATGGAAAATTTCTTTGCAGTCCGTGACGCATTGGAAGCCCGGTTTAAAGATCCTGAAAGTGCAAAAATTGAATGGCGTCCATCCAATACAGTTGCATTAGATGAAGATAATGCTCGCACCTTGCTAAAATTAATTGAAGTTCTGGAAGATCATGATGATGTTCAGAATGTTTTTGCCAATTTTGACCTTTCGGACGAGATTGCTGAACGGCTATCGGCTTAAGAGTTGTGGTTAGAATTCTTGGGATAGATCCCGGTTTGCGGTTTACCGGATGGGGGATAATTGATGCATGTGACAATCGTCTTACCTATGTGGCAAGTGGTGTCCTGTCTACGAATAGTGATCATTTTGTTCCTCAACGTCTCTGTGTATTAGCATCAGGTTTGGAAAAACTGATTGGTCTTTATCAACCTGAAGAGGTTGCGGTTGAAGAAACCTATGTCAACCGGAATGGCTCTGCCACCTTGAAATTGGGATATGCTAGGGGGGTGGCATTATTAGTACCCGCGCAAAAATATATTAATGTTAATGAATATGGTGCTAAAACAGTTAAGCGTGCCGTGGTTGGAACGGGAGCGGCGACCAAAGATCAGGTATCTGTTATGATTCAGCGTTTATTGCCGGGAGCCAAAATTCCAAGAGCTGATGCAGCTGACGCTTTGGCGATAGCGATTTGTCATGCCCATCATCGGATAAGTCAAATTCGTGTTAATAAAGGAACAATAATGGCATGATAGGACAATTGACTGGGCTTTTGATTGACCAAAATGACAGGGATCGTTGTCTCATTGACGTGAATGGGGTGGGATATGTGGTCTATGTTTCAAGCCGGACCTTATCAAAATTGCCTCGTCCTCCAGAAATTGCCCGTGTATTGATTGAAACCATCGTCAGAGAGGATGCCATATTACTTTATGGATTTGCTGATGGAAAGGAACAGGAATGGTTCAGGATGCTAACAACGGTACAAGGTGTTGGGGTTCGTATGGCGCTGGCGATTCAATCCGTTCTTACGCCGGATGAATTGACTTCGGCCATTATGACAGCTGACAAGGCAAGTTTAATGCGGGCTTCAGGTGTAGGGGCAAGATTGGCTACGCGCATCTTAACTGAACTAAATGGTAAAGTGGCTTCTGGTTCAGATGTGATTAATTCAATTACAATTTCAGGTCAGACAACCGACAATAATGAGACTAATATTGTTGTGGATGTGTTGCTGGCCCTGGAGGGACTTGGATTTCGTCGAATGGAATCCCAACCAATCGTCGGGCGAGTGATTAAAGGTATAAAAGAGAAAAATCAACCCCTTCAACTTGATCATATTATTCGAGAAGCTTTACGTGAGTTGGCCCGATGAAGTCTGAAATAAATCGTCCCATAGATGCAACAAAACGTCAGGAAGACACTGTGGAGGTCGCGTTAAGACCTCAATCTTTGGCTGAATTCATTGGGCAAAAATCATCACGAGAAAACCTTTCAATTTTTATAGAGGCGGCAAGACAGCGAGATGAGGCGTTGGATCATGTTTTGTTACATGGACCACCAGGGCTGGGAAAAACAACCTTGGCGCAGATTGTTTCCAGGGAGTTGGGGGTTGGTTTTCGTGCAACATCTGGACCCGTAATTCAAAGGGCTGGTGATTTGGCGGCAATTTTAACCAATTTACAACCAAGGGATGTATTATTTATTGATGAAATTCATCGATTGCATCCTTCAATTGAAGAAATTCTTTATCCGGCAATGGAGGATTTCCAGCTTGATTTAATAATCGGGGAAGGACCTGCGGCTCGATCGGTTCGTATAGATTTGCCCCCTTTTACGCTTGTCGCAGCAACAACGCGGTCAGGTTTGCTTGCCACACCTTTGCGGGATCGGTTTGGCATTCCGTTACGGTTGATATTTTATACAACAGATGAACTCAAATTGATTGTTGAAAGAGGGGCCTGTAAGCTAGGATTTGAATTGACTGAAGATGGGGCTGCGGAAATTGCCAGAAGATCTCGTGGGACGCCCAGAATAGCGGGCAGGTTGTTACGTCGTGTACGTGATTTTGCGTTTGTCAAGCATAAGAGTGAAAAAGCGGTTGATCGCGAGATTGCTGATGCAGCCTTATCAAGATTGGAGGTTGATCAGCTTGGATTGGATGCAATGGATCGTCGCTATTTGTTGCGTATTGCTGAATTTCATCAGGGTGGGCCGGTCGGTGTTGAAACGTTAGCTGCGGCCTTGGCAGAATCAAGGGATACTCTTGAAGATGTTATTGAACCTTTCCTGATCCAGGAAGGTTTGGTTCTTCGTACAAGTCGTGGCCGTGTTTTGGGAGAGAGAGGCTGGCAACATCTTCATCTGAAACCCCCTGCATTATTAAATACTCAGTTTGATTTGCTGGATAATGATGTGGAGGAGGAATGAAAATCATGGAGATCATCCCTAGTAATTCATTTGACAAAGGTATAAGTAATCCTGCTTTGGCGAAAGAGGAAGTCAAAACTTACCGGTTCAGGGTTTGTTATGAAGATGTTGATGCGGCAGGTATCGTCTATCATGCCCGTTATTTCGGAATTGCAGATCGCGCTCGGACAGAAAGCATACGACGGTTGGGTGGAACAATCAGTGATTTGTACAAGGATTTCGGCTTGGTTTTGGTTGTGAGGGAAGCCGAGATTAAATTCCGAAAACCCTTGTATATTGATGAACTGGTTATTGTAAAAACAAATATAATCACAACTTTGGGGGCAAGTTGCTGGTTATCACAAGTTTTTTTCCGTAATGAAGAAATTGTGACTGAATTAAAAATTCAGCTGGTTTGTCTGAAGAAGGAAACCTATATGCCAGCACCTTTTCCAGCGGATTGGAAAAGAATTTTTGCTGCCATGATGTAGGCAAACCAGTTCGAATAAATTTTTACTCATTATCAAAACAAGATTGTTTTTATTGGAAAAAAAATATATCAAATGGATATTGGAAAATAATAAATAGTCTCAAGTTATATATGAAATTAAATTGAGTGAGACTAATTGTGCAGGAGGCATTTTTGGATCCATCAATTAATGCAGCAAATCTGGCCACACCATCGGCCAGTTTGTCCCCTTGGGCGCTCTTTGTTCATGCGGCGCTAGTAGTTAAACTTGTTATGATCGGCCTGGTTTGTGCCAGTATTTGGGTATGGGCTGTAATTTTTGATAAATATTTTACCCTCCGCAAGGTTAAACGTCAGGCAGATGAATTCGAGGATTTATTCTGGTCAGGTGGGAGTCTTGATGAATTATATGAAAATATTGGGGTGAAACCAACCCATCCCATGGCTGCAGTGTTTAGTGCGGGTATGGGTGAATGGCGTCGATCAGCAAGAATTAATGGAATTGAGATGAGCAGTGAGGGAGTCAAACAGCGAATTGATCGTGCCATGTCAATCACTATTACCCGTGAAATGGAACGCCTGGAAAGATGGGTGACTTTTTTGGCAACAGTAGGGCCGGTGGCACCTTTTATCGGATTGTTTGGAACCGTGTGGGGTATCATGCATGCTTTTGCTTCCATCGCACAATCCAATAACACAAGTCTGGCAGTGGTTGCCCCTGGTATTTCAGAGGCATTATTCGCGACGGCACTGGGTTTGTTGACAGCCATTCCCGCTGTAGTGGCCTATAATTTTGTTAATAACAAGCTTAATTTATTTGCTGAAAGACTTGAAGGTTTTGCGGCTGAATTTAGTGCGATTCTTTCTCGTCAATCTGAAGCAAAAGAAAATCAGGAATAAAATCAATGGGATTTTCTTTAGAGGGTCGAAACAGACGGGGGCGTGGCAGACGTCCACAGGCAGATATTAACGTTACGCCGATGGTTGATGTCATGTTGGTTCTGTTAATTATTTTCATGGTTGCGGCCCCTATGATGACAAGCGGAATTAATGTTGATTTACCAAAAACTGCCGCGAAACCGGTAAATGCAGATACCAAACCGATTACTGTTACAGTCAGGGAAGATGGATCCGTTTATTTGGGAGACAATGTTGTAGATATGAATCAATTGGTGGAGCAGTTGAAAGTCATGTCTCAGAATGATTCTGAACATCGTATCTTTGTTAAGGGAGATCAGCATATCAATTACGGCAGGGTCATGGAAGTGATGGGACGTGTTACAGCTGGAGGATTTACGCATGTCGCGTTACTTGCACAAATGCCTGATACAACATCCAACCCTTCTTCAAAAACGCCATAATTGAGGATTATGTATTTTGCTGGGCATGTACCGTTCTGAGAGAAAAATTTTCAGATGCTCTTTTTTGGCATCAATCGGAACGCATTTTGGGGTTATCGTTCTGGCGATTCTATTATCATGGTTATTTCATTTTGCGCCTCCACCCCCACCCCCTGAAGAAAAAGCAGTAGAGGTTGAATTTACAAGCGATAATGCAGGACAAGAAGTTCCAGCTAAATCGGAGCAAGATTCCCCGAACCCGAATGCGCCTGCATTGGAAAAACTGGATGCTCCACCTGCGCCAACACCTACTAAAACTGAACCTGTCGAAGAAACGCCTCCACCTCCGCCTCCACCTCCGCCAATGCCCCCTCCACCTGATGCGGTTGCAAAAATGCAAAAACAGGATTCGATTTTACCTAAAACTGTTGAAACGCCCGCACCTGCAGAGGTAACGTTACCACCTACTGTTTCACCATTGGCATCCTCTTCAAATTCTCATGTTCCATCCCCACCATCACCAATGCCTATGCCCACCGCGTTACCTCAGGTGCAGAATTTCTCTCGATTGACAAAAATGGAAAAAGCAAAAAAAGAAATTCCTGATACACATTCACTTGAATCGACGTTGGATGCCTATCAAGCTGACCAGAAACAAACACATCCTCCCAGAGCCAAAGCAAATCCAAGACAGGGAGGGGCTCCTAATGGTGGTGGAGCGAGAAATGGCGATATCACAAGAGGGCTTTCAGCAGGTCAGCAGGGGAAAATAGCGGCATCTGTTCGTCGATGTTATGTTGAAGACACAGCAGCAAAAGATTATGCTAATTTTGTGGCACATTTAATTGTAACAATTGATGCTTCAGGAGAGGCTAGAATAGTTAAATTTGATTCAGTGACTCATGCAAAAATGAATACTGATTCAACATATAGGGCATTAGCAGAACGGGCAAGGGACGCCGTGTTAAGTCCTGTATGTTCAAAATTGCCGATACCTTCAAATCTGTTGGGAAAGACGGGTCAGATTCGTTTTGTATTCCGTCCATAATTATGTCTAAATTTGTAAGTTAATATGCATTATCAATAATAGGGAAAATAGGATTATGCGCTCAATAATTTCTGATAATGATGCTGATATTTTACGGGATGTTTTAATTCCTCGCCGAAAAATTTTGTATGGATGTGTAGCAGGTGGAATTGTGGCAACACCTTTATCATCTGCATTTGCGCAGCAAGCCGGCGGTGCAGATGAAATTACAGTTGATCGGGCAAGAAACGAGCCTATCCCTATTGTTATTCCTGATTTTGGTTCTGGGAATGGCGGTGCCATAACTCAGGTATTAACAGATGACTTGAATAATACAGGGTTATTTCGAGTTATTAGTAGTACATCACCAACCTCTACACCTGATTTTGCCGCCTATAAAGCCATGGGGGCTCGTGCTATCGTGACTGGATCAGAGGTGAATGGGCGAGTTGAATTTCGGCTATGGAATGCGTTGACCGGTGAACAGATTCAGGGAACAGCCTATTCAATTTCCGGGTCAGGTGCCATAAGGGAGGATCTTCGTCGTGTTTCCCATATGATAGGGGACGTTATTTATGAGCGTTTATTGGGGGATAAGGGATATTTCAATACACGAATTGCATATGTTGCACAGACCGGCCGCCGGTCAGATCCCACAAAACGTCTGGCAATCATGGATTATGACGGTGCTAACAGTCGAATCTTAACCAGCGGGCGCTGGCTTGTCTTGACGCCCCGATTCAGTCCTGTTTCTAATCAGATAGCATTTATGTCTTATGTCAATAACCGTCCTCGAGTTTACTTGTTTGATCTTCAATCAGGCAGACAAAGAATTTTGGGAGATTTTTCGGGTATATCTTTTGCACCGCGTTTTTCGCCTGATGGAAGGTCTGTCATTATGTCTGTAACAAGGGGAGGAGGTTCTGATCTTTATTCTGTTGATCTGGGTTCGGGCAGCAAACGTCAATTAACCAGTTCCGGGGCTATTGATACGAGCCCTTGTTATAGTCCTGATGGATCTCAAATTGTTTTTTCTTCAGATCGGGGTGGAAGACAGCAATTATACATAATGAGTGCAAGTGGAGGTGGAGTCCGACGTATTTCTTATGGAAACGGTAGTTATGCAGGCCCCGTATGGTCACCAAGAGGTGACCTTATTGCGTTTGTGAGAATTGGCGGCGGTGGATTCTCATTGGGTGTTATGGCGCCTGACGGTACTGGAGAAAGAATTTTAACCCAAGGTTTCACTGTCGAAAGCCCAACATTTTGTTCAAATGGCCGTGTTATGGCGTTCTGTAACCAATCGTCTGCCGGTGCGCGTGGAAGCGGTTTTTCTTCATCCATCAAGATGATTGATGTTTCCGGTTTTCATGAGAGAAGCATTCCTACATCAACGATGGCGATGGATCCTTCTTGGTCTTCTGGCAACAGTTAAAATAAATTTTGGAAATAAAATAAAATTATTGCGGTAAAAAATTCAATTTTTGCTAAAATCGCTTGTGTATTTAACTTGTTTAGATATAAATGAAAGACTAGAATTGAAATTGATATGTCTTTCATAAAATAAGACTTTTTGGATTTTGATTTTGATTTTTTTAGGCAATATTTACCAACATAAAAGTTGAGAAAATAGAAAGCCGTTTTGTAGGAATACATACAATGAATATAAAGCTTATTAGTGCTTTTGGTGCTGCGTTATTACTAGCAGCATGTTCTGGCGGAGATCATAAAGGTGCGACAACCGGTAATGGTGGTGGAACACAAGCTCCAACCGTGAGCGGTCCAGTTCCTGGAAGTCAAGCTGATTTAGTTGCTAATGTTGGTGATCGTGTTTTCTTTGAATTCAATTCAAACAAATTAACGGATGATGCCCGTGCAACCTTGAATCGTCAGGCTGATTGGTTGAAAAAATATCCAAATGTCCAGGTCATGATTGCCGGTAACTGCGATGATCGCGGCACAGAAGAATATAATATTGCATTAGGGTCTCGCCGCGCAAATGCAGCTCGGGATTATTTGGTATCCTTGGGCGTTGCATCAGATCGTATGACAACCATCTCATATGGTAAGGATAAACCTATTGCTGAAGGTGACAACGAAGAAGCATGGTCACAGAACCGTAATGCGACTACTTCAGTTCGTTAATTCCTAGCTCGATAACTTTTCAATAAAAGCCGGTAATACGTATATACGTTATGCCGGCTTTTTGTTATGTAATGTAAAAGAACGTAATTTATAAATGGTTAAAGCTTTTTGAATTTATTATCAAATGAGGGATAGTAAAGGGTTTGGCAATGATAACGAAGCAAAAACATTCAAAAATTTCTAATTTACTTTCAATTGATCATCCAAAGGTCAAAGGAAGTATAACAGGTTTATTTCTATCAATTATGATTTGTCCTTTTTACGGTAATGCCCAAGAAAATAACAGCCGTCAGGTTATTGCGCTACAAAACCAGGTCGCACAATTAAAATCGCAGATCAGCCAGCTTCAGGCACAGAATACTAATTTTAATGATGATTCTGATAATTATCGTAAAAAAAGGCATAAAGATAAAGATGAGGATGATAGTTTATCAACAAATAACAGTTTACTTCCCGATTTAGTTAGCCGGATAAACAATCTAGAAGATCAGCAAAGGGTTATGAGGGGCGAAATTGATGATTTGTCAAACCAATTGAAAACTCAAAACGATCTTATCAATAAGAAAATTGATGATATGAATTTTGCTGCTGGTCGTGGAGGCGCTTCCAATGGTTCTTCAGATGATGTGGTAACTGATTCAAAAAGTGAAATTTCTAAAAAATCATCAATTTCGGATGATTCAGGAACAATTAAATCTGTAAAACCTGAAACAGGTTCAACCTTGAGAGATGGTCAACAGGCATTGTTGAATGGTAATTTTCAGATCGCAGAATCCATCGCCCAAAAAATTTTATCCACGCCTGAAGGTGCCAAGTCCCCTAGTGCACGATATTTGCTGGCTCAGGCTCAGGCTGGACAAGGAAATTTCAAGGCTTCATCAGTAAATTATTATGCTGTTTATAAAAATTTTCCTAAATCTCCCAAGGCTCCATCTGCTTTGTTGGGTGTAGGATATTTAATGTTAAAAAATGGCAAGGTTCAGGAAGCTTGTCAGGCTGTAAGTCTGCTTCATAGTAAATATCCAAATGTTTCAACCCAGGTGAAATCTTCTGCCTTGAATTTAAGTCGTAAAGCTAAATGTTCCTGATTTGTTAAATCTGTATGGATGATATTTTAAAACCTGTATCTCAAGATGAATTTAATTCTTGTATTGAGTCATTGGGACCTTGGGGTAACGATGATGAAAAGTTGCCACCCATTGTATTGGCTGTATCTGGTGGTGCAGATAGTTTGTGTCTTGCATTGTTGGCATCCCGTTGGCGACGAAATGTATTTTCTTTAATTGTAGATCATGGAATTCGGTCAAATTCGGCTATAGAGGCAGCACTTACACAAGAAAGATTGAAGGATCTTGGAATTGAATCAAAAGTTCTGACATTAGATAATCTAAAACCTGGAGCCGCATTGGAAGAAAGAGCGCGTATTGAGCGTTACAAAATATTAATTCAGACATGTTGTAAAATGGGAAGCATAGATTTGCTTTTGGGTCATCATGCTGGGGATCAGGCGGAAACTGTACTGATGCGAATACGTGCCGGAAGTGGTGAGGATGGAATTGCCGCTATGGCTGCTATTACGGATTTGCCGCAGATAAGGTTAATAAGACCTTTACTATCGATCGCACCACAACGTTTGAGAATAACCTTAAAACAGGAAGGGATTATATGGGTCGAGGATCCATCCAATCAGGATCTAAAATTTCAGAGAAATCAGGTGAGAAAGGAATTGTCGTCGGCCTGGGCATCTTCAGGATCTGTCTCAATACTATTACATCGCTCGCGGGAAGAGAGTAAAAAAAGAATGAAAAAAGATCAGGATCAGGCTGTTTTTGTTACAGAAAACATTTTGATCAGATCAGAAGGATTTGCTTATTTTTCCACCAAAGGTATGGATGAAAGAACGCTGGGTGCTTTAATCAGAACAATTTCCGGTTCTGTGTATGCACCCTTGCAGAAATCAATTAATCGGCTTGTTCAATCAATGCGTAAAGTTACTCTTGGTGGCGTACAAATTATGCCAGCTGGAAGGTTGGGAAATGGTTGGATGATGATTAGAGAGGCAACTGTTATTGAAAAGGCAAAAATGGCTCGGCCAAATACGATTTGGGATTATCGTTTTCGAGTTATTATGCCAGAATATGATATTAGTGATAAAGTTACGATTGCTGCATTGGGTAAAGCTTACAAACAGTTTTCATGTAGAGAGGGATTGCCTGTTTGCATTTTGAAAACATTACCTGCTTTTTGGTATAATGATAAATTATTGGCTGTACCTCATTTGGGAATATATTCGGACGAGTCCGTCAAAGAATGGGATATTGTTTTCCAGCCTAGACAATCCTTGACACAAAGTCATCTTTTTTCGACCACAAAATTAGCTTAATTATGTAATTATGTTTATAATAAATCGGTTTAAATTCAATATTTTTAAGGAAAAATATTTTTTAGGGTAGGAAAGATTTGTTTCAGTTCTTATGTTATTAAGTAAGAGATAAATTGTAATATGAAGAATATAAAATGATATATATTAAATATTCTTTTTTAAAAACGTGTTTATCCTAAAACATGGAAATATAAAGTAGAATGAAAAATTTTGGGCGTAATTTAAGTTTATGGATACTTGTTATTGTATCAGTAATGTTAGTGGTTGGATATTTTCGGCCAAGCAGTAATGTTGTTGTAGACAATCAAGTTAGTTATTCTAAATTTCTGGGGGATGTTAACGCTGGAAACGTTAAATCAGTTGTCATACAGGACCGGTATTTAACTGGAACAAATCAGGATGGAAAAAAATTTCAAACCTATTTGCCAACACAGGATACTTCGCTTTTATCAACCCTCACTGACCATAAAGTTACGATAGAGGTTAAACCTGTAGATAATCATCCAAATCTTTTTTGGCAGCTTGTATTGAATTTATTGCCAACATTGCTGATTATCGGTTTATTTATTCTTCTCATGCGCAATATGCAAAGCGCAGGGGGAAAGGCAATGGGATTTGGTAAATCTAAGGCCCGTTTGCTGACTGAAAAACAGGGACGTGTCACATTTGCGGATGTGGCGGGAATTGATGAAGCTAAAAGCGAGTTGGAAGAAATTGTTGAATTCCTTAAAGATCCACAAAAATTTCAGCGGCTGGGTGGCAGAATACCAAAAGGGGTCTTGTTGGTTGGCCCTCCTGGAACAGGGAAAACCTTATTGGCGCGTGCGATTGCTGGCGAGGCAAATGTTCCATTTTTTACAATTTCAGGTTCTGATTTTGTAGAAATGTTTGTTGGAGTGGGGGCTTCTCGTGTTCGAGATATGTTTGAACAGGGTAAAAAAGCTGCTCCCTGTATTATTTTTATCGATGAAATTGACGCTGTTGGACGTCATCGTGGTGCTGGTCTCGGTGGTGGTAATGATGAGCGAGAACAGACTTTAAATCAGATGCTGGTTGAAATGGATGGATTTGACAGCAATGAAAGCGTAATTCTCATAGCCGCAACGAACAGGCCTGATGTTTTGGATCCGGCATTGTTACGTCCAGGAAGATTTGATCGTCAGGTTGTTGTGCCTAATCCTGATGTCGGGGGTCGTGAAAAAATCCTTCGCGTACATATGAAAAAGGTTCCGTTAGCATCTGATGTTGATCCAAGAGTAATTGCCCGTGGAACACCAGGTTTTTCTGGTGCTGATCTTGCAAATCTTGTTAATGAGGCGGCTTTGTTGGCTGCACGGTTAAACCGTCGAACAGTATCGATGCTGGAATTTGAAAATGCCAAAGACAAGGTCATGATGGGTTCAGAACGTCGTTCATTGGTCATGAGTGAAGATGAGAAAAAAATGACCGCTTATCATGAAGGCGGGCATGCCATTTGCGCATTATTTACTCCTGGATGTGATCCGGTACATAAGGCTACAATTATTCCACGTGGACGCGCATTGGGAATGGTGATGAGTTTACCGGAAGGCGATCGCTATTCAAAAAGCAAATCGAAATGTTTGGCTGAACTGGTTCTTGCCATGGGTGGACGTTGTGCCGAATCAATGATTTTTGGTCCGGAAAATGTTTCAAACGGTGCATCTGGCGATATCAAAATGGCGACGGATCTTGCACGACGGATGGTTACTGAATGGGGTATGAGTGAAAAAATTGGACTTGTTTCTTATGCTGAAAATGAACAAGAGGTTTTTCTTGGTCATTCCATGGGACAAGGTAAAAATATTTCCAGTGAAACCGTTCATGAAATAGAAGCCGAAGTTAAACGTTTGATTGATGATGCACATAAACGTGCAACAGCGTTGTTAGAAGAGCACAGGGAAGATCTTGAAAGATTGGCTCAAGGTCTTTTGGAATATGAAACTTTAAGTGGAGAGGAAATTAGACAGGTTCTTCGTGGTGAAAAAATTGAACGTAGCCTTGTTGATGACACGACAAAAAAATTGAGATCATCAATCGATGTGGCTCATCATTCAGGTGATAATGTTGGTTCTGATGAAATAAAAAAGGATGATGCTGGTCATGCTGATAATCCTGTTCCTGCAACAGGTGTTAATTTTGAGGAACATAACTAGGGTTTTAATTTTATGGATTAAAACTATTTTTTTAAGTGAAAAGAATATATTCTTTTCACTTATTTTATTTGAGATTGATATTAGATGACACTGTCATGATTATAGCGTTAAGAATGATATGATTATAAATCCTACAGGATTTTTATTTGGAAATTCAGCCCGGTTTGCAATCAAAAATGAGCTTGCATTACCTTTTGCAGGTCAAGAAAAAAAAGTTGCCTTTTCAATGATTGAGATAATTGAGAATCAAAAACTGGAAATTGGGTATGTTAAAGATTGTTTTCATTCACCCTTATATTCTAATCAGATAAGAAAAATAACAACTGCCTCACCTCTGGCTGGATTGCCTGAAGGTTCTCTAATTATGGGTATACTGAATGTAACGCCTGATAGTTTTAGCGATGGTGGCAAACATTATTCAAGTTCAACTGCTATTCGGGCCGCTCATAAAATGGTTGAGGATGGTGCGACAGTAATCGATATTGGTGGTGAAAGTACACGACCTGGCTCTCAACCTGTGTCAACTGAAGAGGAATGTCATAGAATTATTCCTGTTGTTAAAGCATTAAAAGGATGTGGTGCCTATTTGTCTGTTGATACGCGTCATGCTGAAACAATGAAATATGCCTTAGATGCAGGAGCTGATTTAATTAATGATATTTCTGCTCTTGATGATAGGGAAAGTGCACAGGTTATTTCTCAGGCTCAATGTCCTGTGATTTTGATGCATATGCGTGGAAACCCCCAGACAATGCATCAATATAAGAATTACAACAATGTTTTGGTTGATGTTTTTGCAGAGTTGCAAAGAAAAATTCAAAAAGCGGTAAATGCAGGTATTCGTCGTGAAAATGTAATACTTGATCCAGGTATAGGTTTTGCAAAGAATAATTTTCAAAATATGGAACTTTTAAAAAAATTCGCCGCTTTTGCTAACTTAGGTTGCCGTTTGCTTCTAGCAGTCTCCAGAAAACGTTTTATTAGGGAAGTTGCTGGAAAAATGAATTTTGAGGAATATGATGCCGCTACCATGATAGCGTCATCTCCAGCATTTTATTTTGGAAATTCAATTGTTCGTGTTCACAATGTGCCCGCTGCGGTACAAAGCATGAAAATGTGGCAGACTTTATATGGTTGATTTCTGTCATATCAATTGTGATGTTTTATTGTTTAACATGGGAAAAGTTAATGAAAAATCATAGATTACTTTTTGGAACAGATGGAATTCGTGGTACAGCCAATAGTGATCCTATGACGGTAGAAGTGGCACAGAAGCTTGGCCAAGCTGCAGGATTGATGTTCATGGCTGGAAAAGACCATAGAAGACATCAAGTTTTGATCGGAAAAGATACACGTTTATCAGGCTATATGATTGAAAGTGCCTTGGTTGCCGGTTTTTTATCGGCAGGAATGGATGTGATTCTGGTTGGTCCGATGCCTACGCCAGCGATTGCAATGTTGACTCGCTCCTTGCGTGCTGATCTTGGGGTTATGATTTCTGCATCACATAATCCATTCCAAGATAATGGAATAAAAATTTTTAACAGAGATGGATTTAAGCTTTCCGATGCACAGGAGCTTGAAATTGAAGCTATGATGCGATCTGATTTGTCAGGTCAATTGGCTGGTAATGAACATATTGGTCGGGCCGTACGTCTGGATGATGCAGCAGGTCGCTATATTGAACATGCAAAGGCTTCTTTTCCCCGTGGGTGTCGCCTTGATGGTTTGAAAATCGTTATTGATTGTGCAAATGGTTCCGCTTATCATGTGGCCCCCAAAGCACTGTGGGAGTTGGGCGCAGAAGTTATATCGCTTGGATGTAAACCGAACGGTTTAAATATTAATAAAAACTGTGGCTCAACACATCCAGAAACGTTAATCAATTCTGTGTTGGAGCATAAGGCTGATTTGGGAATAGCTCTTGATGGCGATGCTGATCGTATGCTGTTGGTTGATGAAGAGGGCAAGCTTATCGATGGTGATCAGATTCTGGCTTTAATTGCATCTTCCTGGGATAGAAAGAAGATGCTCCAAAATCATTCAATTGTAGCGACAGTGATGTCCAATATGGGACTCGAGCAGTTTTTGGATGATACCGGAATTCAATTAACGAGAACCTGTGTAGGTGATCGTTATGTTGTTGAAAAGATGCGTCAACTTGGATGTAATGTTGGAGGGGAACAGTCTGGGCATATGATCCTTTCTGAATTTTCAACGACCGGTGATGGTCTTATTGCTGCATTGCAAGTATTGGCAGTTATTATTGAAGAGGGTAAAAAAGCAAGTGAAGTATGTAGAATGTTTATGCCGTTCCCTCAAAAGTTATATAATATTCGTTTTAACGGAAAAAACCCTTTAAATACCGAAGCAGTTAAAAAGGTCGTAAGGGATTCGGAATTGAAATTGGGTAAAGAGGGAAGGGTCCTTCTAAGGAAAAGTGGGACAGAACCCTTGATTCGTATTATGGTTGAGGCAAAAGATAATCAGCTTGTGGATCTTGTGTTACAGCAATTAAAACAAGTGATTGAAAATAATATCTAGGTATTG
This sequence comes from Commensalibacter sp. B14384M2, assembly GCF_016101865.1. Taxonomy (NCBI): domain Bacteria; kingdom Pseudomonadati; phylum Pseudomonadota; class Alphaproteobacteria; order Acetobacterales; family Acetobacteraceae; genus Commensalibacter; species Commensalibacter sp. B14384M2. The sequence continues at coordinate 229,466 of NZ_JACFPS010000002.1, read as the reverse complement.
ACTTTATGTAGTTAAATATGAAAGCAGGTTGTCTATTATTTGATGATTTATTGAATAATGTTCCTTTGGGACAGAAAGTATCTCTTTTATGCTTTGAACGAAAGGAGAGAGGGGTTTATCCTGATCATAACAATTTTCAATCATGTTTTGAATCATTGTTAAAGTCATTTCCGGATGGAACTGTAATCCAATTACATTATTCTTTATCATAAAGGCCTGATGTGGGCAACCTTGACTAAATGCGAGTAATTTGGCATGTGCTGGAATATCAAATTGTTCACCATGCCATAAAAATGTGACAAAATTTTCAGGCCATTTGATTTTCTTACGCTCCTTGGATTGAATTACCTGAATAGGAAACCAACCAATTTCTTTATGCTTAGCGATTGTAATATGGGCATTATAAATGTCAGCAATTAATTGAGCCCCCAAACAAATGCCTAGAGTTGGAATATTTTTATTTATTAAGTTTTTAATTAATTGTTTTTCTTTTGATAACCATTTATATTTTTTTTCATCATGAACACTCATGGGACCACCCATGATAATTAAAAGATTGATGTTATAGGAAAGAGGAATGTTTTTTTCATCCATTTCGTACAATTTCAAAATAATTGTTTCATATTGATGTATTTTTAGCCAATCAAGAATATAACCTGGTGTCTCAAAAGAAGCATGCTGCAAGATTAATGCCTTCAAGATTGTTTCCTTTGGTATGAATGTTTATGTTAAAAATTTTGATGAATTATAATAATATTATTGGTAAATTGAAACAAAAAAGCCTCTTGATATGAGATCAAGAGGCTTTGATGATTTATCAATGGATAAACTAAAGAGTTTTATCCCCTTTGTGCCAGCTGCAAGGACAAAGCCCCCCGTTTTGTAAAGCATCAAGAATGCGGAGGAATTCTTCTGGATTGCGACCAACAGACAGGTCATTTGCACTGACGTGACGGATAATCCCTTCTGGATCAACAATATATGTCGCTCTTAAATCAACACCAGCTTTATAATGAAGAATACCTAATGCTGCAGAAAGTTCACGCTTGTTGTCAGCCAACATTGGAATCTTCAGATTTTTTAAAGTTTCATTATGAAGACGCCAGTTTAAATGAACATATTCAGAGTCAATCGATACACCGTAAACAGCAGTGTTACGTTCTGAAAATTCTGTTTCCATGTCGCTAAAAGCCGCGATTTCCGTTGGGCAAATGAATGTGAAATCCATAGGCCAAAAGAAAAATAATTTCCATTTACCCTTGTCGCTTTGATTATTGATCGTTATAAATTCTCCATTCAGTCCATCAGGACCAGCAGGAACAGTTGTAAGACTAAAAGATGGAAATTGATCACCAACAGTCAACATATTATTTTCTCCTAATAAAATAACATTATAAAATTTTTTTTTGGTTCCTCTATTAATATGTGTAAAAAATGCTAATATTTCAAATGAAATATTTAGTAATGAATGATTGAAAAAAACGATGGAAGCACTCCCTTCGCCGCAACAATTACGTTATCTTATTGCATTGTCAGAATTACATCATTTTGGTCGTGCGGCAAATGCCTGCTCTGTCACACAGTCAACATTATCTGCAGGAATTTTAAGTTTAGAACGTCAGTTGAATGTCTCTATATTGGATAGAACAGCAGGAAAAAGGGTTGTATTTACACCATTGGGACAGGAAATAGCTGAACAAGCGAGAATTGCATTACAGGGTTTGGAAACGGTTCGTGAAATGGTAAGTTTTGCGCATGAACCACTTTCCTCTTCTTTGAGGCTTGGAATCATTCCCACAATTGCACCTTATATTTTATCTTTTTTGGTTAGGGAAATTCGGAAAACCTATCCAAAACTAACTTTGACTATTCAGGAAGATATAACTGAAAATCTAATGGAAAAATTATTCATTGGATATCTCGATTTATTGATTATTGCAATGCCATGTTCCTGTGGAGGTGCGGATACCTATGCGCTTTATAAAGACAAATTCTATTTAATAACACCCAAGGATCATGTCTTAGCCTCTTTGGATAGGGTGTCATTACATCAGATTGATCCAAAAGAAATTATAATGTTGCAAGATGGTCATTGTTTACGCGATCAGACCATTGATATGTGTCGACAAAGTCAGACCATGAAAGCGGTCAACGATTTTAGCAACAATTTTGTCGCCTCTTCTCTGGATACGGTAATAAGTATGGTTGAAGTCGGTTTGGGAATTGCATTTATTCCCGAAATGGTTATTAGATCCGGTGTAATAGTAAACAAGGATGTAGCTGTCTGTTCTTTAGAGGGAAATCCAGCCTGGAGAACAATTGGCCTGGCTTGGCGTAGAAATTCATTGAGATCGGCAGAATTCAAGCAATTTGAAAAAGTTTTCCAAAAGCTTAAACTTTAGAAAATAATCGCTTTGCATTTGACATTTTTTAATTTTTCTTTATATAAAAAGGGACTTTTGTATTTATTGCCTGGGATGAATTAATTATGAAAATCAGAAATAGTTTACGTTCTGCGAAACTTCGCGATAAAGATTGTCGCATTGTTCGCCGTCATGGAAAAGTATATGTAATCAACAAGAAAAATCCGCGTATGAAAGCACGTCAAGGTTAGTTCTTAATTTTTATTACTTTTTACAATCCTCTGTTTAAGAGGATTTTTTATAGAATATACAATTCAAACAATATGCGTTCTAAAAAAGTTATTTTTTGTCTTTTATTAAATCAGAACGTACCATTTCAACATAATCTGGATTTACGTTTGTATTTGATTCATGTATGCCTTTTGCAATCAAATAAATGCGAGTGGCCGGAATACCCTGATTAATTAAGACAGCACGTATAGTAAGCCCACGATTTAAGGCGTTTCTTCTTGGTGTAGAAATATCATCAACAGTTCCATGACTATATGCATTAAGGTAAATCTGTACGTTAGGATTCCGCTTAAGTATATTAGCCATATCCATTACCGTTTTCATCATTATTTCGTTTAATTCAGATTCATCTCCTTTAAAATTAATGATGGTGTGTTGATCATTAACCACGACATTTCCTTGGGCTTTAGGATTAATCTTGGGCATGGCAGGAGAGGCTGGTGGATGTAAAGGTACGTTTAGCTCTGGATCTCTAAAAACAGGGTTGGGAGGTGGGGAATTGGGAATTGACGGGATGGCAGCTTGTGTTTGTTTTGGCTTTGACGGCGTAATTTTGGCAGGATTTGTTGGTTGTTTTGTGTGTTTGGAAATAGAAGTTGCTTTTTTATTTTTTGTCGATTTTGGTTGGATATTTTTTGCAGGACCTAGATTATTCAAGGCTGAATTATTGACACTAACCTGGGCAAAAATCATGTTATTCCAAGAGGAAAACAATACGGTTGAAAATATGGTCAAATAATAAAGATGCTTTTTTTTTAGTGCTGGTGCAGAAGATGATAAAAAAAACATTGACGAATTCTCAACCTGTTAGAATAAAAGAATAACTAAAATTAATTATCATTAATTATCAAGGTTTGGAAATGTTTTCTAATATTGTCTCCCTAATTTTAGGGAAAAGTGCTGCATTTCCTGCAACGGTATTAACGGACATTTTTAGATCATCTAATGGATTTCCTTCAGGATCGGTTACATATCCGCCTGCTTCCTTGACCAATAGAATTCCTGCGGCAACATCCCAGGGTTTTAAATCCATTTCCCAAAAACCTTCATAACGGCCTGCTGCAACCCATGCTAAATCCAGGGCAGCGGCACCATAGCGTCTTATGCCTGCAATTTTTGGCATGACTGATTTAAGGATTTTTACAAATTTTTCCTGTTTATTAATGTCGGAAATGGCAAAAGGAATGCCAGTGGCAAGTACAGCCTGAAACATGTCTCGTCGAGAGGAAACGCGAAGGCGACGTTCATTCAGAAAAGCGCCGACACCCTTTTCAGCCCAAAACATTTCATTGGCAACCGGGTTATAAATAACGCCGGCAACGATTTCAACCTGCCCTTTATCATTACGTTTCTGAAGGCCTATGGAAATTGCCCAATGTGGTATTCCATGTAAAAAATTAGTTGTTCCATCAAGAGGATCAACAACCCAGCGCCAGTTCCAGTTATCTCCCCCTGAGGCACCGCTTTCTTCCATAAGAAAGGCATATCCAGGTCTCGCCTTACTGAGTTCTGTTTTAATAGTCGATTCGGCCTTTAGGTCTGCTTGTGATACGAAGTCCCCGGGACCTTTGACACTCACTTGCAACATCTCAACTTCATTAAAATCACGAAGAAGCGTGCGTGCAGCTTTTTGTGCTGCATTCTGCATTACGGTCATATGAGGGGAAAGTCGAATCGCCATTAATTTTTCCTAGAATTTACAAAAGGCATCTGAATTTTTCAGTTAGTATTTAACCTAACTTAATAATGCAAATTTAAAAAGATGTCTTTCTTAATTGACTAAGATTTGACATCTTTTCTTTAGATCAAAATAAAAATGGTTTAGGTTTAAAACTATAAAAAAGCCTAATTTTTTGCTCTTTCAACATAGCTACCATCTTCTGTTCGCACAACGATTTTTTCTCCAGCCTCGATAAAAGGGGGAACCATTGTTTTTACACCATTGGATAACATGGCGGGCTTATAGGAAGAACTTGCTGTTTGACCTTTTACCACAGGTTCGGCCTCAACAATTTCCAAGGTTACCTGAGGGGGCAATGTGACGGAAATGGGATCGCCCTCAACCAAATTGACTATGACCTTCATATTATCCTGCAGAAACGCAACCTGATCCCCAAGTATATCTTTTGGCAACATAAATTGTTCAAAAGTTTCCGGATCCATGAACACAAGATTATCACCATCTTCATAAGAGTAATTATATTCCTTGTCCTCGGTTAACAGACGTTCGACGGTATCGGCAGTACGCCAACGTTCATTGGTTTTGTTGCCTGTTTTAAGATCACGCATTTCGACTTGAATAAAGGCACCGCCTTTACCAGGTGTGATGATTTGCTGCTTAAGGACAGACCACCGACGTCCATCATGTTCAATAACCTGACCTGCACGGATTTGGTTTGCCTGTTGTTTCATAATACTCTCTGATGATTAAAATACTAAAAAGACGGTTTATCGTTCTTTTTATATAAAATGGACTAGGCGTTGCTGCAAGATATAATTTAAATTTTATGATTATGATTTTTAGGGTCAAGAATCGAGGATGGTTTTTCGGGATCATAATAGTCTGGTCCCAATGGAACTTTTCCATACCCTCCAGGAATATCAAGAACATAGGTAGGCCAAGCTATACCTGTAACGCGCCCTCTTAATGCACGAAGTAATTCCTGTCCATTATTAATGGGTACATAAAATCGATTGGTGCCAGGCGCTTTATCCAGCTGATGTAAATAATAGGGCTTTATCCGCCATTCAACAAAAGATCTCAATAGGTTTTCCAGCGTTTCAATATTATCATTCACATTTTTCAATAATACGGATTGGCTAAGAAGAGGTATCCCTCTCGAGAGCAAACTGCGAATGGCCTTGAATGCGTAAGGGGTAAATTCAGCTGGATGATTGGCATGAACAACGATCCATAGCGCCTTGTCTGTGTCCAGACTTTCAATAAAGATCTTGTCCATAAGAGAGGGTGCGGAAAAGGGGACACGTGTATGAATCCGTATGGTTGAAACATGCGGTATGTTATTTATTTCTTGTATAATCAGTTTCATTCGGCGTGGCGAAAGAATAAAGGGGTCGCCCCCTGAAAGAATAACTTCACGAATTTTGGAATGTTTTTCAATCCATTGAAGTGCTGCAATCAATTCCCTGTCATTAAGTAAACCGTGATCTGGGCCAACATGTTCCCTGCGGAAACAGAAGCGGCAATAGACAGGACAAATCTGTAGAGGTTTCAATAATACACGGTCTTCATAACGATGAACAATCCCTTTGATTGGTGATAATGCTTCATCTCCAATGGGATCATGCATTTCATCCGGGGTAATTTTCAATTCATCAGGATGAGGAATGTATTGTAGACCGATTGGGTTGGGGTCATTATTTTCAAAATCATGAATAAGATTCACCATTTCAGGAGAAATGGCGGTGGCATAAAACTGTTCCAATTCTTGCAGAGGCTTTCTAATGGTTTGATCAATTAGCCTGGAATCAATTAAATCCTGAACATTTCGAAGTGTTTTTGATGTCATGAATTTTTTCTTGCTTTGAAGAGGAAAGCTTTTATTTAATTTAAATTGTTACATATTTAAAGACATAAATAAATTTCTCAACATAATAAGGAACCCTGCAATATTATGTCTGATCTTAGAGTATCGATAGCCGATCGTTTACCTTTATTGAAACGTCGTCAATGGATCATGAAATCCATTCGCAGTTTTTTTGATGCTCGAGGATACATGGAAATTGAAACGCCTTATTTGGTCAAAACTCCTGGGGAGGAAGTCCATTTACATCCGTTTCATTCGGTATATGAAACTCCCCAAGGAGAAAAACACAATCTCTTTCTTCATACCAGTCCAGAATTTTCCATGAAGAAGGTAATGGCAGAAATTCATCAGCCTATTTTTCAATTGGCACGGGTTTGGAGAAATCAGGAGGGAGGTAATATTCATTCATCAGAATTCACGATGTTGGAATGGTACAGACCAAACTGTTCCCTTGGTGATCTTATGGATGAATCAGAATTGCTGTTAAAGAGGTTATTGCCACCTTATATTGATTATAATCATTACAAGCTTGATTTTACCAAACCGTTTCAACGTCTGACAATTCAACAAGCCTTTGAGATTTATGTTGGTATTGACTTGCTTGATCTTCCTGAAGATGTTGCCTTATTGGCAAAGGCGGCAAAGGTTGATGCAAGGAATAATGAAACATGGGAAGATTTGTTCTTTCGTCTTCTATTGGAAAAAGTCGAACCGAATATAGGAAGACAAAATCCAACGTTCCTGACCCATTGGCCTTTAAGCCAAGCAGCCCTGGCAAAAAAGGATCCCTTGGATCCGCGGGTGGCTTTGCGATTCGAATTATATGCAGGAGGTCTGGAACTGGCAAATGCATTTGAAGAATTGACCGATCCACTGGAGCAGAGAAAAAGATTTGTTTACGATCGTCAGCGTCGTTCTGAATTATATCCTGAAATGAAATATTGGGAGATGGATGAGGAATTATTGCTTTCACTTGAAAAATTGCCTGTATGTTCGGGAATTGCCATGGGTGTAGATCGATTGGTCATGTTGGCAACAGGTGTGACCAATATACAGAATATATTATGGGTATGAATAACGTAGTTTTATTGATAGAAATAAATGATTGAATGCTTGTCGAAATGTTTATTACAAGTTAAATCATAAAGATATTATGTCTAATGTTCATTAAACGCTGGTGAGTAAGAATTTAATATAAGGATTTTGACAGGATGAGACATTTAAACGGTGGTAATTGGGCTGATAAAAATTATTTAAAAAAAATTTCAATTCAAATTTGTGGTTTTATAGGACTACTCTCATTAGTTAATTGTTCCAATAGTGGTGTCTCCGAGCATGAACGAGAATGTCAATGGCATGGGAGCCCATCCTGGTATTGCCGTCATACTGCCAAAGTTGATACATATTATACAAAAGGGAGCACAAAACTTTATTTTATTCCTTCTTACAATAATGTTAAAGAATTTCCAGTGCCTAATATGCCTGTTTATGCTGACGAATCATTGGATCAAACAGTAAGAGCTTCTATCGTGTTGGCGGATTATACGGCGGCATTGCGGAAAACAGGTCTGTTATCGATTATTGAACGTCGGGGTCCCTATACGCTTTTTGCAGTACCAAATGCACCAATGGAAAAGCCTAATTTTTTTGTGAATGGTTCATTGATGGACGTTCAGAATGAATCTTATTTGAAAAGATTGATGGGGTATACAATAGTGTTTGGAAGTTATTCACCTGAATATCTTAAAAAACTGGTATTGCAACATAATGGAACTTACACTCTAACAACCTATTATAATGATCCATTATATATTTCCATGGACGATACTAAACAGCAATTGATAGTTAAAAACAAGGTTGGAGAGAGAAATAAAATCTGGGTAAATGGTATTCCCCAGGCCAATGGTTTCATATATGTGACTCAGGATTTACTGAATGTTGTTCCATAATTGAAAGAAATTTTGTAAATCGCAATAAAAGGGATGAAAGTCATTTTCAAATATAGGTTCGTATTATTTTTTTTATATAGTTTTCTATATTTCTTTCCCTTTCATTGCTTGGTCATGCCAGATTCAGACCGATCATGATACACGTTAAAAAATTGAACAGATAATACACAATCCTTATTTAATAATTTTTGATAAAAGAACAGTAATTTATCAAGTTTCAGCATTATATTTAACAGTTCATAATTATGATTTCAGAAGTGATTTAATTCGTATTGGATATTCTTCCTCTTAAAAAGCTGGATGTTGCTTATGTCGGTATTATTAGAAAAAAAACGAATTTTTTTTGTTAATAATTTTATCCAAGATAATACCAGATTTATTTTTATTACTAATTATAGAATGGTTATTCTTGCTCAGCCTCGTTTATAGATTTTAACATTTCTTTGATTCCTTGGGCTGGACCTTCAGCATGTCCCCATACAGCATTTATAACTGCAAGAAAGTCTGCGCCAGCCTTTACAAGGGGTTTGCAATTTTCAGATGTAATGCCGCCAATTGCAACTACAGGAAGTTCCATTAATTCTGACCACCATTTTAAGAGTTCAACAGGAGTGCGAATTTCTGTATTTTTGGTTAATGAAGGAAAAAAGGCGCCATAGGCAATATAATCAGCACCGTTTTCACCAGCTTGCATTGCCAAGTCTTTACTGTCGTAACAGGAAACACCTAATTGTAAATGATCTCCAACAATTTGTCGGGCTTGTTGTATAGGCATATCTTCCATACCTATATGAACACCGTCACATTCAAATTTTTTTGCCAGATCTGGACGGTCATTAAGTATAAAAGCAATATCACGTTCCTGAACGACAGGTTTAAGAATTTCAATTGCTTGGCATATTTCAAGGTCCGTGACATTTTTTAAACGAAGTTGAACAGCTGCAATAGGTCCGGCTTCAAGGGCTTCAACTAGTAAGGGTTTAAATTTTTCTGGATTAAGTTGAGGTGGTGTTAATAAGTATAACTGGCAATTAGACATTATCTTGTTAATTCGATATTGGATTGTTTTTGATAAAAAGATAGGTTAGAACCTGTTTAATAAAAAGATATAGATATGTATAGAGAATAAATAATGTTCCATTTCTGTTTTAATGAAAATAATGTTGGTCACTTTTACTAAATATATCGTTGTTGGAATAGCGAATACCCTCTTAACTTTAGGTATTAGTTTTATTCTTATATATTTTAAAGTCAATTTGTATTTGGCTAATATTATTGGATATATTTTTGGCTTTATTTTAAGTTTTATATTAAATTCATTATTTACTTTTTCAGTACAATTGACTGTTTTAAGGTTTTCAAAATTTTTTATAACTTTTTTATTTTGTTATTTTTTAAACCTCTTAGGGATGAAAATATTCTTAGATTATTTTTTGATCTCTTCTAATTTAAAAGCCTATTTTGCCCAATTGATTGGAATGGTCGTTTATACTTTGAATAGTTTTTTTATTAATAAATTCTGGGTCATGAAATAAATAATACATTGATGTTATTGTATGAGAATGGAAGATAAAAGAGATTTTTATAAAGCGGGGTGAAATATGGACAAAGAAACAATTCCCTCATTAGCTCTGATCGTGCCTTGTTATAACGAATCGGATATATTTAAACATAGTTTAAATATTTTAAAAAACTTTCTCAATTGCCTGGTTGAAGAAAAAAAAATCAGGGAAAATAGCTATATTCTTTTTATTGATGATGGAAGTGAAGATGATAGTTGGCAGCAAATTATACTGGCTTCACGTGAATTATCCTGTGTAAGAGGAATAAAATTATCCAGAAATTGTGGGCATCAAGTTGCACTGATAGCGGGTTTATCTTCGGTTGATACGGACATATGTATCAGTATCGATGCGGATTTGCAGGATGATATACAATGTATAGACAAAATGGTTGAAAAATATAAACAGGGATTTGAAATTGTTTATGGCGTCAGAAAGGATCGTTCCACGGATACTGTATTCAAAAGAGGAACCGCAATTTTATTTTATCAATTAATGGAAAAAATGGGGGTTGAACAAATTGCCAACCATGCGGATTATCGTCTGTTAAGTTATCGTGCTTTGCAGAGTCTGCTGAAATTCAAAGAGCGTAATATATATATACGTGGTTTGATACCTTTACTTGGTTACAAACAAGCCAGGGTCTATTACACAAGAAGTAAACGTCTGGCGGGTGAATCAAAATATCCATTGAAGAAGATGTTGGGACTTGCACTAGAAGGGATTACCTCTTTTTCAATAATACCTTTGAGAATAATTTGTTTTATTGGATTTATAACTTGTTTTATTTCACTAATTGCAATTGGCTATATATTGACTGAAAAAATGATGGGCTATGTTGTTCAGGGTTGGGCTTCTGTTCTTATATCAATCTTTTTTTTAGGAGGAGTGCAACTTTTTTCTTTGGGAATTATAGGTGAATATATTGGAAAAATTTATATGGAAGTAAAAAAGCGTCCCAAATTTTTTATTGAAGATACTATAATGAAGGAATAATAAATTATTAATTAAAAAAAAAGCGTTTTAGTTATGTAATAAAACGCCTTTATATTATATGCAAACTATAGTTATTATTTTTTAAAGATATCAACAAGTTTATTTAAAATTTCTAAGGCTTCATGACGTGGGCGCTGAAAGACATTACGTCCAATTATAGCTCCGTTTGCACCGCCATCTTTTAGTGATTGATATGTTTCTAAAAGATTTTTTTCCGAGGTATGGGTTCCGCCTGAAAAAATAACCAATCGACGTCCGGCAAAAGCGGATTGCATGATATGTTCAGTGCGTTTGGTTAAACTGGAAATGTCAATTTTTTCTTTTTCATACACTTTTTTGGCTTCAGGCAAATGTAGATGAGCCGTGGGTGGCTTAATTTTAATAATATGGGCACCCATTTGAGCGGCAATATGTGCGGCATAGGCACAGACATCAATGGCGGTTTCACCATCTTTATCCAGTGAGGGGCCACGTGGATAACTCCAAATGACTGAAATTAATCCAACGGATTTTGCTTCCTCAATAATTTCCTGAAGATTTCTCATCTGATCATAAAAATAATCACTTGCGGGATATATTGTATATCCGATACCGACACAACCTAAACGGAGAGCTTCCTTAACTGAACCTGTTATTCCCTGATTTTTTGCATTGTTCAGGCAATTTGCATTGTTAAGTTTAAGAATGGTTGGAATTTGATGGGTATAGATGCCGGCCCCACATTCCAACGCTCCCAATGGAGCAGCATAAGCGTTCAATCCTGCGTCAATGGCAAGTTCATAATGATAATGAGGATCATAGGCCGCTGGATTGACAGCGAATGATCTTGCTGGTCCATGTTCTACCCCTTGATCAACAGGGAGAATAATAAGTTTGCCTGTTCCCGATAGTTTACCGTGCATTAACAACCGTGCAAGATTACGTTTTGTTACCGGGCTATCACTTTCGTAATTATTAAGAATATGTTTAATTTGAGGGGTTAGTTTCATTGTTAAACCTAAAAACAAATCATTAGAGAAGTGAAAAATTATAATATTCTTTTCCAGAAAGGATAGTAAAATTAAGTTTATGTGATTTTTTGTAATATGAAATAGTCATTACTTAGAAGTAAGAGAATCTTAATTCGGTCAAGTCAAAACTTTCTGAACGTTTGGTTAAAATAATCGCTTGAAGTGAGTCCGCACGATTTTTGAGGAGGTTAAACTGTTTTGATTTTGAATTAAAGAGTATTTTTTTTTGGCCAAGTCTCAAAGCCGCCAATGCCAATCCGGCATTATCGTAGCAATCGAGTGCATCATCAATTGGATTTGAAAAAAGTTGTTTGCCAAATTTTATAAGTTGCATCCACCAGCGTACACCCATATAAGCAACAGCATTCTGGGGAGAGATGAAAGTTATAGGGCAGTAATTATTTTTAATATGTGAATTAATAAAGTAAAATTGGGATAAATGATTGACGGTAAAAAAGTATGCATTTGTATCAGTAGTGTATTTATTAAATGAGAAAATTATATTTTTTTGTGATATAAAAGTGAATTTATGGGCTTGCATTTTGGATAAGTGTCTTTTTTTAAGTATTTAATCGATAATTACCTTTAAAAAATAAAAAGGTTTTTATTATTTGGATATCATATAAGGTGTAATAACATGGAAACGCATGAAGTCATTAGTACAATTGAATCTGATAATAAAAACAATTCAGAAAAAATAAATATATTGTCCATAAACAATACTGAGGAGGAAAATAATCAGGATTCATCAGATAAAAAGCTTGAAAAGGCGTTTGATAAAATAGAATTTTTTTTAGACAAAAAATTATCTTCACCTGATTCTATAATTTCAAATAAAAATGCAGATAAAATTTTAGCAAATTTAGACATTTTAATTACCCAGGTAAAAGATGTATTATTAAAAGTGGATTAGTTGGAAAATAAAATTAACAAGATCGTTAGAGATGAAAGAATGGCGCAAGTAACAATTTCCATTAATGGTTTTAATTATACAGTTGGATGTGAGGACGGGCAGGAAGGTCATTTACAGGCAATGGCCAATATTGTTGAACAACATATAGATATGATACGAAAGATAGGGGGCCAGAGTGGTGAGGGACGCTTGTTGGCTCTGGCAAGCCTGATTATGGCGGATAAGCTTCATGACATAACTAATCAATTGAATGCATTGGAAAAAAAACAAAATGAGCATGAGATTGAGGTTTTAAGAAACAAGAACCGTGAATTGCAAGAACAATTAAAATATTTCTCCGAACGGGCGGAGACTATTGCAGACAGGATTGAAATAGCCTAAATATATAATGGAGGCTGCCAGGTTCGTTAGAAAGTTCATCTCCTGGGCCGATAATTTCTTCCAAGGGAGCTGGCGCTGACGTAATCGTGGTTTCGTTATTCTGGCACCCACCTGTATTTGCAGGTCCGGAAGAGCTGACAGTTCGACGGCTATGGCGGCTTCTTTATTTTTATTAAAAGACATAGATGCAAAATATTTCAAATCAAAAAAAAATGCTGCGACAAAAAATGCGGCAATTGAGAATTGAAAATCAAATTTTACAGCAAAAAAAAAATAAACAGTTAAATCGAAATATTGTTCAGTATATTCATAAAAAACATTTTCGTAGTCAGAAAGTTGCGTTTTTTTGGCCTCTTGAATTTGAAGCGGACATACGGGATAGTTTGCATGAATTATATCGGCAGGGATATCGTATTCTATTACCCGAAACGCCACCGGTGGGATTGGCCTTGCAGTTTCACTTATGGTATCCGGAAGTGCAGTTGAGGCCTGGACGGTATAAAACCTTATATCCAGATACGGAAATCATGCACCCCCAGATAATTATGCTACCCTTACTGGCATTTGACCGGAAGGGTAACCGATTGGGTTATGGTGGAGGGTATTATGATAGAACATTGGCTGTTTATCCGACGGTTAAAACCGCTGGTATTGCTTTTTCCTATCAAGAGGTATCAACCGTACCGGTTGAAAAATTTGATTGTTCTTTACAAACGATTATTACTGAAACAGAGATTATTCACAGTCAGAAGGATTAAAGGTGCGTATTGCTTTTCTAGGGGATATAGTAGGTCGTAGCGGTCGAGAAGCCGTTATAAAAGAATTGCCCATGTTAAGATCTAAACTATGTTTGGATCAGGTTATTGTAAATGCAGAAAATGCCAGTCATGGATTTGGGTTGTCTCCTATTATCGCACAGGATCTTTTCAGAGCGGGTGTTGATGTTATTACCTTGGGTAATCACAGTTGGGATCGTAAAGACCTGATTACCTATATCGCACAGGATCCACGTATAGTCAGACCTATTAACTATCCCACTGGGACTCCGGGGCAGGGTTATCATATCTCCTTTACAAAGGATGAAAAAAAAATATTGGTTATCAATGCAATGGGTCGTCTATATATGGATCCGCTTGATGATCCTTTTAAAATGATTGAAACTCTTTTGATATCCTATCGGTTGGGTGAAACAGTAGATGCTGTATTGATAGATATACATGCCGAGGCTTCAAGTGAGAAAATGTCTCTTGGATATTATCTGGATGGAAAAGTTTCTGCGGTTATAGGAACGCATACGCATGTTCCTACCGCTGATTATCGGATTTTGCCGTTGGGTACTGCCTATCAAACGGATGCGGGTATGTGTGGGGATTATAACAGTGTCATCGGTATGCAGAAAGAAGCGGCCATTAACCGTTTTGTTACAAAAATGCCTGGATATCGTTTTCAGCCAGCTGAAGGATCAGCCACTATTTGCGGATTATTCATTGAAACAGATGATGTAACGGGATTGGCAAAACGTACGTTTCCCATTCGTTTCCAAGGTGAACTGGACACTTTTTTGCCTGATATAAAATAAAGCAGAATACAACTCATTGTCGCAATAAAATATAATTGATCTTTAAATCCATATCAAAATGATCTGGAAGATCCGGAGGGATTTTGGGTAGTTGTGCATTTCTGAACATTCCAAGGATTGCCGCATCCAGAGCGTCAGAACCTGAGGAGTTGGTAAGATTTATCGAGAGAACCTGTCCATCCCGGCTGATAACGACATGAACGGAAGGACTGCCATCTTCTCCTTTACGAATAGCATCAGGTGGATAATACATATGTTGTTGGATCCAGGCTGCAATCAAATCACTGTAATCGGAACTTACCCCTTTAATAGTAAATTTATCTGCATATGGAGTATTGATTTTACCATTTTTGACTAGAGGACCAGTGGACATATTAATGGCTGAACGTGACCCCTGGGGTCTTATTTTTGCCATTCTGCGATGAGAAGCGTTTGGATTTTCATTAAAATCCAAGTTTGTCAGGTTTTCAAAAGGCGATTGAGATCTTACGGGATGAGCAGTTTTTCTTTTGATCCGTGGAGGAATATTTTTATAAAAATATTTATGTTCTTGATTTAAATTGATTTTCCTGTTTTTGTGTCTCGATTTTTCTTTTTTGGATGGTATTGGTTCCGCATCGGGTTGTGGGACTGTTATTCTGTTTTCAGATGGGTTTTCATCCGGTTTTGGAACTGAGGCTATTTTTGGAGGTACAGGAAGCGAATCAGGAATGGGAGGGGGAGAAATCGCCTTGCTTGGGGCCGGTTCCCCATTATATCCTTCACCTTTTAATCCTGATTGTCCTGTTGATCGAGGTAGAAAAACGACATCTACTGGTTTACCCTGACTACTATTTCCATATGGATTGGTATTTTTGTGATTTATATAGAGGCTTCCCACAAAAATAAGAATTACAATAATTCCATGAAAAAAAAGGGAAGTGGTAAAATATAAAAAAAAAGGATGTTTTTTTGATTGGTCAGGAACATGAAGACAGGTATTTTTATCTATTGAATAGTGTAAAAATCGACCTGTTATAATTTTCTCAAGTTTATTGTCAATATTATCAAAAAGTCTAAAATTGCTATTGAAAGGTTCTTTGCGAAGAAGTTTGAAGCCTTTCAATAAATGGTTATAATTTTTAGGGCGATCCAGCAGGGAAGGTTTTAAATGGCATACCGATTGATGATGAATTACTGATCGATCTGATTTTTGAACCAAATTCCAATATAAATGACGTTTGCCTTTTCGTCTGCCAGATATTGGGGAAGGGTGTCTACCAATGTTCATTCGACTGTAATTTTCTTCGGATGGAATGTTTATTGACTAAAACTTTATCTTTTTAACATAATGTAATCTAAAAAAGAATAAATCTTCGATTAAAATAATAATTAATATTATTTCTATATATTATCGTGTCATTAAACTGGATATGAGATAATGACTATTTTAATGATCAAATCATCATCTGACATTGAACAGGGAATGCGGTTTCTTGAAAAAACAGATCAAGATCTAGCAAAAATTATTGATAAAGAAGGACCCTGTCGATTGAAAATCGATAGGAAAACGCCTTATGATGCCTTATTACAGGCCATAGCGGGGCAGCAATTGCACGCAAATGCAGCGAACGCTATTTTAAACAGGTTGAAACTGGCTAATTCAGGAGCTTTGCCAGATCCTAAAACTTTGTTAAAATTAAGCCCAGTTCAATTACGAGATTGCGGCTTTTCATTCCGCAAGATCGATTCCCTATACGCTCTGGCCATGGCTACCCTGGATGGTATTGTTCCAAGCTATGAAGAGGCTTTAACTTTATCAGATCAAGATCTTATTGACCGTATAACCGTTCTGCCGGGAATTGGATGCTGGACGGTTGAAATGCTTTTAATTTTTACACTTGGTCGTATGGATATCATGCCAAAAGATGATTTTGGAATTAGGGAAGGCTGGCGCATTTGTAAAAATCTTGCACTGCAGCCTAAACCCAAACAACTGGAAATTGCCACCAAGATATGGAGTCCATTCAGGACAATCGGGGCATGGTATTTATGGCGAGCTGTTGAGCAATCAAAACCTTTGAATAAACGTAATCTTTTAACATTATAAAGTTAATCAGAAAATTGTGATAGATCCAGAACAATTTTTCCGATATGCTTATTGCTTTCCATCAATTGATGCGCCTTTCTGACTTGTTCAAATGGAAAAATCTTGAAAACTTGAGGTTCAATAATTCCGGTATCTAAAAGTGGCCATACATGTTTATGTAAAGCGCGCGCGATTTTTCCCTTAAATTTTGTATCACGAGGTCTTAAAGTGCTGCCTGTAACAGTAACACGCTTCATGGCGATCAATCCCAGATTCACATTTTCCGCCTTTATACCTCCTTGGAATGATATGATAACCAAACGTCCTTCTTCACTGAGAGATTTAATATTATCACTGAAATAAGAAGCGCCCATAATATCTAAAATCAGATTAACACCTTGTTTATTCGTAAGCGATTTGATTTTTTCATAAAAATTATCTTTTTTATAATTTATAAAGTCTGTTGCGCCCAATTTTTTACAAAAACTCCCTTTCTCTTCAGTGCCAACAGTCGTATAAATGGTTGCTCCAAAAGCTTTGGCCAATTGAATTGCGGTAGTGCCTATTCCGCCACTGCCGCCATGGATCAGAAGGGAATCATTCGGTTTCAGATTGCCGATTGCAAAAAGGTTTGTCCAAACTGTAAAAAAAGTTTCAGGTAAAGCCGCCGCTTTTATAGCGTTATATTGTTTGGGCCATGGAAGACACTGTACGTAGGGAACAGAACAGTATTGTGCATATCCACCACCATTTGTTAATGCACAAACTTTGTCTCCGATGGAAAAATGGGAATTTGACGGGGATGAAACAATTTCTCCTGCTATTTCTAAACCCAAATGTGGATTTGCATTTTTGGGAGGCGGATAATTGCCCTGTCTTTGAACGATGTCAGGACGATTGATACCGGCAGCTTCAACCTTTATTAAAACTTCATTTCTTCTTGGTACGGGAATGGGAATACTGGATAATTTCAAAACGTCTGGATTACCCGGTTGATCAAAGATTACCGCTTGCATCATAGAGGGAAGAGAAATGGACATATATTAATGCTTTCATGAATAAGGAGTAATTACAGTTTATTTGACCATAAAAAGGAATATTTTATAATAAAATGTAATTTACATTGGAAAAGATAGATGAAACTCTGTAAATTTATCTTTTCAATTCACCCTTATATTTCTCTAACATATTGATTACATGCTTTATAACAGTTTGTCTGATTTAGTGGCCGGTTTACCCAGACATTATCGTTTATTGGGAATAGATCCTGGTAAAAAACAAATTGGGTTAGCCTTATCCGATATAACCCTGATGCTTGCTTCCCCTTTTTCTGTTGTAAAAAGAAGGAAACTATCTGTTTTTGCTCAGTACTTGAAAGAATTATCTATAAAAGAAGAAGTTGGAGGTCTTGTTTGCGGATTACCTTTGTCGCTGGATGGTGACTTTGGGCCTGCAGCACAAGCAGCTAAAGATTGGATTATGGCTGTTTCTAATATGAGTGGTCTTCCGGCCTGTCTGTGGGATGAACGGTTGTCTTCCAGCGCAGTTAACCGTTTTTTGATTAATGAAGCGGATTTAAGCAGGAAAAAAAGGGATGAAATTGTAGATAAAATGGCTGCGAGTTATATATTACAATCCGCTCTTGATACTTTAAAACCCAAGTAAATTATCTTTTGTTGCAGAAGTGGCGCCCAATGCATTGAGATATGATCGATAGATATCAAGCCTTTTTTTTGATTCTTGAATTTCGGCTTGGGGTAGGGGCTTTGTTTTGTCATATCTTGATCGAAGGTTTATTATAGATTGATAAGCCTCATAACGATACCGTTTGAGCCGTTCAAATGAGGCTGGATCGGCTTTACCATAAAAATTGTGCATATAACGCTCATTCAAGTTAACTATGTTTTTATATTCATTTTGGACATGCTCGAGAATTGATTGCTGTTTTTTGGATGCACATGCAAATAAAAAAGGAAAGCAGATGAAAAAAATGAAATATTTAACATATCGTTTTGGCGTTTGTGTCATATGAAATTAATTCTTCATGAAATATGGCCGATTAAAAAATAGATCAATCATCAATACAAGATGTATATCTATAATTATACTAGGCATGAATGATCAAGATGAAAATAGTTATAAATAAAAATCAACTGTTCGTTCATTATAATATATTCGTATAATGAAAAATTTTCTTTTAAATGACAAATAATGATGATTAACGCAAATAACCCATATTTAAAACAAGTTAAGCGATTAATATTCAAGCAAAATGTATATTTTTTTATTCTTGCGTTTTGCAGTGGACTCATTGGGGCAATTTCAGTTCAGCTATTAAATATTATGTCCCTTACTCTCCACAAATTCTTATTTCATTTGGATGGAAATGGTCATTTGTCGGGATTAAGTTACGTTAATCCATGGTATTGTATATGTATTCCCCTGATCGGAGCGATAGGTTTATTCCTTGTCCGTTATTATATGGGTCAATTTTTCAGTGCAAAAATTGCAGATATAATTGAAGCAAATGCATTATACGGTGGTAAGCTTTCTGTCAAAGACAGTTTTTATTTAACGCTGCAGACCCTTTTGTCCAATGGGTTCGGTATTTCCTTGGGATTGGAATCTGCTTATACACAGGTTAGTGCCGCAGCAGCATCCAAAATCGGACGCTTCTTTAAAATTAGACAGAATAAATTGAGAATACTTGTTGGCTGTGGAGCGGCAGGAGCCATCGGTGCAGCCTTCAACTCGATTTTAGGAGGGGCTTTTTATGGATTTGAAATTGTTTTAGCTTCATATAATTTTATAAATTTCCCCTATATCATGATTGCTGCAATGTCTGGATATATAATGATTCATTGTTTGGGTGGTGCAGGACCCGTTTTTCATATTGTTCCGGATTCTATTCATTATATTGATTATGGAATTGTATGTATTTTTTCACTGATTTGCGCAATCATTGCCATTATGGTCATGTATGGGGCGACACGTATTGAAATTTATATAAATCAATTGAGAATTCCGAAAATTTATGGACTGGTTGCTGGAGCCCTGATGGTGGGAGGGATGGGTATCCTGACCCCTGCTGTATTGGGATCTGGTCATGGTTTTCTTTGGGTTGTCTTGGATCATGGTATTGCCTTAAAATTGGCAGTTTTTATTTTGTTTTTAAAGGCAATCGCCTCATCCGTTTCCCTGGGAGTGGGATTTAGGGGAGGATTGTTTTTTGCTTCAATGATGCTTGGTGGAACAGCGGGAATTGTCTATGGCAATATTGTATTATATCTAGGGATTCATACATTTTCCCCTCTTGTATATGCGGCAATAGGGATGGCGGTCATGTCGGCGAGTATTATTGGCGGTCCCTTAAGCATGATGTTTTTATCTCTTGATATGACGCAAAGTTATTCTATGACAAGTGTGATTATTTTAGCTGTTATTGTGGCTATCGTTACAGTGAGAAAAATATTTGGATATTCCTTTGCAACCTGGCGTTTCCATTTAAGTGGAAAAAAAATTCGCTCAGCTTTGGATATCAGTGGATTGACGAGAACGACCGCACAGACATTGATGAAACCTGTTGATTTTACGCTTGATTATAATTTACCTCTTAATCAGGTTATACATTCGCTGCAATTTCATCATAAAGAGTTATTAATATTAAAGAATGAGGAGAATGAATATGCAGGATTGGTCGAATTAAAAGATATATTTGAGAATTTAGTTCATTATCAAGAACAAATCGGGGAACTTGCAATCAGAAAAAATCGGGTTTTGACCCCGGGTATGAATATCAAAGAAATGATGGATGGTTTTGATGACATACATGAATGCCCATGGCTAATTGTTGTGCGTGGAACCGACAATTATGAAATAATGGGCATTGTAAATGAGGATGATGTTCTGAATCGATATAATGAAATTCTTGAAAGACAAATAAAAGATCTGACAGGAATGAAATTATATAGAGAGCTATAATAATGATATAAGGCACTCAATAAAGTGCCTTATAAATGAAAATTGTGTCAGATCAATGAAATAGAAAGTTATTTGTACTAGTCAAGTGTGTGACGGTTAAAAGCCTTGAACCATTGGTTGCCAAATTCAGTTACAGCGGCAAGAACTGCTGGATCAGCAATGAAAAGATCAAAAATGCTTGGTGGCAGGGTAATACCAGCAGATCCGATCATCATGCATTCTAAAGCCTGACGGGGGCTTTTGAAGCTTGCATTAACGATTTCAACATCTGGTTTGTGTTGGGAAATCAAGTTTTGCAATTCTTTAACGGTTTCGGGGCCATTTCCACCTTGTGCATCAATTCTGCTGACATAAGGGGAAAGATATTTGGCACCTGCCAAAGCCGCCATAAATCCTTGAGCGGCACCATAGATTGAAGTTCCCAGGGTTGGGATGCCTTCCTTGGTTAATTCTTTGATGGCAACCAGACCGTTAGGGGTTACAGGAACCTTAACAATAAGGTTTTCTACACGAGAGGTCAGTGTATGAGCGTCTTTGATCATACCTTCTACAGTTGGAGAGATAACTTGAGCAAGCAACATTCCCTTTCCACCCATTGCATCACGGATGGCTGGTAACAAATCGAAAACGGACTTGCCACTTGCTGCAACAATACCGGGATTGGTTGTAACACCATCAACAGGTACCATCGCACAAATTCTTTTAATGTCTTCTACATCAGCTGTATCAAGTAAAAATTTCATATTTTATACACCTTTTTAGAATTATTTAAATGATTTAAATTCATTATATGATAAATAATATGTGAACATTAATAATGCTAGTGTAAAAAATGATTTTTGTTAAGTTTTTTGATAAAAAAATCAATTTTTTGTGATATTTATTTGATTCAATTTATAATTGAACAGTTTTAGGGCTCTAATTGGTAATAAAATTACAAAAATTGATAGAATCAGTTATTATTTTTAAATTGTGATTTTATTTAAATTTTTAAAATAATAATTTTTTAATTGACATTTAAAAATTTAATAGTTCGTTTTTTTTATATCCTTGCTGTAGGAATGACTGATTAAAGATTAGCAAGGATATTTATTTAAATTTTAGACTGAGTAATACATATCAAATTCGATAGGGTGAGGCGTGTGTTCGAAGCGATATACTTCTTCCCATTTGATTTTGCAATAACTGTCAATCTGGTCCTGAGTAAATACATTTCCCGCCAATAGGAAATCATGATCAGCTGCAAGAGCTTCCAATGCTTCACGTAAAGAGCCACATACGGTTGGAATTTCTTTAAGTTCTTCAGGAGGTAGATCGTAAAGATCCTTGTCCATTGCATCACCAGGATGAATTTTGTTTTTGATGCCGTCAATTCCAGCCATTAGCATTGCCGCAAATGCGAGATATGGGTTTGCTGTTGGATCGGGGAAACGGATTTCAACACGTTTTGCTTTAGGACTGGTCACATATGGAATGCGACAGGAGGCGGAACGGTTGCGAGCCGAATAGGCTAACAAGACAGGAGCCTCAAATCCTGGAATCAATCTTTTGTATGAATTGGTGGATGGATTTGTAAAAGCGTTTAACGCTTTTGCATGTTTAATAATTCCACCAATATAATACAGGGCTTGATCTGAAAGGTCGGCATAGCCATTTCCTGCAAAATTTGGAGTGTTGTTTTTCCAGATGGATTGATGGACATGCATACCAGTGCCATTATCACCATAAATTGGTTTTGGCATGAATGTTGCAGTTTTGCCATATGAATTTGCAACATTATGAACGCAGTATTTATAGATCTGCATAAAATCAGCGGAACGTACTAGGGTGGCAAAAGCCACTCCCAATTCGTGTTGAGACTGGGCAACCTCATGATGATGTTTTTCGATAGGCAATCCCATCTCACCCATCGTGCTAAGCATTTCTGCACGCAAGTCATTTTCCGTATCAACAGGTGGAACAGGAAAGTAGCCTCCCTTCACCCGAGGACGATGTCCCATGTTTCCTTCGGGATAATCTTTTAGGTTTGCATCAGGGCCTTCTATACTATCGAGTTGATAGATACCATAATTGGAACCGACACCGAATTTGACATTATCGAAAATGAAGAATTCTGCTTCTGGCCCAAAATAAGCCGTATCGCCAATTCCTGTTGATTTTAGGTATTGTTCAGCCAGTTTCGCAGTGGAACGAGGATCACGATTGTAAGCGGTTCCCGTTGCAGGATCAATGATATCACAAATAAGAATAAGCTGGGGTTTCGCCGTAAATGGATCCATAACTGCTGTAAATGGATCAGGCATTAAAATCATGTCACTTTCATTAATAGCCTTCCATCCGGCGATGGAAGAACCGTCAAACATAATGCCATCCTCAAAAATATCAGGCTCTATGGTTGATACAAATTGTGTGGTATGATGCCATTTTCCCCGTGGATCCGTAAAACGGAAATCAACAAATTCTACAGAATTTTCCTGAAGCAGATCCATAATTTTGGCAATAGCCTCTTCTTTGGAAGCTGAAGAAGAAATCAATTGGTCGGCCATGTACTATTAGTCCTTATTATATGATAGAAATTTATGCATTCAAAAACGTAACAGTGTCATCCATAAAGATAATATTTTTCTTCCCATATGGTTATAACTCTCAAAGGGATACTTCATTTTGTCAAAATGAAAAAGATAAAATTGATTATAAAGCTTCAACCCCACTTTCACCTGTACGAATGCGAATGGCATTTTCCACAGGAATAACAAAAATCTTTCCATCACCGATTCGGCCAGTTCTTGCTGTATTGAGGATGATTTCAATTGCACGTTCGACGATATCCGCACTACAGACAAATTCGATTTTAACCTTGGGCAAAAAATCAACGACATATTCAGCACCACGATAAAGTTCGGTATGGCCTTTTTGGCGGCCGAACCCTTTTACTTCTGTTACCGTAATTCCTTGAAGGCCAATCTCTTGAAGCGCTTCTTTAACCTCATCGAGTTTAAAAGGCTTAATAATGGCTTCGATTTTTTTTATCATCTTGTTTCTCTATATTCATCAAATAAAAATTATATAGCGATAATACTGTTACTGTTTACGATAACAATATTAAAGAATGTTTGGAAAGTTCTGTCCAGTGTAAAGATATAGAGAATTTTTAACAATGAATAGAACAATTTAATAAAAAATGTCTATTATTTAAACATTATGCCTATTTTTTATATTATTTATTTAAAATTGCTATAAAATAGACAATGATTTGTAGGGTTTATGTAATTTTTTTGCCTAAATTTTTATCATAAAAAATTTTAATTCATAAATTGCAAATTATTGTTTTTTATAAATTAAAGGCGTTTTTCCCACATCTGTTCGATATATCATGGAAGATTCTTTTTCAACAAAATGAATATTGAATTGGCATTTATGTTTCAATTTTTCAAAAAGGGAATGTGATAGAGTGTTTTTTTTATCAGATTCAATCAATGATCGTATCATTATATCGCAAATTTTGTCTTTATGTTTATCATATTGATTCTTCATTTCATAAAGATTTGAAACCGCAATTATTAAATTTAAGGTTTCAGAATTTTGGTTTATTTGGAATTGAAATTCCTCAGCAATTTTGTTGAAGCTAAAAATGGAATCAATCTCCAGTTTCTTAGATAATAATGTCAGGAAATGTGGAACATAAAATTGATGATTTATCAAAGAGATAAAATCGTCACTGCGGCCTACATATTCAAACTGTATCGAATTGAGAAATCGACTGGTATAATTTGGACGCCTTATGACGCGATCCCCTAATCTATAACGCAAGACAGGGGCTTCATTTGCAAATAATCTTGTGACGACAAGATCTCCTTCTTCGTTTTCTTGAACCCATTTACCGTTTTTATCGACAATTTCTATCAGATGTAAACCGGGAACAGCTGTTAGGATTGAACTTTCCGGATTGAGTTGTAAACCTATAGTTTCGGCCTGTGTGGCAGCAAAAAAACTCAATATGATTAAATTCTGATAGATATCTTTTAGATCAGATTTAATTTTTTCTGGAAGACATCCACTGCCATATAGAGCTATTCTCAAACTATCCTTTTGTTGATCATTTAATTCACTTGCATAAGGAACGAGCAGGGCGATATCGCGGACAATGCCCATGAAACCTTTTTGTCCCGGATTTTGCATAATACGCTGATAAATTTTAGCGGACATGGGTCCGATACCAAGATAATTAACATTTGGAATTTCTTGTAAAACTCCACCAACCATGGTTCCGCTGCTCCATAATTGACTGTCAGATAGAGTGGTGCCAATCCATTTGGCCTGTTGTTCTTCCATATAACGTGAAATAATATGTTTTCCGATAAAATTTCCTGCCCATCTGTAAGTATCCCTTAATTCTTTTTTTGAAAATACGATTTCGGAAGATCTTCCTGAGGCGGTACCTCCACTGTTGGCAATTTGAAAATTACCATTTTCGATCGGGACAATCATACCTGGACGTTTGCCAGAAAATAAATCTGTATAAATTTCTTTATCAGTAAGCGGAATGGCGGAAAAAGTTTCAAAATCGTTTAATTTTTCCTTGCCAATCGCTTGATCAATACGTTCTTTCCAAATAGGGTTGACTCGACATATCTCGATCAGCTGTTTTAATCTTTTAAGAATAAATTCGTTCTGTATTTCAAATGGAATTGCATCAAAATAAGTTTCCGTTAACCGTTCAAAATAGCGAATGGTTGATAAAAACGTTGGAAATTGAGCAATATTTTGGATTGATTGTGGATTAAACAAAAAATCAGGAAAAACAGTTTTCAGTAATTCCTTGTTTGGATGGATATGCAAGATAGGGGCTCCTTGGGTAAAATATGGGGATGGAATGAATTTAAAAGGTTTTAAGAATGGAATTTGCTGCGGTCTCAATATGTTTGGTCAGGTCAGCGATATCATCCATTGAGATTTCATGATTCATGATAACGATACGGAGGGCGGTGATATGATCTAGATCCACTTTTGAAATGAAATAGCGTCCTTCATCACGGATTTTATCTCTTATTTTTAATTGTAAATAATTCAATTTTTCTTTCGATAGTTTTTTTTCATTTGGCAAATATCTGAAGCAAAGAATGTTGGATTCAGGTTTGTGCAAGGTTTCAAAATCATCTAGGGTCTGTAGATATTTGTATGCTTGAAAGGTGGTTTTGACTAGAAGGTTTAATTTGGTTGCAAAAAATTGTTGACCGTATAAAGACCAAACAACCCATAAATTTAAAATGGAAGGTCGTTTGGTACATTCGAAATTTTTAGTTCCACTTTCGAATTTTGTTATTTCATCTTCAAATTCCTCTGTAACATAACTGGCTTGAATCGGAAATGTCAGCTTTGTTTTATCACCATTTTTATAAAATAATAATGTACAAGCCGCAGGAACAAATAATGTTTTATGAGCGTCAAGACAAAAAGAGTCAGCGTATGTTAAGCCTGCTACTCGGTTTCTCAATTGATCGGAAACTAGAAAGGATCCGCTATGTGCTGCATCAACATGAAACCAGGCTTTATATTTAATGGCGAGTTCCGACAATTCTTTTAAGGGATCAATAGCCCCAATGCTTGTACTACCTGCAGCAGCGATAATACAGAAAATATCTTTTCCGTTTTTATGGGCTTTATTTAAAATTTGCCTTGCTTGTTTTATACAGATTTGTCTTTGAGCGTTCAGGGGTAATAAAATGATATTGTCTTGACCAAGACCAATAATGCCAGCAATCCGGCTGACAGAAAAATGTGCATCCGTTCCTATAGCTATGGTAGGTACAAGGTTTTTTTGACCAGCATTTCCTTTTTTCCAGATATTTGGGTATTTGTTATTGCGGGCGGTTATTACCGCGGTTAAATTGGCCAAACTTGCTCCAGAGGTTGAAATCATGCCATAATTACTATTTTCCCATCCCAAAAATTTAGCAAATTTTTCCGCAATTATTTTGTCTGCTACATTAGGTAGGGGGCCGCATTCATAAAATGATGCTGGCTGGGGGCACAGAGAATTTACAACATCATAAATGGCTGAAACAGGAATGACCGATGAAAATTGTCTGGCCATATATCCTGTAGAATTTACTTTGATTGCAGTATTGATGTGTAAATCAACAATCTGGTTCAGTCGTTCAATAATTGACTCACCGGATTTGTGATCTGTCAGATGAAGGGCAATATTGAGGAGTTCATGCGGAGTTATACAATGAATTCCTTTCTTGGTTTTATCTTGAAGCAATTTATAAAGTTTTTGTTGAATTTTTTCAAATAAAAATGAAATATTATTTGGGTTAAAAGCATCATATAATATTGAGTTATTTTTATTTATAATTTTATTACTGGATACCTTATAGTTATTCATTGAAATACTTTCTTAATATTTATAATTCAATTTTTAGGTTGTATATTATCCATAATAAAATAAGTATTACATAAATTAAAAAGACAAATAACAGTCAAAAAAAGAAAAATTGTTTAGAAATTACTTAACAGGATTATTAATAAATTATTTATATTTTGTCTGAAATACATTGATATTTGTCAATTTTACTTATTATTAATTTACCTAATTGGACTGTATTTTAATAAAGCCTGTTATTGCATGGAATTTACGTTGATGAAAAATACAGTTCTTATCATTATAGACTTACAAAATGATTATTATCCAAATGGAAAATTTCCATTATTTAATATGAATTCTGTTGGTAAAAGCAGCATGGAAGTTTTAGCTGCCGCACGGCAACATCATATTCCAGTCATCCATATACAACATCAGTTTCCCATGAAGGATGCACCCTTTTTTGTTCAGCATACTGAAGGGGTGAAAATTAATAAGGATGTAAAACCATTGAATAATGAAATATGTATTACAAAAAATTATCCTAACGCTTTCAAGGGAACGGAATTGAAGTCCGTTCTTGATAGACATAATTATAAAAATCTTATCGTTATAGGTGCCATGTCCCAAATGTGCGTTGATGCGACAGTCAGGACAGCCTTAGATTATGGATATCAGGTGACATTGATCCCTGATTGTATTGCGTCAAAAGAAATAACCTTTAACGATGTTGAAGTGCCTGCGCCAAAAGTTCATGCTGCAATGTTATGGATATTATCTTTTGCTGGTGCCAAAATAATGCCCAAAGATGAATTTTTGGCACATCTATCTTAAATGAAAATGAATTACGATATATTATCATGTTTGACCGTTATCTAAATACGATTGAAACAGTGATGGCTAATAATCATGCTGTTTTTCTGGGAACATCTCAAGCAGTAACTTTGCTCTATCTGGATTATAAAATTTCATCAAAACAATTTAAAATTGCTTTGGAAAATTACATAAATAAAAATCCATTACTGCAACAAAAACTGGTCATTCAGAATAAAAAATGGTGTTTGCAGAAAAATTCTCATCCCGTTTCTAATTTTGAAGTTTTTAGATACGAGGACAAAATTAAAGATTTTGATTTGATTCTTGAAAAAGAAGTTAATAACATTCTTGATTATAATCAAGTTTTATCAAAACTGAAAATTATCTATCCTGTCCAGAATAAAGGTTGCATAATTATCCTTACTCAACATCATGCTATCATGGATACCTATTCAGCAAAAAAAATTCTTAAAGATTTAATAGATTCAATTTCTATTGACGAAGAAGAAAAACATTATGAGCATTTTCCTGTATGGAAATATTTCAATGCAAAAGAGGTGGCCGATTGCGATATCCGTCAAGTTCATAAACCTGACAATGATTTTTCACAGGCTTTGAAAATCTTTGATAATCCCTTGCCTCTAAAATGGACCGCTGTTGATACATGGATTATTAACCCATCGCTCTTATCATCCATGGAATATTATGCAAAGAAATTGGATTGTAGACTTAATTCCCTTTTGACTGTCATTTATTCAATTGCTGTAATGAAACTTTTAAATATTAATAACATTAATACTTATAGTGCAGTAACCTACCGTAAAAATAACGATTTGATGAATCAATTGGGTTGTTTATTGGATGTTGTGAATATCAATGTAAAAATCTGGGATATTGATGATTCAGTCAGGCGGTTTGAAAGGGAAATAAGTTATATTAAGAAACACTTATCCAAGGAACTGGAAACAACCAGCCAGATTCTTGCGGATGCAAAAAAACAAAAGCTGTCTTTTCAAAAGGCTGTAAGATTGTGCGAAGGATTGGGATTCACCAATAGTGGTAGAACAGATACCTTAAAGTTTGAAAATGATATAAATGTTCTTGCCTATCGGTCCGTTGCCAATCGCACATCTGGTGCATTGTTATTTACGTATCATATGTCATTTCATAAGGGAAGTTTGATAACAAGTGTTTTAACATCGCAATTATTACTGGATAAAAAATCCATTCAGTTATTTATTCAAAATATCAATAAATACATTAAAATAATTGATCAGAGAGTGAAGTTGATGAAAGCTCAGGATTAAATCTATCTTGAACGGATTTTATATTTGTTTCGATAATCTCTTGGGGTGAGACAGGTGATCTTGGTAAAATTTTTTCTGAACGAACTTGAATTAGCATAACCAAGATTCCATGAAATTTGTTCAATAGGCATATCGGTTGTTTCAAGAAGGCCTTTGGCATATTCAATGCAAAAATTCTGTATGTAATTTTTTGGAAGCAGTTTGGTGGCTTTTTTAAAACGTCTTAAGAAAGTTCGTTCTTCAAGTCCCGATTGAATAACAAGATTTTTGACGTTTATATCATGAATATCTGCATTCATAAGCCAATATTGCGCCTTAAGGATAGCTGTATCATTATGATCCAGTTTTGGAAAAAAAGACATATATTGATTTTGAAGATCTCTTGGTGGATCAACATTCATGAATTGAGTCGTTTTTAGCATTATATGATGGCCAAAAAATTTTTCTACAATATATAATCCAATATCGACCCAGGACATGATTCCACCACTAGTGATAAGAGTTTCGTTATCAACCAGAAGTTTGCTTTTATTTACAATGATTTTTGGAAATTTTTTTTTAAGGGTATCAGCATATAACCAATGGGTTGTGGCTTCCTTTCCATTTAACAATCCCGTTTCAGCTAGAATAAATGTTCCAACACAGATTGCCGCAATTATGGATTGTTGAGAATGATGATGTCTAATAAAATTAATTATTTCGCCAATATTATCCGGTGTATGGATTCCGCTCATACAGGGAGGAATAATGATCACGTCTTGTTTGGCTAGAAAATTTGTAAAATCGTGATCGTTGGAAATTACCTTGACCTGAATTTTTTTAAATGAGTTACACGCATATTCTGCCAGATTAAATAAATCAATCAAACCGTTGATAGCTGTCTGTTGATGATCTGAATAAGAAATAATTACAATTTTTAAGTTAAATTGATTCGTCATCATGGATTAAAACCAAATTTGTAGGGTATCAATTACCCTACAAAATAAATTATTGATTTAAAAGTGGTTTTAAAAAAACGCCTGTATAACTATTTGGTGACTTGGCAATTTGTTCTGGTGTTCCTGTTGCTACAATTTCACCACCGCCACTTCCACCTTCAGGTCCGAGATCAATAACCCAATCAGCGGTTTTGATAACCTCCAAATTATGTTCGATAACAATAATGGTATTTCCCTGATCAACCAGTGTATGTAAAACCTCCAGTAACTTACGTACATCTTCCGTATGTAGTCCTGTTGTAGGTTCATCAAGAATATATAGGGTTCTTCCCGTTGCCCGCCTTGCCAGTTCCTTGGAAAGTTTGATACGCTGTGCCTCTCCTCCTGAAAGGGTGGTGGCCTGTTGTCCAAGATGAATGTAGCCAAGTCCAACCTGTTTTAGTATGTTTAGACGGTCGTAAATTCTGGGAGCGGATGAAAATAATGGTATGGCTTCATCTACTGAAAGATTTAGAATATCGGCAATGGAGTGGCCCTTGAATTTGATTTCCAACGTTTCCCGATTGTATCTTGCTCCTTTACAGGTATCACAGGTAACAAACATATCTGGAAGAAAGTGCATTTCAATTTTTATGACCCCATCTCCTTGACAGGCTTCACATCGTCCGCCCTTGACATTAAAGGAAAAGCGTCCTGGCTTGTAACCTCGTGCACGGCTTTCTGGCAGCTCTGCAAACCATTCTCTAATTGGTGTGAATAAATCTGTATAGGTTGCCGGGTTGGAACGGGGGGTGCGTCCAATGGGGGATTGGTCTATGTCAATGATTTTATCAAGTAGTGGAATATTCTTGATGGATTTATATGGAGAGGGTACAGCATTCGAACCCATCAATTGTCTGGAAAGGGCCTTATAAAGCGTATCAATGATCAGGGTGGATTTTCCACCCCCCGAAACACCCGTTACGGCGATAAAGGTCCCAAGAGGAAAATCAACAGTAACATTTTTTAAATTGTTACCTGTTGCGTTACACAGTGTTAATATTTGCTTTTTATTCATTTTCCTTCTTTTTTTGGGAATGGCAATGAATTTTCGGCCACTCAGATAATCGCCGGTAAGGCTGTCCGGATTTTTTTCCACTTCCTTGGGTGTGCCCATGGCAACGACATGTCCCCCCATGATGCCAGCCCCGGGGCCCATATCAATAAGATAGTCAGAAGCCTTGATCGTGTCTTCGTCATGCTCAACAACGATCAAGGTGTTTCCAAGGTTTTTTAAACGATCAAGAGTGCCGAGCAACCGTTCATTATCCCGTTGATGTAATCCGATTGACGGTTCATCCAGAACGTATAAAACCCCTGTCAGTCCAGATCCAATTTGACTGGCCAGACGAATGCGCTGGCTTTCACCTCCAGATAGTGTGGCTGAACCTCTGGATAATGTAAGATAATCAAGACCGACATCATTGAGAAATTTCAAGCGGTCAATAATTTCTCGCAGAATTCGATGGGCAATTTCTGCTTTTTGAGGGGATAGAGTTTCTTCAACACTGGAAAACCATTTTAATGCTTGATGGATGGGATAATCTGCAATTTCTGCAATGTTTTTATTGTTTATTTTGACACATAAAGCTTCGGGTTTAAGTCGGGCGCCATGACAAGCGTGACAAGGATAATCCGCCCGAAAGCGATTGAGATCTTCCCTAATGATATGACTGTCAGTTGAATGATAGCGTTTATCTAGATTTTTGATCACCCCTTCAAAAGGTTGAGTTACAGTATAGGATTTTTTTTCATCATGATAGTGAATCGGAATTTTTTCATCTGTACCATGCAGAATGGCATGTTGAATTTTTCCAGGGATTTTTTCCCATGGCGTGTTGATTTTAAAATGAAAATGTTCGGCTAGACTTGCCAAAGTTTGTTGATAATAGGGCAGTGAAGTATTTTTCCATGCTGAAATAGCCCCTTTTTCCAAAGAAAGTGCAGGATTGGGAATGATCAGGTCTGGGTCGAAAAAGCTTTCAGTCCCGATACCGTCACATACTGGACATGCACCTTGGGGTGCATTGAAGGAAAAAAGTCTTGGTTCAATTTCTTCAAGAGTAAATCCGCTTTCAGGACAAGAATAACGTGATGAAAAGCTTAAATGAATTGATTTTCTTTTTTCATCTTTACGTAAGACCTCCTCCACTTGTGCAAGACCATCGGAAAGGGATAAGGCTATTTCAAAACTATCTGCCAATCGATTTTCTATACCCTGTTTAACGATGATGCGATCAACAACCACCTCGATCGTATGTTTAAGTTTACGATTTAATTCCGGCGCTTCTGAAATGTCATATAGTTTCCCGTCAATTTTAACCCGTGTAAAACCCTTGCGTTGAAGTTCCGCAAGCTCTTTTCTGTATTCCCCTTTACGACTTCGTACAATGGGGGATAACAACATCAATCGGGTGCCTTCGGACAACTCCATCACTCGATCAACCATCTGGCTAACGGTTTGTGCTTCAATTGGCAATCCCGTAATCGGTGAAAAAGGGGTTCCTGCTCGTGCCCATAACAGGCGCATATAATCATGAATTTCAGTAATGGTGCCAACTGTTGAACGTGGATTGCGGGATGTTGTTTTTTGTTCGATTGATATCGCGGGAGACAGCCCCTCAATGGATTCAACATCGGGTTTCCCCATTAATTCCAAAAACTGGCGTGCATAGGCTGAAAGGCTTTCAACATAACGTCTTTGTCCTTCCGCATATATAGTGTCAAAAGCCAAAGAGGATTTTCCCGATCCGGAAAGGCCCGTGATAACCGTCATCTTGTTTCTGGGAATATCAACATCAATATTATGTAAATTGTGGACTTTTGCTCCACGCACTTTAATATGGGTAAGCGCAGTCGGTGATTTATTTTTCATGATATGATTGTTATATGGTTTTGTATCTTGTGATTACTGTTTTAAAAAAATTACAGGATGGTATAGAAAGAATATAATTCTTTTAAAGATGGAAAAAAAGTAAAGATATAGCATTTTTTACTATAAAGAAATGAGGATAAAATGGCAGGAAGTGTTAATAAGGTGATTTTGGTTGGAAATCTTGGACGAGACCCTGAAGTTAGAAGTGCACAAACAGGTGCCAAGATAGTTACTCTCGCAATTGCCACCAGTGATACATGGAACGATCGTCAGACTGGTGAACGCAAGGATCTGACAGAATGGCATAGAGTGGTAATTTTTAATGAGCGTCTTGCTGATGTTGCAGAAAAATATTTACGTAAGGGTCGCAAGGTTTTTATTGAGGGTATATTGAGAACCCGGAAATGGACTGATCAGCAAGGTGTTGAACGGTATAGCACAGATGTGGTTGTTGACCGATTTAGAGGAGAACTGGTTTTGTTGGATAGCGCGCGAAGTGGTGGAGATTCAATGGATAATTATGGTTCGGAATCTTCATTTACACCACCACCTGCGGCCCGTCCAGCCAGTAATGCATCATCTGGTAATAGATCCAATTCCAGTTGGGATGCTTCCATGCCTAGTAATAATGATTTGGATGATGAAATTCCCTTCTAAGTCTATCGATGGAGTTTTGATCACTGGAATATCATTGATGTCATTGGTTTGATAATAACTTGTATATTTTTAGTGATCCGCACTCTAACTAAATATAAACAGAATGTTATAAAAAAGATACGATCTTATTATCGTGACGTGATAATATTAGATCTAAATAGTAAATCCTTTTGTATTTTTGTTTTTAGCAAGCTTTTGATCATAAAATTATTTATTTTCTTTCCACTATAAAACTTATAAGTTTTACTCTATATTATAGGAATATTATTATTTAAGGGTTATTTTGCAAAGATCATAAGACATTCTTACGTTGTAACCTGATTTAAAGTTATTTGTTTGTAGATTAGTTTATAATTAATTAAATGATGGATCTGCCTTGACCGATTTACCAGAAAATACTTCATCCTTTTCAACCGATATTACCCCTGTTACCGTTGAAGAGGAAATGCAAACCTCTTATCTGGCGTATGCCATGTCTGTAATTGTCAGTCGTGCTTTGCCGGATGTCAGAGATGGGTTGAAACCCGTTCATCGTCGAATTTTATATTCAATGTTTGAAAGTGGTTTGACCCCTGATAAACCTTATCGTAAATCTGCCCGTGCTGTTGGGGATGTGATGAGCAAATATCATCCGCATGGGGACTCATCAATTTATGATGCCATGGTAAGAATGGCACAGCGTTGGTCTATGCGGGTATGTCTGGTTGACGGTCAGGGGAATTTCGGGTCTGTTGATGGGGACTCTCCAGCAGCTATGCGTTATACAGAGGCACGTCTGGGGAAACCTGCCATATTTTTATTGGAAGACATAAATCAGGATACAGTTGATTTTCAGCCAAATTATGATGAAAGTGAGCGGGAACCCGTTATCTTGCCCGCAGCCTATCCAAATCTTTTAATAAACGGTGCCTCGGGTATTGCGGTAGGAATGGCGACGAATATACCGCCTCACAACCCTGGAGAAATTATCGATGCCACCTTGGCATTAATTGCCAATCCAGACATGGATCTTGCACAATTAATGCAAATTGTACCTGGTCCAGATTTTTCCACTGGCGGTATCATTCTTGGACGTTCAGGTATTCGTAATGCATTTGAAACGGGACGTGGATCAATACTGGTGCGGGGACGTGCCAGTATCGAGGAAATTCGTAAGGACAGGCAGGCCATTATTATCACCGAGATTCCCTTTCAGGTAAACAAGGCGACTTTACAAGAGAAAATTGCGGAGCTTGTACGTAATAAGCAGATTGAAGGTATCTCCGATATCCGTGATGAAAGTGATCGTTCTGGTATGCGGGTGGTCATTGAAATCAAACGTGATGCTACCGCGGAGGTGGTCTTAAATCAATTATACCGCTTTACCCAGCTACAGACGACTTTTGGTGTGAATATGCTTGCATTAACCAATGGAAAACCTCAGTTACTGGGATTGAAAGATGCGTTAAATGCCTTTATCTCCTTCCGTGAGGAAGTGATTTTGCGTCGGGCGCGATTTGAATTAAGAAAATCTAGGGATCGGGCGCATCTATTGTTGGGTCTGGTTATCGCGGTTGCTAATATAGATGAAGTTATCGCTTTAATCCGCTCGGCTCCGGATACGGTAACAGCTCGTGATCAATTATTGAATCGGTCCTGGCCTGCGGAAGATATCCAAAGTCTTTTAAACCTTATCCAAGATGAAGGTAATACATTAAAAGACGGAAGAGTTTATCTCAGTGAAGTGCAGGTTCGTGGTATTCTTGAGTTGAGATTGCAACGGTTAACCGGTTTGGAACGTGAAAAAATTCTAAGTGAACTAATGGAAGTTTCAAAACGGATTGAGGAATTGCTGGAAATTATTGCGAGTCATTTGCGTCGTATGGAAATTATGCGTGATGAACTTGTTTGTGTAAGATCTGCAATTGCCTGTGAAAGAATGACCGATATTGTCGATTATGAAGGCGACCAAACTGATGAAAGCCTGATTGAACCTGGACAGATGGTTGTAACCATAACACGTGAGGGATTTATCAAGCGTACCCCATTGGACACTTTTCGTTCTCAAAATCGTGGGGGTCGTGGCAGAACTGGGGCCGGAAGACGTGGAGATGATATAATTACACGATCCTTTAACGCGCATACACATCAATGGGTAATATTTTTCTCTTCTGGAGGAAAGGCGTACCGTGCAAAAGTTTGGCATTTACCAGAAGCCAGCCCAACGTCAAAAGGTAGAGCATTGGTCAATTTATTGCCTGATTTAGGAAATGATGAGGTGACAACAGTATTGCCTTTGCCTCAGGATGAGGAATTGTGGTCAGATTTGCATCTTGTGTTCGCCACCTCATCCGGAAACGTCAGACGTAATCGCCTGAGTGATTTTGGAAATATACGTTCTTCCGGTTTGATTGCCATGAAACTAGATGAACATGAACGGCTTATAGGGGTTGCTACCTGTCAGGAAGGTCAGGATGTTCTTTTGGCCACCAATAAAGGTCGGGCTATACGTTTCCAGATTACCGACAGTTCTTTGCGCGTTTTCTCCGGACGTGGAAGTACCGGTGTTCGTGGTATCAAATTGGCTGATAATGATGAGGTTATTTCCTTAACTGTCTTAAATCATGTTAATATTTTAACTTCTGAACGACTTGATTATTTACGTTACAGTAATGCGAAACGACGTGCGGAAAATGCCGAAACCAGTGATGATGAAACGATTGTTGAAAGTGAAGATCCGTTTGAGGACGAAGTTGAAAATAATGAATCTGCTGTAGAGCTGACAACAGGACGCTTAAGCGAGCTACAACGGTCTGAGGAAATTCTTCTGACGGTAACCAATGCCGGTTTTGGTAAACGGACTTCCGCTTATGAATATCGAGTAAGTGGTCGAGGCGGATTGGGTATTGCTAATATAAATCTGACGGGCAAGAACGGGGATGCCGTTGTTGCAACATTTGCGGTATGGGAAAATACAGATGTAATGATGGTGACGGACAAGGGACGTTTGATTCGCGTGCCAGTTAACCAGATACGGATTACATCAAGAACAGGAATGGGAGTAACTTTATTCCGTATTGATGAAGGGGAAACGGTCAGTAGTGTTTTTCCTGTGATTGATAATTCTGATGACAGTGATGAAAATCAGACAGACACTGATTCAGCCTTATCAGAAGATGAGGATGAATAGGGAATGCCGAGAATAGGATTTTATCCAGGCACATTTGATCCTATAACGAATGGTCATATTGATATTATTAAAAGGGCCGTTCGTATTGTGGACAAATTAATCATAGGGGTCGCTTTAAATGCAAATAAGCAGCCCTTATGGTCTTTGGAAGAGCGTGTGACATGTATTCATGAAGCTTTGATTGAGGAATTTGGTGAAGTCTGCAAAATCTTAAACCATAGCGGATGCGATATTGATGTTATCGGATTTGACAATCTTCTAGTTGATTGTGCAAAAAAATATAATGCGCAAATTCTTATACGCGGTTTAAGACAGGCAACAGATTTTGATTTTGAATTTCAGATGTGTCTAATGAATCAATGTTTGGATCCAAACATCGAAACGATTTTTTTAGTTGCCACTGAACAAAATCGGAGTATAGCTTCAAGATTTGTAAAAGAAGTGGCTTTATTGGGCGGGGATATATCATCCTTTGTTCCAAAGTCTACTTATAACAGGTTTCAGAAGATGTTCTTGAAATCGTGAAATAACAAATTATTCATGTAAATAAAGTGAAAAAATAATGGAAAATAATAAAAAACTATCAGTAGATACAATTCATATGAAATTGAAGGATGGAACGGTCATTATAAAATTGCGTCCAGATCTTGCACCATTGGCAGCGGAACGTTTGGTCGCGTTGACTGAAAGTGGATTTTACGATAATACCCCTTTCCATCGTGTTATAGAGGGTTTTATGGCTCAGGGAGGCGATCCAAGTGGTACAGGTACCAAAGGGAGTGACTTGCCAGATTTGCCCGCTGAGTTCACAAAAAAAGAGGGTTTTCGTCGTGGTACAATAGGCATGGCACGTACAATGGATCCAAACAGTGCCAACAGTCAGTTTTTTATCATGTTTGAAGAGGCGCCGCATTTGAATGGTCAATATACAATTGTTGGCGAAGTTATCGAGGGAATGGAATATGTAGATCAGATTAAAAGGGGAACCGGGGCAAATGGTATGGTTCAAGATCCGGACCGTATTGTTCGAATGATTACAGTTTCATAACTAAATTTTTTAAAGAAAATGAAAAATAGTGGTTGACTTCTTCGCGAATAACCACTATTTCAATGCTCACACCGCAAGAAAACAGCGGACTTTCTAAGAGCCGGTAGCTCAGTTGGTAGAGCATTCGACTTTTAATCGAATGGTCGAGGGTTCGAATCCCTCCCGGCTCACCATCAAAGAATGATGGATATCAAATCCCCTTATAATTCAGTATTTTAAACGTATGTAAATATAATACAAATATATGTTTATGACGTTGTCAATATTTTCACAACAATTTCAAAAAAAATTTTAAATTAATTTTTTAACGTAGATAAATAGATAATTTCTTTAATATGATATAATTTTTTGTATTATATTATTTTCTTTTTGAAAAAAGAAATAATAGTTAAAAAAGTATATTTTTTCTAGTTTTTGTAAGGCTTAATGCATCCAGATTTGTAAAGTTTGGATTGATCTGCCTCTTGCAGTATGATAAATTGGTAACAATTATTTGATAGTGCTTCAGTCGAGTTCTTTTTTCTTTCTTGAGGTACATATTAAAAAAATTGATAGCAAAAGTATTGGATATAATTTTTGCAAATAAATAGTTAAATCATTATCAGGAGAAATTCATTGGTATACACTGTTGGTCAATATCTTGCCACACGGCTTGCCCAACTTGGGTTAAACCATGTTTTTGCAGTAGCGGGTGATTATAACCTTATACTATTAGATGAACTGGAAAAAGTTTCAGAATTAAAACAGGTTTATTGCAGCAATGAGCTTAATTGTGGATTTGCAGCCGAAGGGTATGCTCGTTCACGTGGACTGGGAGCTGCCGTTGTAACTTTTAGTGTTGGTGCATTTAGTGCATTTAACGCTGTTGGTGGTGCTGCAGCTGAGAATTTGCCTTTAATCTTGATTTCTGGTGCACCTAATAACAATGATTATGGCAGCGGACACATTTTACACCATACAACGGGTCATTATGACTATTCATATCAGCTTGAAATGGCCAAATATATCACGGTTGCGGCTGTCTCAATAACACATGCCGATACAGCGCCAGCTTTGATTGACCATGCAATTCGTCAGGCTTTATATCATCAGAAACCTGTATATATCGAATTATCTTGTAATATTGTTAATTTGCCTTGTG
This sequence comes from Commensalibacter sp. B14384M2, assembly GCF_016101865.1. Lineage (NCBI taxonomy): Bacteria > Pseudomonadati > Pseudomonadota > Alphaproteobacteria > Acetobacterales > Acetobacteraceae > Commensalibacter > Commensalibacter sp. B14384M2. The sequence continues at coordinate 190,471 of NZ_JACFPS010000002.1, read as the reverse complement.
CAAGACCGGGACCAATTACCAGTCTGACCTATGAAAAAAGTAGTGATGTTGATTCATTGGAGGCTGCAGCAAAAGCTTGTCTGGAAAAAATCAACAATGCCAAAAATCCTGTTATTGTAGTTGGCAATAAAACACGCGCTGCAGCTGCAGAGAAAGAAGTGATTGCATTGGCCAAACATTTAGGATGTCCTGTGGCCACTATGGCGCATGCGAAAAGTTTCTTCCCTGAGGAAGATCCTCATTATATTGGAACTTTCTGGGGTGAAATCAGTTCACCTGGTGTCGAGGAATATGTCAAGAATTCCGATTGTCGTATTTATGTTGGCGCGGTATTCAACGATTATTCAACGGTTGGATGGACTTCCCATTTATACGATGAGGATAAGGATATTCTATTTTCTCCGCATCATTTACGTGCAGCAAAAACAGAATTCAGCGGTTTCAAACTAAAAAACATTCTAAAACACATCACACCTCTTATCAAAAAGAATTCAACTGCGTTGGAATCTTTCAAAGCTAAGCATCATGCTGAAAAAGCTGCTGTTGCTGCAGAAGGTAAAGCACCTTTAACAACAGTTGAACTGACCCGTCAAATTCAAGGAATTATTGACAATAATACAACGATTTTCCTTGAAACAGGGGATTCATGGTTTCATGGTATGCATTACAGGCTTCCTAATGGAGCTCGTGTTGAATCAGAAATGCAATGGGGACATATTGGCTGGTCTGTTCCGGCAATTTTTGGTTATGCAGTCAGTGCCCCTGAACGTCGAAATATTGTGATGGTCGGTGATGGTTCATTTCAATTGACAGCTCAAGAAGTTGCTCAAATGATTCGTCATAATTTGAACGTCATTATTATCTTGATCAATAACCAGGGTTATACGATTGAGGTCAAAATTCATGACGGTCCTTACAATCGTGTTAAAAATTGGGATTACGCGAATATCATCAACACGTTTAATGCTGAAGATGGTCATGGACTTGGTTTGAAAGCTAAAAATGGCGCAGAATTGGCTGATGCGATGAAAACAGCGCTTAATCATAAACAAGGTCCGGTTTTAATCGAGGTTGCTATTGATCCTCAAGATTGTTCTCCTGATCTTGTTGTTTGGGGCAAGAAAGTTGCCAAGGCGAATTCAAGACCACCACGTGAAAAAAAATAAAATCATCAAATAATTTAGTATAAAACCTTTTCATGATTGTTTAATGAAAAGGTTTTCTTGTTTAGATATTTACCTAAAAAGTTCGTCCACAGGCTTGTTAAGATAAACCGGTAAAACTTCCTGTGGGGTTCCATCCATTTTCAAAAATCCCTGTTCCAACCATATGATCCGATTGCACCATTTTATAAGAATTTGCGGCGAATGAGTTGAAATAATTAAAATTTGTGATTTTTTTACGATATTTTCCAATCTGTGCGTGGCTTTGAGCATAAATCCTTCATCACCTGTCATGAACCATTCGTCCATTAATAGGATTTGTGGATCAATTGCAGTGATGAGACCAAAACCCAATCGCAAATTCATGCCAGAACTGTAGGTTTTTACCGGTAAGTCAATGTAGGGTCCTAATTCAGAGAATTCAATGACCTTTTCTTCGATTTCATTCATCTGCTTATGGGGAACACCATCAATATAACATCTTAATCGTATATTTTCTCTTCCTGTTAATTCAGGATTCATTCCAACTGATGGATCTAATAATGAGCTAATATGACCTTCAATACGAAGATGACCGCTTACCGGTTCATAAATTCCTGACATCGTACGTAAAAGAGTTGTTTTTCCGGCACCATTTGTACCGATCAAACCTACTCTTTCTCCACCTTTAATGCTAAAGCTTATATCGCGTAAGCTTTGAACATAAATTTTTCTATGTTTGTCTTCGCTAAGACGTCCAGAAAGGAAAATATTGGTGATTTTTCGTAAATTACGCATATTTTCATGATATAAAGGAAAAGATATATAAAGATTTTTTACGGTAATACTGGGCATGATATCTAAATCCAGTAGGGAATGCGAAAACGTGTTTTACTGAAAATGGAAATTGCGGTTACCCATAATATCAGGCTGTAAATAATCGCAGCAAACCAGATAGATGAAGACACATATTCTCCAAGAATGGGTGCGCGTACAATTTCAAACAGAGGGTAAAGTGGATCCAGAAGCATATAGTTTTTGTTGAAATGAATGAAATTAATCTTCCAGATAATGGGAGTTATAAAAAACAAAGCTTGCATTATACTGGCTATAATAGGTGGAACATCTTTGAATCTGGTGCCTAGAATACCGATCAATAAACAAATAGCCAAACTATCCAGTGTCCATAATATACCAGAGGGAATTAAAAGATATAGTGTATAGGGCACGACCTTTAGAATGCAGAAGACAATTACAATGACTAATAGGTTATGGATAAGGATTAGGAAATTACTGATGATACTTCGCCATGCATATACGCTGTAGGGTAGACGTGTGGATAAAATCAATTTCTCAGAATTGGTAAATATTGTGCAGCTATCAATTGTTAAAGTGCTTATAAAAGTCCATAAAACCACGGAAAGGGAAACATAGGGAAGATATTCATGAATATTAATGTGTAAAAGATATGCATAAAGAAAACCAATAGTCGCAATTTTGCTTCCCATTATAATGGTGATCCAAAAAGGCCCCAGAATTGATCCCCGATAGCGTAATTTAATATCTGTCCAACCCAATTTACAATTTAACCTCCATTTCACAAATCCTTCCAGAATATCTAAAATGGCAAGTTTGATATTTTGTGAAAACTTTACAGGGCCAAGATCAAGGATCGGTTCTTTTGGTAAAATCTGATTATCATTTGACATTGCAAAGTCCATATATTTATTGGCGATTAAATAATAAATAAAATTAAAATATAGTGTTTAAAATTGCTTTTCAAACAAAAAAACAGCATTGATCGGTTTCAAAATAATTGCATCAATACTTTATAATACTTTTTATTTATGAATATATTTAATGATTATTTATAATAATTGTTAATATTGTAACAATAATAATATAAATTTAATTTAAAATAATTTCTACATTATTTGATTTGATCAGTTCTCGAAAATATTATCATAAATTAATAGGTTATTTAGATAACGTGTCGTATAAATAAAAAAGTGAATAATTTTCAGTTATTAAAATATGTTGATCAAATGAAAAATATATCTATGCATGAAGTCAAAGATGCTGTCCTTGTTGGTGCTGGCATTGTAAGCTCTACGTTGGGCACATTATTAAAAGAATTTAATCCTGATTATAAAATTACCATTTTAGAAAGATGTTCCGAAGGTGGCGATGAAAGTTCAGCGGCATGGAATAATGCGGGAACAGGTCATGCTGGTTTATGCGAATTGAATTACACTCCCTTTATTAAGGGGGAGGAAATAAATTTAACCCGCGCAATTGTCACGAATTCCAGATTTGAGACTTCACGCTTGTTTTGGAGCTATTTGGTCGAGCAAGGGAAATTTACAACGGTTCGGGATTTTATAAATCCAGTACCTCATTGCAGTTTTGTTTATGGGGCTGATAATGTTGCATTTTTAAAGCATCGATATGATAAAATTCGTGAATTTGCAGGATTTGCAAAAATGGAATTCACTGAAGATCATCAAAAAGTTAAGGAATGGGCGCCGCTGGTTGGTAATGGTCGAAATGCAAGTGAAAAAATTGCATTGACACGTGTGAAGGGTGGTACAGATGTAAATTATGGTGCCTTGACACGTAAATTATTGGCACAACTTGAAAAATATGATGACGTTTCCATTCAATATGATGAGCAGGTTGTTGATATAAAACGGGTTAATGGTGTTTGGGAAATAAAATATAAAAATCGGATAAGTGGTTACGAAAATATTGTTTTATCAAAATTCGTTTTTATAGGTGCAGGTGGCGCAGCGCTATTATTATTACAGAAATCCGGCATACCTGAGGGACGTGGGCTGGGTGGATTCCCAGTAAGCGGTCAATGGTTACGATGTGATAATCCCACGATTGTAGAACAGCACCATGCCAAGGTTTACAGCCTATCCATGGAAGGATTGCCTACTGTTGTGGCACCGCATTTGGATACACGTGTCATTGATGGTAATAAATCAATCCTATTTGGTCCATTTGCCGGATTTACAACTAAATTTCTAAAAAAGGGTTCATATTTTGATTTCCTTTCATCGGTTCGTTTGGAAAATATTGAACCTTTATTATCTGTGGCGATACATAATATTGACTTTATTCGATATCTTATTCGCCAGAGTACACAAACGATGGACGACCGTATTAATGCTTTACTCCGTTTCTATCCCCAGGCAAAAAAATCAGATTGGAAACTTCAGGTTGCTGGACAGCGTGTTCAAATTATCAAAAGAGATCCATATGGTAAACCAATCCTGCAAATGGGTACCGAGGTTATAACATCCAGTGATAAATCCCTTGCCGCTTTACTGGGTGCCTCTCCTGGTGCCTCTGTATCAGTTTCAATTATGGTGAACCTGATTAAAAAATGTTTTCCTGAGCAAGTCCAGGGAAAATGGGCCAAGAAATTGCATGAAATATTCCCTGCTGAAGAACAGGAACTTCAAAAAGATGCGGGAATTTATAACAAATTGCATGATTTTTCTGATAAAGCGTTACAATTAACTTAAGATTTTATCTGAATAGTTTTAAATACCCATTTAAAATGGGTATTTTTATTTCAAATCTTTGATAAGTCGATCAAAATTATTATTTCCTTTGTTTACTCTTTCTTGCATTTTTGAAATAATTTTGCATGTCGCATATTGACGCCATAAATTACAAAGAAAGAATCCAAATACTCCTATAAAAACACCAATTGCTACGTAGAGCATGTTATCTTGGGGCAAAAGACCCATAATCCAGCTGCTTAATGCACCAAGAATAAATTGAATGGTTCCCAATAATGCGGACGCACTTCCTATTTTTCTTCCATGTAGGGTAAAGGCAAATATGGTACAATTAGGAAAAATAAATCCTAGGCATCCCATGATTATTACAATTGGAGAACAAACCAATATAATGCCTAGACAATTATGAGGTAGTGGTAAAAAGCAAAGAATAATAAACAGGATTGAAACGATAAATGCTACATTTACCGCACAGTTTGTTAAAAAGCTTGGTTTAAATTTGTTGATTAAAATACCATTGAACTGATTACAACCGGCAATTACAGCGGAATTGATACCAAACCAAAGTGCTAGCTGCAATTTAGAAAAATGCATAACATTACTCAATATATCAGGTGTACCGCTCAAATAGGCAAATATCATGAAAAGTCCAAAACTGGTTATCAAAGTGTTTGAACTAAAGACAGGCTCTTGAACAATGCGAATATATCGCCATAAAATTGATCGGATAGAGGATTGAATGCGGTATTTAATGGGTAAAGTGTCAGGAAGCATTATTATTACTGAAACAGTGCCCAAAAAGCCGTAGATTGTCATTATCCAGAATAGGACACGCCAAGGAAATTTGGCAACAATAAGACCACCAAGTGTTGGCGCTGCAATAGGAACAATCGCACCAACCAATGCCAGTTGTGCCATTATTTTAATGCCTCTCTTTCCGGTGGCAATATCCCTTACCATGGCTCGAGGAACAACCATGGCGGTTGAACCTCCTAGCGATGAAAGAAGGCGGCATAAGCAAAAAAGATAAAAATTTGAAAAGATTGCACAACCTGCCGAACCTAAAGTGAAAAGTAACATGCCTAAAAATAGAGGAGCCCGACGTCCGTATCGGTCAGATATCGGACCAGATGTAAATTGACCAATGGCTAAGCCGATAAACCATACCGTTAAAGTGATCTGGGCTGCACCATTGCCATAACCTGCCAAATCTTGACTGATCTGAGGAAAGGCGGGAAGATACATATCTGTTGCAAGGGGACCAATCGCAGTCAACAGGCCAAGTATGACTATAATCCACCAGGATAAATCTATAGTGTTTAGGTTATCTTGTTTCAATTTATTCATAGTTTCGTATTTAAATTTATTTTATGTTAGTAAATAGATTATTAATGAATTAATTCAATATAAATTAAATGTTATGTATAAAATATCGGTTTAATCAGGCTGATGATTTTACCATTTACACCTTACGGATTTTTTGTGCATATGATGGAATAAAAGATAAAAACATCTGAATTTATATTTTTAGATCATCAAGAATCTTGTTCAGCATTCGTAAATAATAATTTCCAAAAAGAATGTTATGAATAATCAAAGGGAATATTTGATAAATTGCCAAACGTTTTTGCCATCCTTTCTCAAGAAGATTATAAGATTGATAAAAAATGTCATAAGGATTACCAAAAAGGTTTAACATGGCAATATCAACTTCATTATGGCCATAATAACAGGCTGGGTCAATTAAATAGGGTTGATTGTAATGGGCAAGGATATTACCGGTCCACAAATCTCCATGAAGGAGGCTGGCTATAGGATGATCAGGCAAAAAGTCATCAAGTTTGATAACAAGATGTTCTATTTTTTTTGCAGTTGTTACGGGTAAATGGGACAGGTAACATGCCAAACGCCATTCACCCCAAAATTTTACCCAACTAGATGAAGGTGTATTGATAACATTGATTGTTCCAAAAGCATAATTGTCCTCCCAGCCATAATTGGAGTTATGGATGTTATGAAGTTTGGTTAACATTTTTCCAAGATTGGACCATGTTTCCAAGGAAAAAGAATTTGTTTCCTTAATTCTTTCCAAAATTAAAATTTCTGAATTGGCAAGAATGACTTTTGGAACATCAATGCCATTACTTGCAAGAAATTTAAGCATTTTTCCCTCACTTTGAGGAGATGCACCATTTTTGATCACATAATTTTTCTTGTTTTTTGTTATGATATGGAATGTTTCGGAAACATCACCCTGGGTTAAGGGTTGTGCTTGTTCTATCTTGTCATTAAGATATTTTTCCGCAATAGAAATGAGGGCAGAGGGAGGGTAAATATTCATGATATTTGCTGTTCAAAATAATTTGCTAGATTTTGACAAGCCTCGTTTATTTGAGACCATGTTCGTGAAAAAGCATCTTGATTTTTGTAATAGGGATCTGAAATTTCTTCATTCTGATGATTGGGAATATAATCAAGCAATAATTTTATTTTACTATCTGTATCATATGGTGCCAATTTTTTTAATTGAACGATATTTTTATGATCCATACCAATTATATGTGTAAAATCATGAAAATCCTGTAGCTGAATTTGCCTTCCAAGATAATGGCGAATGTCTATTCCATGTTTTATGACCTCATGTATGGTACGCGGATCTGGGGGTTGATCAATATGCCACGCTCCTAATCCAGCAGAATCAACAGAAACTGGCAATTTCCTTTTTTTGACTTCTAGACTGAAAGCAGCTTCAGCCATGGGGGAACGACAAATATTACCCAAACAGACAAACAATACTGAATATAAAGTCATAGAAAACTCAATGTTATGATAATAAATTATTGAGAAATATATTGATTTCGCAAATCTATTTTTATGTTAAAATACTTTTGCTATCATGACAATGCTAAGCTTCATAAGTTTTTTAACTGTTTTAATAAGCAAATTTGGTAATTTATGCAAACTAATATATAGTAACTGCTATAATTATGATGATTCATATATCAGTCTATTATAATTTATTTTATGTTAGTTATTTTTTCATATAGAATATGGATTTTGCTAACTTAATTATTTAAAATAACAAAAATTTTGAATGGTTTAAATCAAGGGGATGATAGGTGCCTGCTGGTGAAATTGTTGATCCAACCAAAAATCCAGTAAATCGTTTGTGGCGTTTTTTTCTGCGAATTGGTATTCCCGTGCTTGGGGTTATTTTGGTTTCTTTTGTCGTGGTTGGGGTAACCCTTCATTCTTATCACACGACAAAAGCTGGGATTTCAAAATTATCACATGTGATTTTGCGGACCGAACAATCTAGGATTTCCGAAGAAATATTGTCTTATCTCAATCCAGCCACCAAGGGTGGGGGATTGGCGGTTGATATGTTAAGTCATATTCCATCCGAATATAAATGGGGAATGTTTTATAGTTATGCGATGAGCAGTTTACATCGTACGAAACAGGCTGAATCTTTTTATTTGGCTGATAGTGATGGTCGTTTCAATATGGTTGAACGTGTTCCTGATCATCCTGACCAAGTAAGGGTTGTAACATTGGAGCCAGATCAAAAAGGTGGACGTTTTTTAGAGGAATATCACATTTTTGACAGTAAAAAGGTTATTAAAACACGTTATATGCCAGCCAACGCCTATGATCCTCGTTTACGTGCGTGGTATCATACAGCAGTTGAAAATAATAAATTGACTTGGTCATCACCTGTTTTGATGCCAACAAAAAAAGGCTTGGCGGTGACGGCATCTATACCTTTTGTGGATAAAGATGGAAAAAAAAATGTTTTTGCAATGAATATCTCCTTGCAAGAATTGACGAAATTTTTGGCTTCCATAAAATTGAGCAATAATGCGCGGATCATAATCATTGACAATACTGGTCATATTATTGCCTCTCCTAATCTATTGACCTATTTTGTTGGAAATGAATGGAATCCCCAAGATTCAAAAATCAATCCTGCGGTAAATCCCGTGATAGCTAGAGCATATGATCAATTTCAGATCCAAGGTTCTGGTATTCATTCCTTTAAAATGGAAAAAAAACCTGATCTTGGTCAGGGACAGGATCAGAAAAAAAATTCAAAAAATATTATTGATAAACAGAAACAAGTCGCTGGCAATTATATTTGCGTAACTTCCAGATTACCTGATTCAATACAGAAATGGGTTATCATGATTGTTATACCAGAAAAAGATTTTTCTGGTTTTGTAGCTTCAGGTGCAAAGCAGAATCTGCTTTTTTCCTTGTTGGTTGTTGCATTGGCCGCATCAATGGCGGGATTACTGATTTATCAGGGACATCGTATGGATAAACTTGGTCTGCGTTTCCAGCATATTCAAAATGTGGTTGAACAGGAAAGTGACGCTATAGAGATGGTAGCCTCAACGCCGGAAGTTTTTGACCCGAGAAATGAAGCGCTTATTCTTACCGAAAAACTTTGCAAGCTGGTTTCTGCACATCGAGTCAGTATTTGGCATTTTTCAACTGATCATAAATCCTTGATTTGCAATGATATATATGATCGGACAGAAGATAATCATGCTGGTGGATATGAATATTCTATTTCGGAATTACCCAATTTTTTTGAATTGCTTGAGGCAGGTGAAACAGTTGTTGTGGACAATGCTGAACATGATCAGAGAACGGCTGAATTATATCGACTGTTTATGAACTCTGTTTCTACTCGATCGCTGATGATTACCCCTGTTTTAGGTAAAAATGGAACAATAGGGGCAATTCTGGTTGAGGATACGCCTTATCTTTATAATATAAATCATATCACAAAAATTTTTGCTGGGCTGGTTACAATGCGTTTTGTTGCGGCCCAAGTTGAATTTGATCAGATTGGCAAACACCAAAGACTACACTATGAAAATGGTAAAGTTTCTTCTCAGAAAGAATTTTTGAAAAAAACGGTCGAAGATGATTTGGAAAATACGGAAAAAGATATTAATCATGATTATCTGATAGATCCGGGTCAGTTTTCAAAAAATAAAATTGATTTTGGTCAATTTGATAAACAAGGCGAACAAACCATATATCCTGCTGTTGCGATGATGGATATTTCATTTAGTGGGTTTTTGTCTTCTGATATTCAACATACGGTGGAATTAATCAAACCTGTCAAAAATTTAGTCATTGTATTGGAGAAAATCGCACAGAAATATGGTATTTTCTACGTAAGAATTATGGGTGGTCATCTGATTGCTGTGACGGGATGTTCAAAGGAGCCAGATATTACCGCCCCGATCAGATTGGCTCAAGCGGCAATAGATATGCGAGAGGCCTGTCTGGAGATTATCCCCCATAAATATACAAGTTCTACATTTGGGATTGGAATAGATGTTGGTCCAGCAATCGGGTCCTGGTTTGGCAAGGACGCAAAAACTTTTGCATTATGGGGGCCCGTGGTCGGAATGTCTTCATTGATGGCACAAATGGCCAAAGATGATGCAACGATTCAAGTGACACAAGAAGCCTATGCGGCTTTAAGAAACGATTTCCTGTTCAGATCAAGAGGAAATTTCTTTATTCCTGATATGGGTGTTGCTGATATATTTATTCTTGCTGGCAGACGATGAACGATTATCAAAATAATAATGACCAGTATGCCAAAAGGGAGAGTGCTCCCAGATCGGATAAACAGGTCGAAACGATTTTATCGAGCTTGAATGATAATGGTATTCATGATGTTGATCGATATATGGAAACCATTCGTATTCGTGAAGCTGAACAGGGACAAACATTATATGAACGTTTGAAAACTGTAGAACCGGGTTTCTTTTCGATTTTCAGAAAAATCGGAATTGTTATTTTTTGGTACATGCAGCCTGTTCTGAATGTAATTGGTTCAGCAACACGCAGTTATTTTCGGTTTCTTTTGTCTGTTCTGGCAGTTTCATGGGGAGTGCTGGTTGAAAGCATCTCTCCTCTAACATGGCGCAGGACAGTAAAGTATGAATTCAAAAGAATGGTAGGGTTGGCCATTGGCGGTGGATTTTTCAGCACTTTCTTTACGGCTAGTCTTGCGGGTTTGGCTGTGGTTTCTCAAGCGATTTTATGGCTTGGCGCAGCAGGATTAACCAAAATGACTGGACCCATCCTGGTTACAGTTCTGGTTCGAGAACTGGCCCCGGTGCTGGTGGGAATGATTTTATTAGGAAGAAATGGCATTCTGACCGTAACGGAATGCAGTTTACTAGCAATGGGTGGACAGCTTAAATTTTTTACGTCTATGGGAATAGATGCTTTTATAACCATTGTAGTGCCAAGAGCCTGGGCTTTTACTATTGCCAGTTTTACCCTGGGAATGGTTTTTGGTATTATCTCGTTATTCATGGGGTATCTGGTAACTTATTTTATGGGGACAATGCATGATTCCATTTGGATGTTCTACAGTAATATCCTCGCCGCAATGACGGGATGGGATTATATTCTGGTACCCTCAAAATTTATCGTTATGGGTTTTTTGATTGGTGTTGGTTCTTGTATCACTGGTATGAATGTCAAAGTTACAGATGATCCTGCAACGTTATTGCCCAAAGGTTTTACGCGCGGTATTTTGCTCATCATGGTGGTTAATATTTTATTTACAATAGGATTTTAGTGATGGTGGATAAAATATTATTGAATATAGATAACGCCAAACCTTCATTTGAAGAGAGCGCGTTGCCTTATGTGCCATACAATTTAAAATTGCGGGCAGGCGAATGTATCATTGTTGAAACGGGCAGTATGGAGTTATCAACTGCTTTAGCAGATTTATGTAGTGGTATTGTCAAGTTAGATGAAGGAAGTGTCAAATTTGAGGGGATGGAATGGTCTTCTCTGAATGAGCCAAGATTATCTGCCTTAAGGGGAAGAATAGGTCGTATATTTCAACAGGGTGGTTGGGTTGATATGTATCCTGTCGCAATCAATATCTTGATGCCAATGTTGCATCATTCCTCTTCAGCTATCGATAAATTGACCAAGCAGGCTTTGACACTATGTCGAATTTTTGGTTTGCCTGGTCTTCCCATGGATACGCCTCGCCATATGATGCCGGTAGATTTACATAGGGCTGCATGTGTGAGGGCCTTGTTGGGAAACCCTGATCTAATTTTATTGGAGCACCCTTTTGAAGGATTTTCAGAAGATTTGTTATTCCCACTGTTTGAAATGTTGAATACGGCACAAAATAAAGGGGCCGGTGTTATTTGCTTTACACAACAGTTTTCTTTGTGGAATTATTATAGGGAACGGGTGACGCATTGGATGCGGTTGCAGGAAAAAGGGTTAACATTGGAAAATCAATAAGAATATTTATCCTTAATTGCATGAATGATACGGTTATAAAATAAAATGTTTAACAGCAAACGATACACAAAAGCGCGACAGTTATTTCAGCTAAGATATGCTAATGAGTGGACAGGTGGTCTTGTTCTTTTATGCTTATTGGCATTTATTGGTGCAATTATTGAAGCTGGTGTATTACGGGACTGGCTTACCCCTGCGGCACAACTGAATATTATCCTGCCACAAACAGGTGTTGACAATCTATCGGTTGGAGATGATGTGGAGGTATTCGGTATTAATGCGGGGACCATACAAAAAATCAATGTCAATTCTGATGGTGGTTTAACAGCAATAGCAATGCTGGATCCCCAGATCAGAACTTTTATCAGACGAGATAGTACAGTCACCATCAAACGTAAATTTGCCGTAGCAGGTGCCGCTTTTGTTTCTATAACAAGAGGGTATAGTACGCCGCTAAATTGGCGTTATGCTGTTTTGTCGGCGAAGACAGAGCCTAATCCTGCAGACCAGATTTCACAAATGGTATTGCAAATTCATAAACGTATTGTTCCAATTATGGATAGTGCAAAAAATATGATGGCTTCACTTGAAATGACAGTTGAGGGAATTCAACAGGGGCGTGGAACAGTCGGTCGTTTGGTTAATAATGATGAATTAATCAGAAGAGCTGAAAATATGGTTCAAACAATCAACAATGTTATTGAACAATTGAAACCGATTGAAAATAATATTAATCATGTTGTTAAAAATTCTGATAAGGTCATGGTTAATTTCAAAAAAGTTTCCAGAGATTTAAGCAAGGCTTCACCTTCTTTGAAACCGATAGCTAAAAATGTTCAAGATGCAACGGCAGAGTTGCCGGATATGATGATTCAATTGCAATCAACAATGGGTGATCTACAACGATTGATTATACAACTGAAAAGTATGTGGATATTGGGTGGAAATGGAAAAGCGCCTCATAAAACAAAACGTCTACATGCAAGAGAGGTAAGACCATGATAGGAAATTTAGGAAAGATTCCGTTTTGTCTTACAGGTTTTCTATTTCTGGCAGCATGCGGCGTTACACAAAATGATCCACCTAGAGATGAGCCTTTGCAACGAACTATGGACGTTGCCAAACAGGGAGTATTTTATAATCGGTTAAAACAGGCTGAAATAAATTATCTAAAATCATATCAATTTGCTTTAACCCGTGATGATCAGAATGATATTGAGAATGCAGGTTATAATTTGGCTGTTGTTCAGTTGGATATGAATAATAAGCAGAAGGCTTATGAAACTGTTCAGGCTGTCCGTAACGAATTATATATTAGAGACGAAAAAAATAGTCCTCAACTGGATTTAGTTGAAGCAGCCATTTTATACCGGTTGCATCGTCAAGACGAGGCTTTGAGACTTTTACAAAATGCGGTACAAACGTCGCAAGATGATATACGGGAACGGGCTTATTTTTTCATAGGATTGATTGCTAACGATCAAAATAATATTTCCCTGTTGGTTAAAGCTTCTCAAAAGCTTGATCAATTAATTCTAAAAGATAAAAATGCAAGAAAAGAGGATAGTTGGAAAGCGGATCAAGGTGAATTGCATGCATTGTTGAATTATAGAAATGGGAAATATGATGATGCTATTACCACGTCAAGATTTGTAGAGGTAAGCCGTCGTCAACAAATTGAATATAGAGCAATGGTTAGGGCGCTTGTTATTCAGGCTATGGCTTATGAATCAAAAGGTGATCGGATTCAGGCAGCCAATTTATATATAAGGGCTGGCAAAAGTGCCCGATTTTTAAAAGAATATACAGATGCCAAGAATTATTTGTATAAAGCTGTTGCATTACAGGCTGATCAAATAACTAATAATTTGGCATCTCATGAATTATCAACTGTGAGACAAGAAGAATTTAAAATGAAAGAAAATTCTTTAGATAAAAATTAATGGCAATAATAATAATTTTATTTAAGAAATAGAGCTAAAATCGCTAAATATAGCCAACCAAAAATAAGAAGAGTACCTCCAATTGGTGCTATGGGTAAAAATGGATGAAAACCGGTGAAACTGATGTAAAAGACACCTGAGCAAAACAAAGTTAACCCTAGAATAAATATACATCCGATTAGAAAAAAATGTAAATTCAGTTTCCATATTTTTTGTAATATGGAAACTGATATCAAGGCTAATCCGTGAATGAATAATATATTATCCGCTATTCGACTCATATTTCTGCCATCATTAATGAAATATTGATCTGGTAAATGGGAGGTGAGGGAAGAAAATATAACTGCCAGTAAACAGTAAAGTGCCCCGAAGGCGAGAGAAATATTAATAAATAAAAATTTTCTTTGGAATTCCATTTTTCACCTTATTTATACGATTTAAAGAGTTGAAAAAAAACTATTTATGAATTAAGTATAAAAAAATAATATAAAGATTTAAGATGGCAAAGAGGTTAAAAGAATAAAAAAAAAATTGTGTATTATTAATTATAAAACAAAATTATATTAAAAGTATTTTATAAATATTGCAAAATATATTAATTTTTTAGGCAATACTAAATAAAAACGTGTAAGTCAAAAAATAACAATTAAGTTTATTAATTCATTGTAAATAGCGAAATAAACTTGAATATTTGTTTAAAAAATCGAAAATATTAATTTTTCTAGAGATTTATCTCTAGAATTTATCACTTAATAACCAATATAAACCAATAAAAATATTTATACTTAATAATAAGCATGATTTTTAAAGTGGGAATTTTTTTTAATGAGAACTGATAATAAAGAAGAAAAATTTTCGAATATAACTGATATAGATGCTGTTAAAAGGGCGTTGGAAAGTATAGGGGATTCTACAAATAAAAAGATAGTGAAAGAAAAAGGAAATGATAATTTTCCTAAAAGACGGTTTATCAGGGATCAAGGAGTAATTGTTAAAAAACAGAATTCAGAAAAATTTTCTAGAAAAACATATTTTCAAGATTTTTCTGTTGATGATAAACTGTCAAAATATAACCGAAAATTATCGATAACAAACGAAAAAGATGAAAATAATTTCAAAACCATTCTTAAACATGTTGAAATACTTGTCGAGAAAATGACATTGATGCAAAAACAAGTCGAGAATTTGGAAAAATTGAATATTCAACTTTCAGAACAATTCAAGAGTGTGACATCCAGTTTTAATAAACCAAATGAAATTGAGACTGTTGAGATTATGGAAGATGATGATATTGTTGATGAATTGGGTCAAAAACCGGTCAAATGGTGGATTAGAAAGCTTGACTAATGTCCAAACTGATTGTTAAACATTATGAAAATTTATGGAAAGGACATTTTAAACTTGATAGAGCAGAAGCTGTTCAGAAATATTCGGATGGTAATGAAAAGTCTATCAAGCGTGAAATATTAAGAGTAAATGACAGTGTTGCGGTTTTATTATTTCGTCATGATAATGGAAACATTATTTTAACTTCACAATGGCGGGCACCTGTTCTTGCAAGAGGTGACGATAATAATCCGGTTATAGAAGTATGTGCGGGTAACATAGATTCATCAGATTATGATCCCTTAAAAAAAAATCCATTGGAAGCGGCTTATCAAGCTGCTTACCGAGAGGTAAAAGAAGAGACAGGTTGGCATATAAATCAGTTGTATCATTTATTTTCCTTGTATAGTTCGCCAGGAATCACAACAGAAAAATTATATTATTTTATCGCTTCCGTGGATAAGCAAGATCAAAAAGGTGGTGGATTACGACAGGAAGGCGAAAATATTGAAATATTGGAAATGAAATTGACGTTGGCCTTTGAATGGATCAAAGAAAATAAAATTGTTGATTTGAAAACGGTATTTTTGTTACAATATTTCGGTAATAATATTAATCTATTTATATAAGACTAAATATTTATATGTAATTCAAATAATCTTTTGGCTGAAAAATCAATATAATTATATCAGTCTGTATCATGTTTGTAGAAAAAAAGTCGTGCAGACGAAAGATTTTATATTTACTTGTCTATACGGTTATATTGTTTTTAATTGTAATTAGTGCTGATTTTAACTAGTATTTACTCGTTTATAAATTTAAAACGTGTAAAGATAATTTGTAACAGAAGAATAAGGAATAAGTCGTGGTATTTCGTCGGGATCTTTTGCGTACTACAGCAGGAGCCTCCTTGGTTGGAATAGTTGGTGGAATAACAAATATTTCCCCAGTATCTCTTGCAAGGGCAGATGAACATAATTCTGTGGATCAGGGAAAACCATTTGATCAAACTACGGTAAGACAATTGGCAAAATCAATGGCGCAACGTGCGTATAAGGCACCAGATGATCATTTGCCAGATGTGATTGACAAACTAGATTTTGATGGATTTAGGGGAATTGAATTCCGCCATGAAAGAGCTTTATGGAATAATGAAAATTTAAATTTTTCTGTTGAATTCTTTCCGAGAGGTTTTTTATATCGACCACGTATAGATATTTACGAGGTAATTGATGGGGTTTCCAAGCCTGTTCAATATCATTCTGACATGTTTTCCTATGCGGATCCTAAACACAAAATTGATCAGGATTTGGGATTTTCTGGTCTGAAACTGATGACCAAACTCAATCAATCGGAAACAATGGAAGAATTTGCAGTATTTTTAGGTGCATCCTATTTCAGGGCGATAGCCAAAGGTCAACAATATGGTTTGTCTGCGCGTGGTTTTGCAAAGGGAACCGCGGATCCACAAGGAGAGGAATTTCCTCTATTTCGGGCGTTCTGGATTGTCAAGCCTAAAAACGGCATTGAATCGTTGGTTATATATGCATTGCTGGACAGCCCTTCATTAACCGGGGCATATTGCTTTACAATTCGTCCAGGTAACATGACAATATTCGATGTTGAAACCCATATCTATCCCCGTAAATTAATTTCTAATGGCGGAATTGCCCCCTTGACTGGCATGTTTTATTTTGATGCCAATGATCGTAATCACATTGATGATTGGCGTCCTGCCGCCCATGACAGTGAGGGTCTTCTTATATGGACGGGTGCAGGACAACAAATATGGAGACCTTTAACCAATCCAGTTGATTTACAATATTCTGTTTTTGTTGATAACGCGTTAAAGGGTTTTGGCCTAATTCAACGTAAACATGCCTTTAGCCAGTATGAAGATCTGTCTTTGCATTATGAATTAAGACCAACCGCCTGGGTTGAACCCGTGGGTGAATGGCAAGCGGGTAGTGTCAATTTGGTTGAAATACCTTCCCCCAGTGAAGTCAATGATAATATTGTGGCATTCTGGCGTCCCAAAGAAGTTTTTAGAGAAGGAAAAGAATATTCCTTTACTTACCGTTTATATTGGGGATGGGATAATCCATGGACAACATCCTTATCTCGTATTGCTGCAACCAGAATAGGGGCAGTTGTGGATAAACCGGATGTAAGATTTATTTGTATAGATTTTTTTGATGGGCCATTGAACGGCTATTCATCGGACAAACAATTGCATGTCAATGTATCCTCTTCCACGGGTCAAATTAGCAATATAAGCATGTATTCAGATACAAATTTGCATAAATGGAGAACGACTTTTGAGTTTGATCCTAAAGGGGCCAAAATGGCTGAATTGAAATGTGTTTTAATGGATGGGGATCAACCAATTTCCGAACAATGGACCTATCGTTGGACACCGTAACATATTTGTGAAATTTATTGTTTAATAACCCAAGCATGAAAAGCTTGGGATTTTTTTTAGGTAGGTATAAGAAACGGTTATTATTTTCAAAAATCATTTATCCATGTATGAGTAAATTGATTTTATAATCAACTTCTTGGATGCAATTGTTTCCAGTCTATTGAAATATTTATATTTGTAAGTTAGGCTTCGGGTATTTTAAATAGGAGAAAAAAATACTTATGGTTGAATTAAAGGTCAATAATCATTGTCATCTGCAAAATGATTTGAATGAAATCAAATTCCAGGACTTAACAGCTGACAAATTTGAATTTGCTGCCCTTCCTCCAGAATCTCCTATTGAAATGCCTGTGCAAAATTTATTTTCAAGGCCAAATATTTATAATCGTTCTAAAAGAATGAAAACTGAACCAAAGACAATTTTCTTTAGAAGATTGTTTGTTTTTTTATTATCTTTTTTATTAACGGCGTACGCCTCCTACGAAATGAATCTAGTGTTTAACAGCACAGGCATGAATTCCCTTGGCGTTATTATTCTGATTATTTTTACAGTATTGTTTTTATGGATTGCCTTTTCCTTTGTTTCATCACTTGGAGGATTTTTTGAGCAATTGAAACAAAAGGGAGGTCTTTCGCTAAATATCGATCCCAAAGCACAAATTCCTAATTTGCGTAATAAGACAGCAGTGCTAATGCCTACCTACAACGAGGATCCACATCGTGTTTTGGCTGGTTTGAAAGCAATCTTTAACAGTCTTCAAGCGACTGGTCAGGGTGATCACTTTGATTATTTCATTTTATCGGACACTACCGATCCGGATGTATGGGTTGAGGAAGAGGCAACTTATTTACGCCTGATTGAAGAAACAAAGGGTCTAAATAAGATTTTTTATCGACGCCGTTTTGAAAATACCGATCGTAAGGCTGGAAATTTGGGGGAATGGGTTCGACGTTTTGGTGGGGCCTATGAACATATGTTGACTCTTGATGCGGATAGCCTGATGGAAGGGGACACGATAGTAAGAATCTGTGCAGCCATGGAAGAAAACCCAGAAGTTGGATTGATTCAAACTTTACCGGTTATTGTCAATGGCACAACGTTGTTTGCGCGGTTGCAACAATTTGCCGGACGGGTTTATGGTCCTACTATCGCTTATGGTTTAGCATGGTGGCACGGGTCAGAAAGTAATTATTGGGGACATAATGCGATCATACGGATCAAGGCTTTTGCCGAGCAGGCTGGATTGCCCCATCTTCCGGCAGTGAGAAAACCTTTTGGTGGCATGATCATGAGTCATGATTTTGTTGAGGCGGCTTTGATGAGAAGGGGGAGATGGGCCATTCATATGGTTCCTGCATTACAGGGTTCCTATGAGGAAAGTCCGCCTTCCTTGACTGATATTGCTATCCGTGATCGTCGTTGGTGTCAGGGGAATTTGCAGCATGCCATGATAATTCCAACAAAAAAGTTAAGCTGGATAAGTCGTATACATATGATAACAGGTATTGGAGCGTATGTAATGTCACCATTGTGGCTGTTATTTTTGCTTGCGGGTATTCTGGTATCACTACAGGCTTTATTCATGAAACCGGAATATTTCAGTACAACGGATCGCGTATTATTTCCTCACTGGCCCCAGGTTGATCCAGTCCAGGCTGAATATGTTTTTATTTTAACTATGCTTGTTTTGTTGGCCCCTAAATTTTTAGCGTGGATTGCCCTTTTGGCCAATCCTTTTTTAAGAAAAGGATGCGGTGGAGAAATCAAGGCTTTGTTCTCCATTGTTATTGAAACGCTTGTTGGTGGATTGATTGCACCTGTTGCGATGTTGATTCAAACCGCGGCGGTAGCGTCAATATTGTTGGGATATGATTCAGGATGGAATGCCCAACGTAGAGACGTCGGTTATATTCCTTTAAAAGATGTTATCCGGGATTATTGGCCACATACAGTTATTGGTATTTTAATGGGTGCAGCTGCCTGGGCAGTTTCTTTTTCTTTATTTTTATGGATGACACCTGTATTGCTGGGATTATTATTGGCAATTCCTCTAGTATGGATGACTTCAAGTCAGAAAATTGGAATTTTATGTCGAAAATTGGGTTTGCTAATAATTCCTGAAGAAGTTAATCCGCCAAATATTTTGCGACTTGATAAAAAAGAAAAAGAAAAAATTGCGAATTTGGAAGTTAAAAATGCCTTTCACAATTTAGATAACAGTAAGCTAATTCAATTTCATTTGGCTCAGCTCCCTCAGGAACGGAATAAAGGGGAAGCTATTAATGCAAATGAATTGGTAAGTATTGTTAAAATTGAGGAGGCAGACAATCGTCAGCAACTTTTGGAGAATTTAACAAAAGCGGAAAAATCGGCTGTACTAGCTTGTAAAAAAGCTCTCATCAAATTTTTTAAAGTGCCATTATAAAGATTATAAAAAATGAGATAAAATCTTTAGAGATTGTCTTACTTCTATGCTAGGAAGTAAGACTTAAAATAAATCATATAATTTTTTATAGTTTTTCATTTTTAAAAATTAATTCAGAATGTAATATTGTTGAATAATCAACGGTTTAGTTAAATTGATTAGATAATGATTATTATATAATATTTAATATTTGTTTTTCAAAAACAATAAATGTTTTTGTTTTTATCTCTATTGTTCGATAAACGCATGTTTTTTTCCAATTCAAAAATTTTTTCTGTCAGAATTTCACTGGATTGATTTGTTTTTTTTCCTTTTTTGGTTAGAATTACAAATTCTACGTTATTGGCTTTATGAGAATAACGCTGGCTGCTGACACGATAACGTTTATAAATTTTTGCAAAAATTGATACACGGCCAATTGTACAGTTTTGGCGTATCATTTCCTCCAAAGGTATAAAACCATCTGTACTATAGCTAGTCATTATCCATTGTGTAGGTAGAGTCTGAAGAAGTGTATTATAAGCATCACTTGCCTGTTTGCGAATGGTATAAGCACTTTTTCGGTCTTTTCTCCAATCCTTACGAATTGCAGATTTATCCCGGCAGGAAATTTTGTTGGATATATTAGGCTTGTCCCACAAGGTAATACTGTTCAGGACATGATAATTGGATCCGTATGGATGCTGGTTATAGGGTGGATCTAAATAGGCAATTGAGTAATCGGGTAAATTCATATTTTGTAATTTTTCAGCAAGAAGTTGCGCATCCATCTGAAAAATTAAATTTTCCTGATGATTGTTAAAAAATTGTATAGGTTGTAGCTTTAAATCTCCCGCAATACGATAAAGGGCGGTTTTTGTTTGTCCGCCCCATCCCTTATGAAAGCCTTTGAAAACGCCACTTGTATTTGCATGATAACACGCACAATAAAGTAGTGGAGCAAGCAGGCAGGCAAATTGAATTTCGCTAAGTTTATTTTTTTGTTCCCATTCGAATATTTTTTCACGTATTGCATCAATTTTTAAACCGTTTTTTCGCATGTAAAAAAGCCGGTCTTTGGATAAATCATATTGGTCATCATTTTCAGGACATAAATGAGAGGTTACCCAATTTTGTATCGGTGGCAGATTATTTAGATACAGCAAAATATCTTCATAGGATTGTTCATTGAAGAATTTGGGAGAAGATTGTATCTGTATTGAAGCAATATTGAGGATTCGGCTATAAGGTTCCCAATCATTGGAAAATACGCGATAGCCTATTTTTTTTGCAAGGCGGCTGACTACGCCGCTGCCTGAAAATAAATCTATAAACAATCCATTTTTTGGCGAACCATTAGTTTTGGACAGACCGAGATGAATTAAATCCAATAATTTTCGTTTATTCCCTATATAGGGTATAAGTTGATTAAATAAAAAGTTATCAGTTTGATAAGCTGAATGTTTTTCTTTATTCCACTGCATTTAGTATATTAAACTTGTATGGTTTACTTGTCACGATCATGAAGGAAGAGAAATAACAAAATTATCACAGAGTAAATTTGATCAAAAAATTTGTTTTTTATGGAAAATATTACATTTTATAATGACGTAAATTCATTACGTTTGTAACCTTGAATAAATAAAGCGGATAGTAATGAGGTATGCTGAATTTTATTTATAATTTTTTCAGCAACAATCGGTTTGGGATAAAAACCGATACCTAATCCTGCAGAACTCAACATGGGCAGGTCGTTGGCACCATCGCCAATTGCCATTGTTTCATCATTGGACAAGGAAAGTTCTTTTGTAAGGCGTTGAAGATGATTCAATTTAGCTTCTTTTCCAAGAATTGGAGGAATAACCTTTCCATCAAGCATATTATTCTGAAAACTTAATTGATTTGCATGATTTTCATCAAATTGACAAATCTGGCTTACTTTTTCGGTAAAATAGGTGAATCCTCCGGAAATTAAAGCTGTATGCGCATAATGGTTTTTCATTGTAGCTACAAGAATTTTTGCCCCTTCATTGAGTTTTGTTTTATTCCAGGTTTTTTCCAAAAAATTTATAGAAACGTTTTTCAACAAGACGATTCTTTCTTTTAGGGCTGTTTCAAAATCAAGCTCACCATTCATGGCACGTTCGGTTATTGCAGAAATGCGATCGCCAATTCCTGCTTCGGCAGCCAGGTCATCAAGTGTTTCATTTTTCACGATAGTACTGTCCATATCAGCTATTAAAAGCCTTTTTTTTCTGTGCGTGGAACAGGTTATAAAAAAATCTGCCTCATCAATATCCAGCGATTTTTTAATATCTTGATAAAGTGCCAGAGCTCCGGTTAGATTATTAATGGAAGCTGGAGCGATAAAATCTATCGCTTCTTCATGAGAAAGCCATTGATAATTCAGATATGAGAATTTCTGTCTAACTCGATCTATAATTGATTGATTAAGCAATGAGGGTGGTGTTACCAAAGTAAAAATAAAGGACATAAAATTATCCGTGATAAGATTGGGGCTTTAACATAATGAATTCAGATCAATTTGATTTTGGTTAACTTTTAATGATATTTCTCATAAAAACAAGAACTTCTGAAATTTAATTATATAAAGCGGTTTTCAGGGAATTGTTTTATAACTAATTAGTGATTCAATTATTATGAATAAACCAAAACATGGATTATGCTTATGGAACAGGCGGTGCTTCAATCACGGTCTTTAAATAATGAATTGCGGCAGGGAAAAAAAAATTGGGCGGTTATTGTTGCCGGTCCAACATGTTCAGGTAAATCTTTCCTCGCTTTACAGCTTGCACAAAGTTTAAATGGATCAATTATCAATGCGGATGCAATGCAATGTTATACTGATTTACGTATCATAACTGCTCGTCCCTCTTTTGAGGATGAAAAACGAGTTCCACATTATTTATATGGGGTGTTGCCTTGGTATGAAACGGGTAATGTTGGTTGGTGGCGACAACAGGCACTTAATCAGTTGCAGAAAATATGGGAAAATCACAAATTGCCTGTATTATGTGGTGGAACAGGCATGTATTTTCATTCCTTAATTCATGGTATTGCCATGATACCTGAACCGGATCCGTCAATAAGGAAACAGGCACGTCAGTTGGTCAATGATGGAAAACTGGCAGATTTATATAATGAATTGGTCAAAGAAGATCCTGAATCGGTCGAGGAATTAAAATCTAATGATTCTCAAAGAATTGCTCGAGCATGGGAAGTCTGGAAATCAAGTGGGAAAGGATTGAGATATTGGCAAAAACATGCGCATTTACCTGGTGCAGATTGTAATTTTATTGTTATTCGCCTTGCACCTGAGCGTTCTGTTTTACGTCAAGCCGTAGCTAATCGTTTTGGATTGATGATTGATGAAGGTGCACTGGAAGAGGTTAAACTTTATGCGGAAAAAAAACCGTCTTTGTCATGTCCTTTGTCCAGAGCTCATGGAGTTCCAGAGTTCATGGCTTATCTTAATAACAGGATTTCTATTAACGAGGCCGTTGAACAGGCTGTAAAGAATACGCAACGATACATTAAGCGTCAGGAAACATGGTTTTCACATCGAATTTTAGCTCCAGTACAGCAAACTTGTATTTTTAATTCAAGAATAGACAAAAACACGCAATATTTGCAAAGAATTATTAAAAAATCTGAACTTTTTATTAATAGTTTTATTGACGAATAATCATTTATTGATTAGGGTAATTTCAATAATAATTTATAAGATAAGATTAAACTGCAAATCATTTTATTTGGTTTAAATTTATAATTCTATTAATACCAAGGATTAATTGAAAATGACAGAGGCTATGCAAAAGAACGGTAATAATGCTCTTAAAGAAAAAAAAAATTATGATATGACTGGAGCAGAAGTTCTTTTACAGGTACTCGTTGATCAGGGTGTGGATATTATTTTTGGATATCCGGGTGGGGCTGTTCTGCCCATTTATGATGTTTTATTCAAGCAAAAGAAAATTCGCCATATTCTAACACGCCATGAACAGGCTGCCGTGCATGCCGCAGAAGCCTATGCCCGTTCAACGGGAAAGGTAGGTGTTGTTTTGGTTACCAGTGGACCGGGCGCAACCAATACCGTTACTGGGTTGGTGGATGCCTTAATGGACTCCGTTCCCATTGTTTGTATCAGTGGACAGGTCTTCAGAAGTTTGATTGGTAATGACGCTTTTCAAGAAGCGGACACGGTTGGGATTACTAGGGCCGCGACTAAATTTAATTATCTGGTTAAGGACACGGAAAAATTGGCTCAGAAATTGCATGAGGCATTTTATATAGCCAAAACAGGTAGGCCCGGACCTGTTCTTGTCGATATTCCTAAAGATATCACTTTAGAAAAAGCACCCTATATTAAGAAAAACAAAGTCGAACCTTATCCATCTTATAGACCGGTTACTGAACCCGATGAAAATCAGGTTGTAAAAGCGGTAGATGCAATGAAAAAGGCAAAGCGTCCCTTATTCTATATAGGAGGTGGGGTTATTAATGCTGGAAAAAAGGCATGTGAATCGTTAAAGAAATTGGTTAACTTAACCGATTTTCCGTGTACTGCTACGTTAATGGGTCTTGGTGCATTTCCCGGTTCAGACAAGCATTTTCTCGGCATGTTAGGAATGCATGGAACTTATGAAGCAAATATGGCCACCCATGATTGTGATGTCTTGATTGCTTTGGGTGCGCGATTTGATGACCGTGTTACAGGCAATGTAAAACATTTCTCACCGAATTCCATTAAAATACATGCTGATATTGACCCTTCTCAAATTAACAAGATTGTAATTGTTGACATACCTATTGTCGGGGACGTGGCCAAAACGATCGAATTGATGATCAAGCTATGGGACAAAAGGGAAGATCAGAAAAAAGATTTGAAAAACTGGTGGAAACAAATTGAAGCATGGCAGTCAATAGAGTGCCTGAAATATGATCAGGATAAATCAAAGGGCAGTATTGTAAAGCCCCAGCATGCCATTCGTTCGCTTTACAAAGCGGTTAAAAAAAGAAAAAAAGAGGCATATGTAACAACAGAAGTCGGTCAGCACCAAATGTGGGCAGCTCAATATTATGTTTTTGATCAGCCTAATCATTTCATGACATCTGGTGGATTGGGAACCATGGGGTATGGATTACCGGCTTCTGTAGGAACACAAATTGCGCATCCCGAGGATCTTGTTATAGATATTGCGGGCGAGGCCTCTACCATGATGAACATTCAGGAACTGGCCACAATCAAACAATATCGTCTGCCAGTGAAGATTTTTATCTTGAATAACCATTATATGGGTATGGTGCGACAGTGGCAGGAATTGGTTCATGGTGGACGCTATTCTGAAAGTTACAGTGAAAGTCTGCCTGATTTCGTCAAATTGGCGGAAAGTTTTGGCATTAAGGGATTGAGAATAGAAACGATTGATGACCTGGATAATGTCATTGATGAAATGCTTGATGAGCCGGGACCAGTGTTGGTTGATGTTTGTGTTCAGCAAGAGGAAAATTGTTTTCCAATGATTCCAGCGGGTGCACCCCACAATCAGATGATATTGGGACCAAATAAAAAATAAGGCTTGGCATTTTTTATTTTATTTTAATGTTGGGAATAAAAATGGGCAATCAACGTAATAATGTATCGTTATCTGAAGTCATCGAAGATAAAGATAATTTTGTTAAAGCTGTTTTTTCTTTGATTGTTGAAAATGAAAGTGGTGTTCTGTCCCGTGTTATAGGTCTGCTGTCGGGACGCGGGTATAATATTGAAAGTCTTACTGTCGCGCCTGTAAATAAGGATGAAAAGAAATCCAGAATCAATATTCTGACTTCTGGCACTCCCATGGTGATTGATCAAATCAAAGAGCAGTTAAGTAGGCAGGTTCCTGTCTATCATGTTGTTAATTTATGTGAACAGAGTTCATATGTTGCACGCGAATTAGCATTAATTAAGGTTGTTTCCAAAGGAAATGAAAGAACAGAAGCGTTAAATTTGGCTGGTGCATTCCGGGCACAGGTTGTTGATGCAAGTATTGATTCCCTTGTGTTTGAACTGACTGGTAAAACTGAAAAAATAAATGCTTTTGTGGATTTATTACGTCCATTGGGTTTGGTAGAATTGTCCAGAACAGGTATTGCCGCCATTGGACGTGGTTGTCATACAATTTATTAAATTCAAAATTTGTAAGGATTATTAAGATGCGTGTTTATTATGATCGTGACGCAGATGTTAATTTGATCAAGAATAAAAAAGTTGCTGTATTAGGCTATGGCAGTCAGGGTCATGCCCATGCAAACAATATGAAAGATAGTGGGGTAAAAGATATTGTAATTGGTCTTCGTCCAGGTTCCAAAAGTGCACAAAAAGCAGAAATGGCTGGTTTAAAGGTTATGAGTGTGGCAGATGCTGCCGCCTGGGCTGACGTTGTTATGATTTTGACTCCAGATGAAGCACAAGGGGATTTATATCGTGAAGAACTGGAAAAAAATCTTAAGCAAGGAGCCGCAATTGCCTTTGCACATGGTTTAGCCATTCATTTCAAGATTATTGAACCTCGTCCTGATCTGGATGTTTTCATGATTGCTCCAAAAGGTCCAGGCCACACTGTTCGTTCAGAATATCAGCGTGGTGGAGGGGTTCCATGTTTGGTTGCCGTTCACCAGAATCCTTCAGGTAATGCCCTAGAGATTGCGCTTTCTTATGCCGCCGCAATAGGTGGTGGCCGTTCTGGCGTTATTGAAACAACCTTTCGTGAGGAATGTGAAACAGATCTTTTTGGTGAACAGGCGGTATTATGTGGTGGATTGGTAGACTTGATCCGAAATGGGTTTGAAACGCTTGTTGAAGCAGGCTATGCACCTGAAATGGCATATTTTGAGTGTCTTCATGAGGTTAAGTTGATTGTTGACCTTATTTATGAGGGAGGGTTTGCCAATATGAACTATTCAATTTCAAATACAGCGGAATATGGAGAATATGTTTCAGGTCCTCGGGTTATTACAGAAGAATCTCGTAACGCCATGCGGAATATTTTAAAAGATATTCAGGATGGAACCTTTGTTAATAAATTTATGACTGATAATAAGGTTGGACAAATAAGTTTAAAAGCACGTCGCCAGCAATTGAACAATCATCCAATTGAACAGGTTGGTGGAAAATTACGTGAAATGATGCCATGGATTACAAAAAACCGTTTGGTTGATAAAAGTAAAAACTAGTTTTTTAAATTTTTTCGTTTTAATAAAGCTATGATTTAATAAAATCATAGCTTTTTTTTGTGTAAAAAGTAAAAAGATTACCAGCTTATTGAACGATCCAGCTGTTTGTTCAAAGCATTAGTTTTATCAAGGATATTAGCAATGAATTGATCTTTTTCACTCGCTTTGAAATAATTGAAAATATCCTGTATTGTATTGAGTGCTGTATATCCCCGGTTATTCTTAAACAACTTTTCAGCATGGTCATACATACCCTGCGCAATTAGTCGTTTGATATTGATATTTTGATCGTCAATATAAAAATTAATCAGTTGATCATATGTTTGTTTAATTTCAATACCTTTATGTAACATAATTTGAAGCTTTGCTTTTTTTAAAATTGCATCGGCACCATTATAGCGGGTTTTTGGATTATTTTTATGATGGGCAACAGCGATAAATTCTGTATAAGTTGTAAGAGCTTGATCATATTGCTGTGAATTGATTTGAAGTTCGGCCTTGGTTAGATAGGCATTGCTGATTTCATAATATAATTTCTCGTCTTGAGTATCTTTATAAAGTTTTATTACGTCGGTTAAATATTGCAAGGCGAATTTGCTCTGTTTCTGTTTTTCCAAAATAATGCTTTTATTGATATATGCCTTGATAATTATGTCATTCAGGTCATTTTGTTCTGAATCATGAACTGATTTATATTTGTTCAAGATCTGGTCGTAGACAGAAGAGGCCTGGTTCAAGCGGTTAAGATCAGTGAGGATATTGGCTTTGGTAAGCAGTGCCATAGCGACGATCTTCCTGATTTTTGGGTTGGTGAATTGTGAAAAATCATCATGAATTTGGTTGCATAGAACCAACGCTGTATCTGTATCATGTTTACTGTTTAAAATCTGCGTTTTACCTAACAGGGCAATGGATTTGTAATATGGCAAATCTTCATCTTTGTTTGTAGAGGCATTGATTTTTGCCAGAATTTCATCATAGGTTTTTAATGCGGCGTTTTGTGGATCATTGCCAAATAAATCTTTTTGATTTTCAGGAATGTGAACTACGCGATGAAGTATTTCGGCTCGATATAACAAATTTTGCAAAAGAAATTTTTTGATCTGAGGATTGGGATCATCATGATATAACCGAATAAATGCATTGCTGTTATAAAGTGCTATTCCCCATTCTTTACGGTCAAGACGGTTTTTGGTTCTGGCCATAATGGATCGGGCAGTGATTAACCGAAGGGTTGGATCTTTGTCTTTGACAAATTTTTCTACAATTGATGAATGGATGTTGAGGGCTGTATCATGATGCCCAGTTTCGTTCAGAATTACAGTTTCATTATACATAACCTGAGCAATCATGCGCTTAATATCAATTTTCTGATCAGATCCATATGTGGAAACCAAATATGAAAAGGCTAGCATGGCTTCATCATATTGTTTTTGTTGAAGTAAGAGGTTACCTTGGTTAAACCGCGCTTTTGCCACATCATACCGTATTTTTTTATTGTTGCTGCCCATGTAGAGGTTGCTGAGTTGTTCATAGGTAATGATGGCTCCTTCAATATCATGAAGATTGGTAAGGATTTCGGCTTTTTTTAATAAACCCTTGGCTACAATTTTCTGAATTGTCTTATTGTGACGATTACCGTAATATTCTGACAGAAAACTAAAGTCCCCCATAGCCTGTAATGGTTTGTTATTTTTCAGATATAAATATCCAGATTGCAAGGCTGCATCCGCATGATTTTCGCTTTGCACTTCATAGCGATAATATATTCCAATACCAACACATGTTAAGAAAATGAAAGCATATAAAATTATTTTTTTACGCATGAATATTACTTTACCCTTAATTTAAAATATTTGGGGATAATCCTGACTATTTTATCGTTTTTTTTGAATAATTACACTTTAATTTAAAAATAAAATATTTTTCACTCGACAATGAAAATTCTATTTTCTGTTAGGATTATAAATTTAGGATTAACAATTATACCATAATTGTAATCTATTTATAAGATGAATAGCCAGAAATTCATAACATATTGTGTTTAATTATATATTATTTAATTTTCAGGAAAGAACATATGAAAAAAAAGAATTTGGGCAAAACAGGATTGCAAATTGATATTATAGATCTTTATCAATCGAATTGGATGGATGAAAATATAGCTTATAAAGAAACGCTTTTTGCCTATGAACAACTTTTGAAAGAAGGAAAGATCCGTGCCATAGGTGTATCAAATCCCAATTTGAAACAATTGTCAAATTTCGATACAGGTTGTCCACAAAGCAGTAATTATCAATATATCAAACATTACAATCTAAATATAATCTTTACGACAATCCGCAATTTGATGATACATTACGTAATCTTGTGATCAGAAAAAATATTGGGGTAATTATTTATTATAGTCTTAATTCAGGATTTTTAACGGGGAAATATCGAAATTATAAAGATATGATCACAGTGCGAGAAATGACAAGATTGCCACATACTTGAATGATCAGGGCATGTGGATTTTGAAAAACTTTAGATAAGATTTCAGTCAATCATCATGTTAATCAGGCATTTATAGCTTTGGCATGGTCGCACGCACAAAAAGAAGTTGCCGGCCTCTATTGCAAGTGCGACAAGTATCAAGTCAACTAAAGGATTTAATTAATTTTTTAATGTTAAATCTATTACCTGCTGAATTATCTGACCTAGATCAGGCAAGTATGAAACAGTGGCAATTAAATGGTTCAAGAGATTTTCAGACTTGGATTTTACTCTAAACCTTTTTAACTGCTAAAATAATAATCATGCTGATAATACAGGCAGTTCCTAGCCAGTCTATTAAGGTAAATTTCACATTTAAAAGGAAAACAGAGAAAAAAACAGCTGATAACGGTTCCACCGTTGCTAAAATGCTACCTTTTGTGCTGCCCAATAATTTTATTCCTATAAGATAGAAAAGAAAACCAAACATTCCTCCACCAAAAATGACTATCATCAGTTCAATCCAGTTAACAACATTTAGATTTACCTCTAGATGCCAGAAAGGGTAGAAAAAATTGAGAATGATCCCGCCGATTAACATACCCCATCCCGCAATGGTTGAGGTATTATATTTTTGGAGAAGGGGGATTGGATATAATGTATAAATTACCGAACTAAGAATACTGATACCACCGTATAACAAAGCTTTTGGGGGAAGGGTGATTTCATAAATCGAACCGTTTGTAATGATACAGAATGTTCCTGTAATTGCTAAGATAATGGATAGGATAACATATAAAGAGGGAGGTTTTCTCAAATAGATAGTCAATATGACTGCAATGACGATTGGATATAAATATTGCAATATTGTTGCTGTTGCCGCATTGGAATATTTAACGGTTAAAAAGTAGCAGAGTTGTGAAACAAGAATGCCAAAAATTGAAAAATTCACCAGGTAGATAATGTCTTTTCTGTTTTTTAAGGGAAGAAAAATATTTTTCCCGTATTTGCGATAACAAAGTCCTAACAGGATTGTTCCAGGTAACCACATGCGTATCGCGATCATCCAGGCTGTATCAATATGAACGGTTTGCAAAAGATATTGTCCGATTACACCACTCAATCCCCATAGGCAGCCAGCAAGGATGGCAAAAAACATTCCTTTTGTTTGATCAGAGAATTTGAAACGGTATGGGGATTTATCCGGGGAAATTGTATTGTTCATGTTTGAATACTTCATGAAAATATTTAAGTGAATTAAATTCACTATTAAAAATATTTGGATGACTCAATAAATGGCTAAATGCTTATTTAATAAACTTTTTTGAAAAATAAAGTTTAATTTTGGTGAGATTGGTAGATTTTTCTTGAGCTTAACTTAAATAGTGTTTATATAACACACTACGTTTATGGGTTGGGCTTGGAAAATGGGCTGCCCTTCTTATGACGTAAGTTTCGATGTTAGCAATAACGTATCCAGAATTTTTAAGGAGTATGAAATGCCCAAGATCAAGACCAAGTCATCGGTCAAGAAAAGATTTAAGATCACGGCAACAGGTAAGGTGCTGGCTGGTCCAGGTAACAAACGTCACGGTTTGATTAATCGTACCCAAAAAGCAAAACGCAGCAATCGCGGGACACAGGTATTGGAACCACAGGATGGTCGTACAATTAAACAATGGGCCCCATACGGTCTGCCACGCTAAGGAGTACAAAGAACTATGGCAAGAGTTAAAAGAGGTGTTACCACACACGCCCGTCATAAAAAGGTATTGGATCAATCCAAGGGTTTTCGCGGTCGTTCGTCAACCAATTATCGCATTGCGCTTGAACGTTTGGAAAAATCTTTACAATATGCATATCGTGATCGCCGCGTTAAAAAACGAGATTTCCGTTCATTGTGGATTCAACGTATCAATGCCGCTGTTCGTGAACATGGATTGACCTATAGCCGTTTTATCAATGGTCTGAATAAGGCTGGTATCGAGCTGGATCGTAAAGTGTTATCTGCAATTGCTTATGATGATGCAGCAACCTTTGCAGAAATCGTTAAAAAGGTTCAGGCTGCACTTGCTTAACTTTTTATGAGATTAATCTGTTCATGAAAATGAATGGAATAGAGAGGGTTGTCTGATGACAGCCCTTTTTTGTTTATTGAGGGGTTAGATGGATAAGGATCTTGAAATCATAAAGCAGGAAACGCTTCATGCTTTAGATCAGGCACAGGATTTGCGTGCATGGGACAGTGTTCGGGTATCAGCGTTGGGGAAATCAGCCCCGTTGGTACAGAAATTGAAAGAATTGGGAAAGGTTGAACCTGAATTACGTAAAAAGCGTGGTCGTGTTTTAAATGAATTAAGAAATGAGCTGACCAAAGCAATTGAAATACGTAAGGCCATTCTTGAGGAAAAAGCGTTAAATGAAAAATTGAATGCGGAGGCAGTTGATGTCTCAATGCCTGTTTCTGTTGTAAAAGGTACATTGCATCCCTTGCAACGAACAATCGAAGAAATTGTTGCCATTTTTGCGGCAATGAACTTCAAGGTTGCAGAAGGGCCTAATATCGATACGGATTGGTTTAATTTTTCTGCGTTGAACATTGATGAAAACCATCCCGCGCGTGCTGATCATGATACGTTCTATCTCCCCTCCAAATCTACAGATGAACAGCAACTATTATTAAGGACTCAGACTTCAACAGTACAAATTCGCACGCTTTTGGAACAGGAACCTCCCATACGCATCATTGCACCAGGTCGTACCTATCGTGCAGATCATGACGCAACTCATTCACCGATGTTTCATCAGTGCGAGGGTATGGTTGTAGAGAAAAATATCACTTTGGGTCATTTAAAGGGATGTCTTGTAGATTTCCTTAGAGCTTTTTTTGGAATACCAAATTTACCCGTTCGTTTTCGTTCGTCCTATTTTCCGTTTACTGAACCTTCCATGGAAATCGATATCGGCTGGAACCGCAAAACTGGAGAATTGGGTGGTGGTTCGGATTGGCTTGAAATTCTCGGCGCAGGGATGATGCATCCACGTGTATTGGCAAATTGCGGTGTTGATCCTCGTGAATGGCAAGCTTTCGCTTTTGGTGTCGGTATCGAACGTCTGACGATGTTAAAATATGGAATTGCTGATTTGCGGTCATTTTATGAAGGTGATGTACGTTGGCTGCGTTATTACGGGTTTTCCCCTTTCAAATCCCCAAGCATTCATGAAGGGATATAGGAAATGAAATTTACACTGTCTTGGCTTCATGATCATTTGGATACAAATAGATCTCTTGAAGATATATGTGCAGCCTTGAATAAAATCGGTTTGGAAGTGGAAGGGGTCGAGGATCCTGGTAAAACACTGGCACCTTTTAGGACAGCCAAAATTATTTCTGCCGAACAGCATCCCAATGCTGACCGTCTTCGTGTTTGTCATGTTGATGCTGGTAAAGGATTTGAAGATATTCAGATTGTTTGTGGTGCACCCAATGCCCGTGCTGGGCTAATAACGGTTTTGGCACCTGTTGGTACCTATG
This sequence comes from Commensalibacter sp. B14384M2, assembly GCF_016101865.1. NCBI lineage: Bacteria > Pseudomonadati > Pseudomonadota > Alphaproteobacteria > Acetobacterales > Acetobacteraceae > Commensalibacter > Commensalibacter sp. B14384M2. Next base: position 157,140 of record NZ_JACFPS010000002.1, on the reverse strand, counting down.
TGCCTGGAAGCGATATTACAATCAAAGCGGGTAAAATCCGTGGAGAGCAAAGTAATGGCATGATGTGTTCTTCCCGTGAATTAAATCTGGGAGATGATCATGATGGTATTATGGAATTGCCAGTTGATACTCCAATAGGTGTATCTTATGCAGAATATGCCCAGTTGAATGATCCAGTCATTGAAATTGCTATCACTCCAAATCGTGGTGACGCATTATCAATAAGAAATATAGCCCGAGATTTGTCTGTCGCCGGTATGGGAACACTGAAACCACTGAAGGTTCCAAAAATACAAGCGCAATTTTTATCAGCTTTGAGTTGGAATAACCAATATGAAGACGCCTGTCCCTGGATTCTGGGCAGAACAATTCGAAATGTTAAAAATGGTCCAAGTCCCGAATGGTTACAAAAACGCTTAAGAGCTGTTGGAATAAGACCAATTTCATGTTTGGTTGATATAACCAATTATTTTGCCTTTGATCTTGGGCGTCCATTGCATGTTTATGATCTGGACAGGATTGCAGGCAAGCAGCTAACAATATGTCATGGCAATGGTGAAAAATTCCTGGCCTTGGATGAGAAAGAATATCAGGTCACTGACAAAGATTGTGTCATGATTGATGAAGCCGGTGTTCAATCCTTGGCAGGATTGATGGGTGGTGAAAAAACAGGTGTCAGCGAGAATACAACAGATATCTTTCTTGAATGCGCTCTTTTCGATCCTGCTTTGATTGCCTTGAGTGGTCGACGTCATATGATCGTGACTGATGCGCGACAGAGGTTTGAACGGGGCGTTGATCAGGCTTTGTTACCAGATGCGATCGAATTGGCTACGCAAATGATTATCAAATTGTGTGGGGGGCAGGCAAGCGATGTGGTTCATGCAGGTCAAGAACCCAAATGGCAGCGTACTGCAACATTGCATTATAATCGTTTGAAAGATTATGGTGGATTGACAGTATCGGAAAATAGGGTTTCGGAAATACTGACCAATCTTGGTTTTGTGATTGCAGAAAAAAATTCGGAATGGATAAGGGTTGATGTACCTTCATGGCGTAATGATATCGCAATGCCCATCAAAATGGCCTATAATTCCAAGTTGGATGTGGTAAAAAAAGACAAACTGCTTGATTCTGTAAGAGCCCTGGAGGGTGAAGCAGATTTGGTGGAAGAAATATTGCGCATAGAGGGATTGGATAAAATTCCCGCCTGTTCCATGCCTTTGATTCAGCCCGTTCCTTCACCTGCATTGACAACAGATCAGGAGCGTTCTATTCTTTGTTCCCGTTTGCTTGCTGCACAAGGTTTGATCGAAACAGTAAATTTTTCATTTGTAGATCATGAAATTGCTGCACGATTGGGGGAAGCACCTGAATCTTTACGTTTAATGAATCCAATTTCAAATGATATGGATCAATTACGGCCGACCCCTCTGGCTTCGATCCTGCCTGTTATGCAGCGTAACATAGCACGGGGTATTGGTGATATTGGACTTTTCGAAACTGGGCCTGCCTTTACACGAAATCAGGAACGCCTTATTGCAGCCGGTGCACGGTACGGACATATGCAACGTCAATATGATGGTAAAGCACCAAAAGTTACTTTATGGGATGTAAAAAAGGATGTTTTAACGGTTCTCGATGGACTGGGCATATCAATTGATTCTTTAAAAACGGTTGGTGAAACACCGAATTATTATCATCCCGGACGTTCTGGCCGGTTGAGTTTGGGGCCAAAAAATATATTGGCTTATTTTGGTGAGTTGCATCCTTCCTTGGTGAAAGAATTTGGTTTTGATCAGGCTCCCATGATTTTTGAAATTATGCTTGATACAGTAATTCCAAAGAAGATTACCAGGAAAAAGGCACCTGTACTTTCAATCTTTCAACCCTTAAAGCGTGATTTTGCCTTTGTTTTAAAAGACGGGATCCCTGTCGAGCAGCTTTTACAGGTCGTTAAACAGGCTGATCGCAAATATATAAATTCGGTTGAATTGTTTGATGTTTATAGAGGAGATAAAGTTCAGGCAGATCATAAATCCGTCGCTGTTCAGGTAACTATCCAGCCAAATGACCGAACATTGAAAGATGAGGAAATAGAGGCAATCTCCCAAAAAATCATCAAGGAAGTTGCACGTTTGCTTGGTGGAAATTTAAGATAAATTTAGTCTGTTTGTATTAAAGCCCATGTAAGAAGCCGTTACATGGGCTTTTTAAATTCCGCGATATATTTATATATTTACTATTTCACTCTTAATTTTGTCTGGTCTAAATATTATGCCTGTGACGAATAAATCCTTGGGGAATTTTTCTTTTAATCTGTTTGCGACCCTGTCAGGACTTTTGACGATTTTATTATGGTCAAGTCTGGCCATCATGACAACTTTTGTAGCCTCAATACCCCGATTTGAGCTTCTATGGTTTGGTTTCGGCTTGTCTTTTGTTATTGGAACATTGATTCTGGTCCTAACGGGACGTTTAAATGAAATGAAACAGCCATTAAAACCCTGGATCACCGGATTTAGTGGAATTTTCTTTTTTCATTTGTTCTATTTTTTGGGATTGGCTTTGGCACCGCCAGCGCAGGTAACCTTGATGTCATATCTATGGCCAACAATGCTGGTTGTTTGCAGCGCTTTTTTAAGTAAGCGACAGTTTCATATAGCATATTTGATTGGCGTTCTGATGGGATTGGCCGGGACTGTTTTTTTAATGTATGGAGGAAAAAATACAGTAATTACCCCGTGGGTTTTATTAGGGTATTTTCTTGGTTTTTTATGTGCCATCGTATGGACAATCTATTCATTGGTTAATAGAAAATATGTAAATGTTCCAGCTGGCATGCTGATTGGTGTTTGCGGTGGAATTTCATTGGTAGCCATGCTGATTCATTTCAGTATTGAACCAACAGTCATCCCATCCCTGAAAGAAATGATAATCTTGATCTATATGGGTTGCGGTCCGATGGGAATTGCCTTTCTTGCCTGGGATTATGCCTCAAAAAATGCTAATATGTCGTTATTGGGAAGCTTGGCCTATTTGGCACCTTTACTATCCATGGTATGGCTGGTGGTGGCCGGTAAGGCTCCAGCAACATTTGGATTGGGAATGGCTGTTATTTTAATTGTGGGGGGAGCAATAGTTGCAACTTACCCTTTAAAACATGTAAAAGAATAGCAATCTTTGTAAAAAATCTATAGATATATAACTAAAGTTAAATTTGATTTATTGAGACAGTCTTATTGATATTGGTGCACCATGACAGATACGCCTTTGGAATCTATTCGTAATTTTTCTATTATCGCTCATATTGATCATGGGAAATCCACCCTTGCTGATCGTCTTATCCAGGCATGTGGTGCATTGACGCAAAGGGAAATGCATGCCCAGGTTTTGGATAATATGGATATTGAGCGTGAACGTGGCATTACGATCAAGGCGCAAACTGTAAGACTGCATTATAAGGCAAAAGATGGAAAGACCTATATCCTTAATTTAATGGATACACCTGGTCATGTGGATTTTGCCTATGAAGTAAGCCGTTCTCTTGCCGCTTGTGAAGGATCGTTGCTGGTCGTTGATGCATCTCAGGGGGTAGAGGCGCAAACCCTGGCGAATGTGTATCAGGCCATTGATGCAAACCATGAGATTGTTCCAGTTTTAAACAAGGTTGATTTACCAGCTGCGGATGTTGAAAAAACCAAGGAACAGATTGAGGAAATCATAGGCATTCCGGCAGATGATGCCATTGGCGTCTCGGCAAAAACAGGTTTGAATATTGATGCGGTTTTAGAAGCATTGGTGACCCGTCTACCTTCTCCCAAAGGGGATTTGGAGGAACCTTTGCAAGCTTTGTTGGTGGATAGCTGGTATGATACTTACCTTGGCGTCATTATTTTAGTGCGTATTAAAGAAGGTCGCCTTAAAAAGGGGATGCGTATTCGCATGATGTCAAACAACAGAACATATCATGTTGAACAGGTGGGTGTTTTCACGCCCCATATGCGCGAGGTTGAATCTCTGGGTGCTGGAGAGCTGGGTTTTATCAATGCCGCGATTAAAACCGTGGCAGATTGTCATGTGGGTGATACGATTACCGATGATCGCCGACCTGCGACCGAACCTTTGGCTGGATTTAAGCCATCAATTCCCGTTGTTTGGTGTGGATTATATCCAATGGATGCCGATGACTTTGAAAAGCTGAGAGAAAGTCTAGGTAAATTGCAGCTTAATGATGCATCATTTCATTATGAACCAGAAACTTCCGCTGCGTTGGGATTTGGTTTCCGCTGTGGATTTCTGGGATTGTTACATCTTGAAATTATACAAGAACGGTTAAGTCGAGAATTTGACCTTAACCTGATAGCTACAGCACCCTCGGTTGTTTATCATTTATACAAACGGGATGGGACGATTGAGGATCTTCATAATCCTGCTGACATGCCTGATCCCACCCTGATTGAAAAAATAGAGGAACCATGGATAAAAGCATCCATTATGGTTCCTGATGAATATCTGGGAGCTGTATTGGGTTTATGTACAGAACGCCGTGGTCAACAGATTGACCTGACATATGTTGGGGCAAGGGCAATGGTTGTTTATCGCCTGCCGTTAAATGAGGTTGTCTTTGATTTCTATGATCGCCTCAAGTCCGCGACACGAGGATATGCCAGTTTTGACTATCATATGGATGGCTATGAAGAAAGTGATTTGGTTCGAATTAGCATTTTGGTAAATCAGGAACCTGTTGATGCCTTGGCCTTTGTTGCTCACCGTTCCGTAGCGGAATCACGCGGACGGGCAATCTGTGCCAAATTGAAAGACTTAATTCCGCGTCAACTGTTCAAGATTGCCATCCAGGCAGCAATAGGGGGACGTGTCATAGCGCGTGAAACCATTGGAGCCCTATCAAAGGATGTTACTGCCAAATGTTATGGAGGTGACATTTCTCGAAAACGTAAACTGCTTGAAAAACAAAAAGAAGGTAAAAAACGTATGCGACAATTTGGTAAAGTTGAGATTCCTCAATCAGCCTTTTTAGCAGCATTGAAAATTGACCGATAATTTTTGATACAAGATTTTCATTATTACTCTGACCTATTTGATTTTTTGAGAAATATCAAATAGGTTTTTTATTGTTGATTTGTCTGAATGCTAGCGTTTCTTTTAATTTGTACTTTAATCTATTTTTCTGTTTTTTTTTATTTTTTGGGTAAAAATCAAGTTCCTTTAAAAAAAGGGTTTACATTTCTTTCCAGTCGTAAAAATAAAAATTATATTAATTATAAAAATTGTAAACATGAATTATTTTCCGCTGACGATTTTATTTATAAACGATATGCAGAACAAAACACTAACATTAACCGATGTAATCTATATCCTGTAATCCCCGTTAATTTCGAATCCATTTTCATATTTAATTGTCTGCAAATGTGGTTGATCGATAAGAGATTGCATTGGTATATAGGTTTTGAAGTTTCAATGGGGGCATTCATCAAGACTGATTCTTCCTTGCCCCAGGAAATTCAAGATCAAGCTTTTTGGGCCTATAATAATAAACGTGTTGATTTTTTACTGGTTAATTGCTTCGGAATACCCAAATTGGTAATTGAATATCATGGTTCTGGTCATAACCTTTCAAGGGATGCAGAGGACCGTATGAAAATCAAACGGGCTATTTTATACAAAACAGCCATTCCTTTGCTTGAAATTAGTTATACGATGTCTAAAAATGAGATTATTTATTGGTTAAATCAGTTTTACAAGGAACATATCAAAAGTGATGAGAGGGGTTGAAATCGAACCTACAGTTAAAAATTCATAAAGTTTTTAAAACCATATTGAATTCGATATAAAAGATCAGTTTAATATCTAAATATATGAAAATTATTTATGAATCATTTTTTGAAATTTATATTAATCTATATTGTTAAAGGGTTTAATTTCAGTTTTAAAGTTTTTCAGAAATTATCTTTGTTTTTTATGAAATTTTTCTTGCCTAATATGAAAAAATCGTTATCTTTCATTTTTAGTTAACCTTTTGTGGAGAGATGGCCGAGTGGCTTAAGGCGCACGCTTGGAAAGCGTGTGTACGTGAATAGCGTACCGTGGGTTCGAATCCCACTTTCTCCGCCATTCAATAATACATTATCCCATATTATAAAACATTTGAACGCATTTAATCTTTGGCTATATCAATGTTAACGGATAAGGCCATAAAAACAGCCAAATATCAGGAAAAAGGTAGAAACAAGCTTTATGAACGCGGTTTATACCTGGTTATCACAAAAGCAAACTCCAAAATATGGCGTTTCAAATACACTTTTGCAAAAAAGTGAAATGCTAACATTTGATTCTTATGCTTAAATACCATTAGCAGACATGTGAGAAGCAAAATATGGTTAAAGCTATCGATCTTGGAATTGCTAATTTACAACAAAAATTTTTTCAATCTATACAGCAAAAATTGTTTTAAAAATATTTTAATGATTGGTGGATTCAAATAAAGATAAGTATTTGAAGCTTATATATAATCTTTAAATGTAATATTATTTCTAAATTTAAAATTAATATCGCATGCATACTTCTAAAAGAAATAACATACAGGAAAAAAAATGACTGAAAAAAAATAATATTCTTGAGCCATATCTCTGAAGAAAAAGAATTGGCAATACTATTAAAAAAAAATATTAAAGAATTGCTCCTATCTTCAGTTGATGTTTTTGTATCTAGCGACGATCAAAGTATAACACTTGGCAATAAGTGGCTTGAAACAGTCAGTAACAATCTAGAAAAGTGCATTCTAATCATTGTTTTGTGTAGTCAAGAAAGCATTAAAAAACCATGGATAAATTTTGAATGTGGAGCTGGATGGTCGCGAAAAATACCAATTATACCTATCTGTCACTCTAATATAACAGTTGCCAACTTGCCCATTCCATTAAATCTATTGCAAGGATTTGATATACAAAAACAAGGTAAACTAACAGGATTAATATCCAGAATTGCGAAAGAAATAAATATAGATACACCAAAATTTGATGAACCGTCCATATTACAAGAAATAGAAAAATTTGAAAAAAATTATCAGATAAATTCTAAAATAAAAAACGAACTAAAGGAGATAGAAGAAAACACCCCATCTTTTTATAAAATCCTAAAAGATATATTCGCTAGTGGTCAAATTAATTCATCGAATTGTAATATTTCTATAAATAGATTTACGCAGTCATTATTTGATGACATTAAACAAAATCTAAAAAATTTACAAAAAAATCAACTTTTAGAATTTCAATATAAATCTGGTGGAGGAATAGAAATTAATGCAGGAGAATCAACGAATATAATGGGAACACTTTATTTAAATTTTAAAGACTTTTATAACATTTACAAACAATATTTAACTTAAAATCCTATAACATCAACCCTTTAGACTGATTTTGTTCTTTGCCTCGTTTTCATGAGTCTATTTTAAATCTTTACTCTAAATTTTTCGATCATTCTAGATAATAAAAATTCTGAAGAAATCTCAAAAGAGATAAAGGTCAATCTTTATATTGCATTGGAGAAAATTATGCTCACTCTGATTTTATGGGGAAAGTGCAATGGAATGAAATAATAAAATTGACAATTTTAACACTACATGTTAAATTATTATTCACAATGGATTATTTGTAATTTTTTATTAAAAAGCGGTGGCTTATTTCAGTTAAATTTAAAAATATATCAGATTTTTAATAGGGATGGGATAGTTGTGTTTTTCACAGAATCCATGTATCGAAGGTAATTCGCTAGTGTCTTTCATCGGTAGCTATTAAGATTTTTTGGTATATATATTTTTTATAAATTAATTATTTGTTGAGAAATTGAGGAATTTTACGGGTGTAAACCTGGTAAATTTTAATTTTCAGGTAAAATTTAAAAAATACCGATCAAGCTGCTGTTTTTATATTTATAGGTTATACTTTGATTCCTTTAGATTTCATCATGGTTATATTTGAATGGCAGCTGATTAATTTCACATATAATGGCAATGATTAGTATTAGTGCAGCTTCAAGGATTGCTGGGACTTGCAGTTTTTTGTCAACACGATTTTAAATGAGATATTCGAAGATTTTGGTGAGAATGCATTGTTAGAACTCACCTTGGTAAGACGTGCTGAAATATAATTTGGTGAAGTTCCAAAGTGTGTTGCCCTATTAATGACAGCTGAGAAGTATATGATGATTGTAAAGGGCTTAAAATTGTTGGTTAAAGACGTAATTAAGATCGATTGTCAATTGTTCATACTGTGATTTATGAGGATCCTTACAACCCAGCTTTATGGACAGATTTTTTTTGCCATTTTCCAGAATGTATGAAAGCTTAAATATTCTCCGTTTCTTATCCTAAAAGGAACGAGTGTTGGAATGGGTGAAGATAGCAAACCATTTACAGTTAATTTACCAACAAGTTTTACTGGAAGGCTCAAATATGTTTTGAAACAAGTAAGCAGTAATAAATCTTCTGTTATTGCCGCAAATGATTGTCAACAATAATTAACAACCTTTTGTATTTATCAATCAGAATAATGATTATTGGTTTGTGATGTAAAAATAGATTTTTTTTCTTTGGGATATTATTAATGGAAACAATGGAACAGATGGAAGGTTTCAGGATTATTAAGAATCTGTTCAAGAAATATCTACAAAAAATCAAGTTATTTCTACATTAAATGAAGATAAAGATCATGTATTAGCTATTTTTAATCATTTTTAATGAAGCAACTGCTGTCATGTGGGTTGATTTATATGAAAAAATTACAGGCTATTATTGATAGCAACGTTGTCAAAAATATAAAACAAACAATGTCGCCATAATATTATGGGTATGGGCATTGTTTTATAATATCAATTTAATAAAAACCGTTCTTGTGAATGGTTTTTTTTATTAAGGATAAATAGATGAATAATTATTTAATTAATAATAATGAACCAAAAATTTTACCGGCGAATGAAACTCAATGTAAATCGCAAAAAAATAATATTATTGAACAAAATGATCGTGAAATATTTGAGTTGCCTAGCGGATGTTTGAGTGGAACAATACTGCGTTTATCTTGCAAGGGCCCAACAGAGCAAAAATTCTATAGTTTTTCTATAAAAAACCGTATGCTTGACAATGATACAATCGCAACTGTTAGGTTTAGCCCAACAAGCGATAGTAATGTTACGGCGGATAGATATTCGCTTCAGGAACAAACTTTTACAGTTCGTTTCAATGGAGGGGAACTTAATAAAGATGTCCCCTTGAAATGTGAAGTCAAGACAGAAAAAGAGGAGATTTTAGATTTTGTCTGTATTCTTCCAATTCGTGCGGAGGGTGTGCTGTATGAGAATAATGACGGTCTTGTCGTCATTATGGGGGCTACAGGTCCAAAAGGGGAAAAAGGTGATAATAATTTAAACGATGAAACAACAGATTTACATGTTAAATCAATCAATTCCTCAGCTCTCGTTCCAACAAAAGCCGCCCCTTCAGCCTCACTTTTTTCAATAGTAAATAAGGTATATGAAACACGTTCATTTAATCTGCCAAACAGACCAATTGAAATTACAATGCATAGAGGCGGGAAAGCAAGAATTATAGAAAATACAGTATATAATGCTGTAAATTCTTATCGTGCCCATCAAGAGATATCCTTTGAATTTGATATTCAGTCAACAGCTACGGATGGAAAGTTCATTATATGGCATGACAATCAAACCGACAGACTGCTTGATCATAGTTTGGAATTGCGAACATCAACCTATGAAGATTTGAAATCTTTACGTTTTACTGGCTTAAAAAATACACCTTATTATGATGTTGTCAAATTAAGTTCACTGGATGAATGGTGTCAGTTTATAGCAAAAGTCAATCGTCCATTTTATCCTGAAATCAAGAGATTTGAAACCATAGATCAAGTTACACAAATTGTAAAAACTATTCAATCTTATGGATTAAGCCATCTGGCGACTTTTGAAAATGGTACCTATTCAGTATTGGAACATGTTCGCTCTTTAGATTCAAAATGTCGTGTAGGGTATATACAATTTGGTGAAGACAACAATATAGATTCAGCTATTAAAAAAATGCAAACCTTGGGAAACGGGGTTTTGTTATGGCAAATTGACACTGTTTCGCAAGATCCCTCAATTATACAAAAATGCATTGATGCCGATGTTGGATTAAGTGTTTGGACTGCTGCTGATGATCATGAATTTTTAAAGGCACTTACAGCTGGAGCAACTTCTGTAACTTGCAATAATTATCCTGTTCAAGCATTTTAAATAAGGGGTTGAAAATGAAAGATATTATAATAGCGGGTCGTGAACTGTCACAATTTCCAATAAAAATAAATGGAACATCAACAATTGACAAGAATAGTGATGGAACATGGACATTTAAATCAACAGATACGAACAGTAATGCTTATGGATATTATAATGTTCCCGCGATATTTGGTGAAACGGTTAGTCTTACAGTAACGGCAGTATCCTTGGAAGAAGCTGATGATAATCAAAAATACCCTTCGATTGCCGTACGTTGGATATCAGCTAACGGAGTATGGAAACAATCATCAGAAAATTATGTAAATTCAACAATGGTTGGAGTATATACGGCTGAGTTGACCGTCAATGAACCTGTTGATCCAGGTGATATCATTCAAGTCTCATTTGGTCATTTCCGTCCGTCCATGGCATCCGGAAAATTTTTTGATGCACAAGTCAATATATCAAATAGTATGTATCCAGTTGCAAGAAAAATGTTTGCCTCGACATTGACAATCGAAGCGAGTAAAGCCGGTGAATTGCCCGATTTTTCTTATAAAACCCAATTCCAACAGTTAAATTTGAATATGATAAAATGGGATGATAACAGCACCTTAATATTGCAGGATGATCAGCTGAAAGTGGCAAATGCAGAAAATAATCTTTGGTACGTTAATCCGAAAATATTGATGTCCTTACCAGAACTTAGTGATTATTTTACAGTCAATGTTTTTCATGGAATGTATGATTGGACCGGTGGGAGTTTCAAGTTGACTTTTGCAGATACAAAAACTGGAAAATTAATTGATTTTAAAACCGATGCCACAAAAAAATTGGTAATACAATATGAAATAAATATATGATGGTGCACTTGATTATTAATCAAAATGGATAAAGGATGCATTGGAGATTATTTATAGGAGTAATATATAATGCATCTTGTTAAAGAAATTTTTCAAATTTTTCATAAATATAGAATTTTACCGCATTTTAATTGTGGTGCTCTTGGAGATAATAATTATGGCTGGATGCCCATAGCTTGATTCCATTATGATGGTTATTATCATGAATTAATGAGATTATATCTATCCAAATTATTAATTTAATTCATTTTTAAACAAGGATGTGGATTTATTTACGGTACATCCTGCAGTTTCAGTTGAGAATGATTTTTTCCGTCTCGCAAAAGATGAAGATAAATCAATTACAAATATGCAATTGCAGAAATTGCCTTACATTGCATATAATCGGAGTTTAGCTTTACTAAATAAACTTTTAATTTCTGAATAGCCTAAAGTTTGGCAATATGGTCCTGTTTATACATATATGATGTTTTAAATATCTTTAATGCTGATTTAATTGATGATTATATTTAAGATAACAAATAATTTATATTTTTAATTCCTTCACGTGTATGGGTAACATTTTGTAAGTTTCCTTTTAGAATTTTATCAGAAAAAGGAGCGTCATTATTTGATTGTATATTGATGTTGTATTTTGAAATAATGGTTTGTAAAAGTTTGTTTATGGTGCCTCTTTTTTTGGTCTTCATTTAAATCAGATTTGAAAATCTTGTTAATTTATCCTATTAGGAACTGATTATTCCGTAAAAGTTGCCGCCTTGCATCAAGCTTATGTTTGGTTTTTAAAATAGATGAAGAAATTTCTTTTCTTTTGGTCAAGGTAAAATTCTTTATTCAAATATGGTCTTTCATGCCAGCTATGTGATTGTCAGGATTTGGCGAAAAACTCTTGATGTGTCAAGAAAACGGTTTAAAGGAAAGCAAACCTAAATTATTGAATAAAGTCTTAAATTTTTATATGGATAAATTAGGTTATGAAAAAAATGAATTAGCCAAAGTAATACAATGCAATATCGACGACCTAGATCAATTGATAAGGTTGAATTCATATAATTAAAATTATTGTTTTACAACAGTAAAACTTCAGTCACCCACCCATTGCGGTGGGTTTTTTATTATCCACTTCCCATTCTAAAAAGGAAAAATCATCATGACAAAAACCACAGGTGGAATTTATCTGAACCATTTGAAACATGAGGTGATAACACCAGCTCTGAACTATATAAATCTTGGTGGACAGAGGGCGATCAATCAGGTAACGGGAACTTTTCTGGTGGAGGGATATGCATGCAACTATACATATCTCAGGCAGCTGGGAAAGGGGCCGGCGTTGGGGCCATGTCAGATGGAACCCGTGACCTATCACGATATCTGGGAGAATTATCTCAACAATGCCAGAAGGCAACCGCTAAGAAGTCTTTTAATGCATATCGCGGGTGATTTTAACCTGGACAACAGGGGGATACCGAAAACCGAGACATTGACAGGAAACCTTTTCTTTGCTGCGGCCATGTGCCGCGTTTTCTATATCCGGATCAGGGAGATACTGCCAGATTCCAGGAATGCAACAGCGATGGCCCAGTATCACAAGAAGTACTACAATACGGCGTTGGGAAAGGCGGATTGGCAAAAGAATATCGACCGTTTCCAGCAGGCCATTGATTGTTAGGAATTATATGTTTTATTATTCAAAATAATAAGCATTTATAGGCTATTAAAATATATTTAAAATAAAAAAAACAAGCTTTTTCATTTCGGGGTATAATGTGGGGTATAAATAAGATAAAAATATTAAATTTATTTTATTTATCAATTTGTTACTAGTTTAGTTCGTTATATACTTTCTCCGCCATTCAATAAATTATTCTGTATAAATTACATTTCCCAAAAATATTAAGTTTTTTTTGTAACTTTATGATGTTTTAATATTATGAAAAAATTATCAGTTAATAAAAAAGAAATTTATATCTTTTTTTTATTTGTCAACCTTGTCATATTAATGGGTAGTTCTTAAGGATTATTAAAAAAAACAAATAAATTTTTTAAAATTTACAATATATTATCAATGTTCTGCTTAGTATAAGACTTGGTGATGTTATCATGGTTATTGATGTTATTTTTGCGGTAGTCAGGGTTTTGCAGGAAAGTTATTGACGCTTTTATTTTTGAATATTTTATGACATAATGTCAATATTATTTCCAAATAAAATAATGTTGGATTAAAATGTTACGTACAGAATTCGCACAATTACGAGAACAGGCTGGGATTTCCATTAAAGATTTGGCTAATGAGGCAGGTTTTACACAAAGAACATTATATAGATGGGAAAAGGGTGAAGCCGTTCCGCGTAAGGCTGTTATGACATTATTACAAAACAAGATAGCCATTGCGGGAAATGGGCAATGCAAATTCAGGTTCATTGATCTGTTTGCGGGCATAGGGGGGTTGAGACGTGGATTTGACCGGATTGGCGGTCAATGTGTGTTTACAAGCGAATGGAATATATATTCGCAAAAAACCTATAGGGCCAATTATGCATGCAATCATGAAATTGCGGGTGACATAACCAAAATAAGTGAGCGGGATATACCTCATCACGATATCCTGCTGGCGGGTTTTCCATGTCAGCCATTTTCAATTGCCGGCGTGTCAAAAAAAATATCCCTGGGATTGAAGCACGGGTTTGCATGTGAGACACAGGGCAACCTGTTTTTCGATGTCGCGCGTATTATCAGATATCATCGTCCCAGATGTTTCCTGTTGGAGAATGTGAAAAATCTTGTCAGTCATGACAGGGGAAGAACCTTTTCAATCATTCGCAATGTGTTGGAACATGAGCTTGGGTATTGCCTGCACTGGCGTATCATTGATGGAAAAGGGTTTGTTCCCCAGCATCGTGAGCGTATTTTTATCGTCGGGTTTCTGGATAAAAACGATTTCAGTTTTGATACATTATCCTTGCCCGATCCGTTGTCAGGGCCTCGCCTCTCGGCAATCCTGCACCCTGAAAACGGTAGTGAAAAACCGGAAAGCCACTATACCGTGGGAGAAAAAGCCTCTGTTTCCGAAAAATACACGTTATCCGACAAATTATGGAAGTATCTGCAAAACTATGCTGACAAGCACAAAAAGGCGGGAAACGGTTTTGGTTTTGGACTGTGCGATCATGACAGTGTGGCCAGAACATTGTCGGCACGCTATTACAAGGACGGATCTGAAATCCTTGTCTCACAGGGATGCGATAAAAATCCGAGACGGTTGACCCCGAGAGAATGTGCGCGACTGATGGGGTTTGACAGGCCTGGGCAGTCAGATTTTAAAATTCCCGTTTCGGATACCCAGGCATACAGGCAATTCGGAAATGCGGTCGTGGTTCCTGTTGTTGAGGCTGTTGCCAGTCATATACTTCCCCATTTGCAAAATTGACAAGTGTTTCATTATTAAAATGATCGATATTGTTGATCAGAAAACTAGAAGTAGAATAATGTCGTGTATTCGTTGTAAAAATACAGCTCCTGAAATGTTTATACGCAGAATATTGCATTCACGAGGTTATCGTTACAGGTTGCATGATCATAAACTGCCCGGCAAGCCAGATATGGTTTTTCGAAAATATAATGCTGTAATTTTTATTCATGGCTGTTTTTGGCATGGGCATGACTGCCATTTGTTTAGGATGCCTTCATCAAGAGTGGAATTCTGGAAAAATAAGATAGAGACAAATAAGAAAAGGGATATGAATGCTATTTGTAATCTTAGGGAACTTGGTTGGAGGTCGATGATTATATGGGAGTGTGCCATTAAGGGGAAAAAAAAGGTTTCTGTAGAAGACCTGGTGTCTATTACCGATTACTGGTTTCGTAAATGTAATGATAATATGCAAGTTAGAGGAAAGTAAATGGCCTCATTAAATGAACTTTCTTATTGGCTGAATGAACAGAGAAGAATGGATAGGGTCTGGTATGTAAAACGTCTTTCAGCCAATGATACTTTGGCATCAGGATCTCATCAGGCTGGTCCTTACATGCCTAAAAAGCTGCTTATGGATCTTTTTCCATCATTGCAATATAGTGGTAAAAAAAATCCAAGGGTTACATTCGAACTGCGACTTGACAGTTGTCATGATATCAGGGATGTAACGGCAATATGGTATAATAACAAATGGCATGATGGTGGAACTCGAGATGAAGTGCGTATAACAAACTGGGGAGGTCAGCATTCGGCTTTGCTTGAACCTGAAAATACGGGTTCTTTGGTCATTTTTTCTTTTCAAAGACAACAGGGACGGGATGTTTCTCTTTGTAATGTGTGGGTGTGTGATCATGTAACAGAGGAAGATTTGATTGAAAATCTTATAGGAGTTATTATTCCCGGGAAACATATTATTCGATCCTGGGATAGGAATTGCTTTGAAGAAAAGAACAAAACCAATTCTTGTTGCTTGTCACCAGAGAATATACCAGAAGATTGGAGAAATAACTTTCCGACAACTATAGATATTTTTAAAAAAGTGATTGAGTTAATACCTGATATTGGTGATACTGTTGATGAGCGTCTTATTAGACGTAGAAATTGTGAATTTGAGCTTTTTAGAAATATTGAAAAAAATATAGAGTTTTCTTTTATTCGGCAGGGATTTAGTACGATTGACGCATTTCTTGAAACAGCAAAAAAAATTTTGCAAAGAAGAAAAGCACGGTCAGGTCGTTCGTTAGAGCTTCATCTTAGAGAGATTTTTTTAGAAGAGAAATTAAAGGAAGGGTTAAATTTTTCATATCAACCAGAGACGGAAAATGGTAAAAGACCAGATTTTGTTTTTCCATGTGAAAATGCCTATAAAAATCAACATTTTTTATCAAAACAATTGAGAATGCTGGCTGTTAAAACAACATGTAAGGATAGATGGAGACAAATATTAAATGAAGCGGATCGTATCCCAGTTAAACATTTGTTCACATTGCAAGAAGGGGTTTCGGTAAATCAGTTTCAGGAAATGTGTGAATCAAATGTTAGATTGGTGGTGCCAAAACTTTTAATAAATAAATATCCTTTGGAAATTCAAGGACATCTTCAAACCCTAGAATCTTTTGTGGGAGATGTGCGTTTATTGTCCAATTAATATAGATGCGAAAATTTATCGTGATAGCTTTCTGGTAAACTTATATCTTTTAAAGATAACTTATCAAAAGCGGGTGTAATTTATATATTGTGATTGCCATCTTCTTCGTTATTTAATAAATTTTTTAAGATAGAATAATAATTATTCTCAGAATCAATTTACCCGATAAGAATTTTAAATTCGTAATTTCAATATTTCATCCCATCGTGTTGTATAGCGTTGACTCAACTGTTCCCGTTTAAGGTGCCATCTTGCCTTTTTTCTCTGTCCACCTATGAGAATCGTATGAGATCCCATTTGTTGATTAATCCTGTCGATCACTTGCATAAGACTATTATTGCGCTTGATTGATTGGTCATTTTGGGTATGGGTGAAAAAATCGAGCTGTCTTTGATTTTTATGGATGATATCCAAAAGCATTATGCCTGCTTTATGATAATGGTATTCAGCCCTGAAAATTTTACGAAGCCCTTTTTGAGCAGCCCTGATGATTTCTCGGCTATCATCTGTAGGATATGGCATGGATATGGCAAAGGAAGGGTTGTATTGTAACGATTGATCGTGAAAACGGTTGGTTCTTAAAAAAACCAGAACAGCATGGGTAATGGAATGCTGTTTTCTTAATTTTTCGGCAGCTCGGCAAGTATGCAAGCGAATGGCTTCCTCAATATCAAACAGGTTGTTGGTACTTTGACCAAAACTTCGAGAAGCGACTATATTTTTTTTGGGTGTATGAAAATCTGTCAGTTCAATACAGGAAATTCCTCTTAATTCCAGAACAGTACGTTCCAAAACAACTGAAAAATGCTGTTGCATAAATTTGGGGCTGCAATTTTTTAATTGCCAGGCATTTTCAATACCCATTGCGATCAGTTTGGCATTTAAGCGACGGCCGATGCCCCATATTTCAGAAATTGGTAAATTTTCAAGAATATGTCTAAAATCAGGACCATGAATATCTAAACAGAAAATACCTTCATGTTTTTTATCTTTTTTAGCGATATGGTTGGCTATTTTTGCAAGAGTTTTGGTGGTTGACAGACCAATGGAAACAGGGATTCCAGTGTTTTTCTTAATGATTTTTTGAACATGGCGACAATAATTATTGGTTTTCTGATCCCCATTCAAATGAATAAATGCTTCGTCAATAGAATAAAGCTCAACATGATAAAAATAATTCTGAACTGTTTCAAAGACACGTTGGCTCATATCACCATAAAGTTCGTAATTGGAACTTAATAAAGTGATTTTCTCTTGTAAATCCGAAGGAATTTTAAATGCCGGCATTCCCATGGGGATGAAAGGTTTAAGCTCGTTAGAGCGGGCAACAACACATCCATCGTTATTTGAAAGAATACCAACCGGATGATTTTCCAATTTTGGATTAAAAACACGTTCACATGAAACGTAAAAATTATTACAGTCAATTAATCCAATCATTATTTTATTTATTATGGTTGAACAGTTTTTAACGATTGCGGTTTCTGAAAGAATGGATTGTATGAATGACCACTCCCCAGATCATGGTTTCTTTATCCTTGATTTCTATAGGGGGGTAATTAGGGTTGCCAGATTTCAAATAAGGGATATTGTTTTTAATTGCCAAAGCTTTACAGGTTAACTCTCCATCAACAGAAACAATGACAATATCACCCTGACGGGGATCTAGCGATCGGTCAACTACCAAAAGATCATGATCGAAAATACCGTAATCAATCATGGAATCTCCAGAAACCCGTATGTAATAAGTTGCAGAAGGATGATCAACCAAATGTTCTGTGAGCTCCAGTTTCCCTTCAAGATAGTCATCTGCAGGAGAGGGGAAACCCGCTTTCACCAGCATTTCAATGTGAGGTAAAAAATATCTGCGTGTGTCAGGATGGACAGGGTGAATGGAAACTATTTCTGTCTCAACCATAATTTGATCTCCATAAATAATTTTTTGGCTGACTATAAAAGTTAATTTTCTATTAATCAATGAAAGAATAAAAATTTTTATAGTTATTTGAATGACTTATTTGGCTTTGTTATCAAGTTTGAGATATGGGATCATTTAGGATAAACGGATTAATTATTTAATAGTAAGAATGAATTTTAAAGTCCGAAAAATTACAATCTAGATATTGGGTAATTATAACCGATATAAATCGTTAAAGTTAATGAATATATTTATTTATACCATGAATTATATATATAAATCAGATGGTTATCTTTTGAGATTGGAGTGTATTCAGTAATTGATTTTAGTTTTTATTAGGTTAAATTATGAAATTTAGATTTATACAGACAATTTTTATGAGTATATAATTATAATCTTGTTATATCGCTTAATATATGTTGCGGGTTCTTAAATGAAACCTATCATCGATATGACGAAATCATTATTACAAAACGAATGATAACATATCGTTAGCTGTATCTCAATTGAAAATCAATGACCAAATATCAAGCTTCAGATGGATCAATTGTAAAGTGTCCATTAATCAGGTTTGTTCCAGATAGACAATCTATGTTTACATCGGGACAGCAAATATTACAGCTTGGTGGTGATATGGAAAAATTCCCATTGGTGCGAATATACATGATGTTAATGGATATTATGGGAAATTAGTAATTTTTCCTGATTAAATTACGACACCAAAAATTATGGAACATCAAATAATTAGGTCATTCTTCCGCTTCTTATTCTTTCACTGCACCATGTATGTTAGGTGAATTTAAAAGATGATATAAATTATCATTATGTTTGTGTAGTGGCCAATCACTGGAAAAATTTATATTATCATATTTTTAACTAAAAGTAATAATATTGAAACAAATGGTAATAAAGATGGTAAATAATCCTAATATTAGTAAATTGAAAATGAAGAAATTTTTTCTTTGAAGATGCGGTAAAACATTACTAAATATAATGTTTAGAATTATAGCCACCCTACGGGGTGGTTTTTTTATTAATGTATTTATATATTCAAAAAATCAATTATTTATTTTATTATATATATTTAATGAATTAGTTTAAATATTAAAATAATATTTTTTAAATGCAAAAAATTATTAATTTTTAAAATTGAAAACTAATATGTAATGATATATAATAAATACATTTAAAAAGCCGAAAAATAGAATGAGAACAAAAGGTGCTTAAACAAGTTTTCAATTCTATTTTCCGGAAGCGAAATGTATTATATGGAATGATATGAAGATATTCAATACTTATTATTAAAAAATTAACTGTTTTTTTATATTTTAATTATAAAATTATTAAAAATCATTGAAATTCAAATAAAAATTGAACTAATAAATTTTTGTTGATTTGTATAAAAATCAAATTGATTTTGATTTTGTTTTCAGCGACAGTTTTTTGGCAAATTGTTGCAATAATTCGTGATGCAACAAGGCAACTTGAACTGAACTTGCCAATTGTCGGGCGGAAACAGTATAAGAAGCATTGGAAACAACGGCGGCATAATCAGCGTGATAAAATTCTTTTGCCGATAAAACTTCTTGCACTGCTTTGTTGCCAACCGGTTTGGTATACAATTTGCATTGTAAAATTAATGTCTTGTTGTTTTTATAGGCAATAACATCGGCTCCCTGATCGCCACTAGCGTTTGTTACCTTAGCATCCCACCCAATCTGTTGCAGTAAATTTGCACAAAATGCTTCATATTCCAGAGGTTTTAGATAATTGACGTTATTAACATTTTGTTTTTTTTCTAAATTTGTTTGTTCAACAATTATATGAATATGTTTGACTAGTTGTTTTTTGATTGATGGTAACAAATCAACAAGATTTTTTTTTGTCAGACGCGGACGAATTCTAGTCTTAATAAATCGTTGTATTTCTTTGAACCATCTATCTTCGATAATGGAGCCATAATCATCTTTATAACAAAGTTGTTCTCTTTTAAGTGTTAATATTTTCCGATGACGTTTTATTTCATTGATTGCCAATTTCATAGCTCTTTTTTTACGGTAAAAGCTTGTAAATTTCAGAAATGAATTTCTAAGTGTAAATTTCTTGCGGATAGTAAAGATAGTTATAAAAACAATAATAGATATGAAAATCCGTTGATATGGATATGTAAATATTAAATTTTTAAAATTATATAAAATAAAAAAAGTTGTATTATTTGTATAAGAATTTTTTTCCTCTGAAATAATTTTCAAAGCCGTATTGAACATCGATGTTGTTCCTTGTAAGGAAAGTTCGATAGTTTGATTGGGAAATGTAATGTATGCGTTTTTTTTTGTAATAATTTCTTTTACAAATATATTGCTTTGGTCCGTATTCAATGAGGTTTCATATATGAATGGATGTGTATTTTGCTTTTTTTTTAAATAGTAAGAGTGATGATCGGTTTTGAAAACAATTGAGGGTTGCTTATTAAATTGATTATCGAATTGAATAAGGGCTAGCTTGATCAATATGGGTTGATTGGTCTTTAAATTGATAAAAAAATTAAATTTTTTTTCTTTTTTTTTAATAATTATTTGATTGTTGGTTACAGATTCTATTTGCCAATTATTGGTTGCAGCTTGTGATGCAAAAGGATAAAAAAGATAAAAACTGAAAAATAATAAGTTAAAAGCAAATTTAGGTAGCATAAACAAATGAATAGGGGTTTCGTGAGATATTTTTTTAATAATTTATGAGAAAATTGACAAAGATTTATATTATTTTATACAATTCAATAGTGCCAAATATCATTTTACATGATTAGTTTATCATTTTTATGGTGCCCAAAAGAAGACTCGAACTTCCACAGCCTTGCGGCTACAGGTACCTGAAACCTGCGCGTCTACCAATTCCGCCATTTGGGCTCTTAAATATATTGATACTTCTTACTGATGTTCTTATAGTTGGTCAATGGAATTTTTGATTTTTTTAATTTTTCAAATGAGAATAAACACTATTCGATAAATTTGATTATGAAGCTGGGAAAGTTTGATGCGTAAAATAGCAACGATTATTGGTGGTAATGGATTAATTGAAAATTACCTTGTTGAGCGGTTGGTTAAGCAGGGATATGTGATAAGATTGGCAGTACCTTTTCCTGCACATACGAGAGAACAGAAAATATTTGGTAATGTTGGACAGGTTACCCCATTGTTTTGTTCATTTGATCAAGAAAATACTATTGTTCGATCCATTGAAGGTGCAAGTGTCGTTATTAATCTTGCAGAAGCTTTTGTTGGAAAAAGCAAGGGTAATCTTGAAAAAATAAATGTAAAAATCGCTGAAAAAATAGCAAAAATCGCAAGTGCAGCAGGTGTCAAAAATTTATTGCATTTTTCTGCTTTGGGTGCTGATTCCACAAGTCCTTCCTCTTATCTGGTCAGCAAGAAAAAGGGGGAGGAAACCGTATTGAAAACATATCCTTCTTCAACGATTGTAAGGGTTGGAATCAGTTTTGGTCCAGAAGATCAGTTTTTGAATAAGTTAGGATTTCTATCAACTTTTTTCCCTATTATGCCAGTTTATAATGTTAATACACGTTTACAACCTGTCTATGCAGGGGACATTGCTGATGCTGTTATCAAGATTGTTGAAAGTGAAGAAAATCATGGGGAAATTTACGAGTTGGCGGGTCCAGAAATACTTACTAATCGTGAGTTGATTTCCAAGGTTTTAAAAATAGTTCATCGAAAAAATGATGTAAGCGGGTTATGTCCAGGTTTTATAAAATTAATGGCTTATTTCCTGGAATATATGCCAGGTTCCTTAATGACCGCACGATTGGTTAATTTAATGAAATATGATTCTGTTGCTGGTCACAAGGGTAAAAATTTTGAATTTCTAGGTATTGTTCCATCTTCAATTGAAATGATCGCTCCCGCTTATCTATATTGTTACAGGCCTGCTTGCGACTTTGAAGAATTAAAAAAATTACAAAAAGAAGCCTATATTTGAAAAAAAGTTATGAAAGGTCAGTAGTACTGTCTTTTTATTAAAAATGGAATAGGATAGAAAGTTTAGGTGTAATCTGCCTTAAATATTAAGGAATTTAATTATGCCTAACCTAATGCTTAAATTTGTTAATTTAGATCAGCAGCAGCCTGAAAAACGTAATGCTGTTGAACGCAAACATGATTTTAACGAGATTTATCGACGCTTTTCAGAGGAACAAGCCAGAATTCAGGCCAGTCGCTGTTCACAATGTGGTATTCCATTTTGTACAACGAAATGTCCATTATCAAATTATATTCCTGACTGGTTGAAACTTACGGCTGAAAATCGTTTGGCAGAAGCTTATGCACTTTCAACTGCAACCAACAGTTTTCCTGAAATCTGTGGGCGCATCTGTCCACAAGATCGTTTGTGTGAAGGCAGTTGCGTAATTGAGGCGGATTACAAAAGTGTTACAATTGGAGCGGTGGAAGCTTTTATAACCGATCATGCATTTGATCAGAATTGGGTCACACCTATTATGCCTTTGGAAGAACTATCGCAATCTGTGGGAATTATTGGTGCCGGACCTTGCGGTTTGGCTGCAGCGGTCGTTTTACGAAAAAAAGGATATCAAGTCCATGTATATGATCGCTATGATCGGGCTGGTGGTTTAATGGCTTATGGTATACCTACCTTTAAACTTGAAAAAAATATTGTAACTCGTCGTCAGGAATGGTTAGAAAAATCAAATGTGATTTTCCATTTCAATACAAGTGTCTCAGATAAAACAGCTGAGCATTCCATCGCTTTTGAGGATCTAAGAAATAAACATGATGCGGTATTGATTTCAACGGGAGTTTATAAAAAGAAAGAAGTAAGCCTTTTTGGTTCAAATCTTAATGGAATTGTGCAGGCACTGGATTATCTGATTGATTCTCAAACGCAAAATAACGATAAAAATGAAATGAATGCAAAGGGTAAAAGAGTTGTCGTTATTGGCGGTGGCGATACTGCCATGGATTGCTTAAGAACTGCAATTCGTCAGGGGGCGAACTCAGTTCAATGTTTGTATCGTCGAGATAGGGCAAATATGCCTGGCTCTATGCGAGAGGTAAAAAATGCAGAAGAAGAAGGTGTGGAATTCATTTGGCAGGCAGCTCCAGATGCTTTTGTAGGTGAAGAAAAAGTGGAGGCAATTCGCGCATTAAGAACCGAATTGGGTTTGCCAGATGCTGGTGGTAGACAAAAAATCAGAATTATACCTAACAGTCATTTCACCTTGCAAGTGGATATGGTTATCAAAGCACTTGGATTTGATCCTGAACCATTGACCACCCTGTGGGATAACGACCAATTGGATACAAATGAATCTGGTACCATAAAATTGAATCATCATAGTCGTATGACTTCTTTACCTGGTGTTTTTGCAGGCGGCGATATTGTACGCGGGGCAAGTCTTGTTGTATGGGCTGTCAAGGATGGGCAGGATGTGGCGGAAAAAATTGCCCATTGGCTTGAACAACAAAATAATAAACAGAATGTTTCTGCTGCTTGAAAACAGATATCCAGAATTGAATGAATTCATTACGGTAGGTTATGAAAATGAATAATTATTCCTTTGTTGAACAAAGAAAAAAGAATGAAGCGATCCTAAAAGATGTTTATTCCACCGAACAAGAACATGATGCTTGTGGTGTAGGATTTGTTGTGGCTCTTGATGGTCAAAAACGCCGAGATGTGGTTGAGGCCGGTTTGGCAGCTTTAAAAGCCCTATGGCATCGTGGCGCTGTTGATGCTGACGGGAAAACAGGAGATGGTGCCGGTATTCATGTTGAAATACCACAGGATTTTTTCTTGCAATCCATTCGTAGTGGTCATCATGCGGTAAAACAGGGGCAGCTGGCTGTAGGAATGATCTTTCTTCCTAAAAATGATTTGGCAAGTCAGGAGCGCTGTCGACAAATTATTGAAACCGAAATTATGGGGTTTGGCTATTCAATTTATGGTTGGCGTCAGGTGCCAATTGATACGAACTGTATCGGTGAAAAAGCGAATGCCACACGTCCTGATATTGAACAGATTCTTGTCATCAATACACATCATCATTCAGAGGATGTTTTTGAACGCAATCTTTATATTATTCGACGGAAAATAGAGAAAAAGGCTGTTGAAAGTCATGTTGATCTTTATATTTGTTCAATGTCCTGCCGTTCGATAATTTATAAGGGCATGTTTTTGGCGGAAAATCTGTCCGATTTTTATCCGGATCTGTTGGATGAACGATTTGTCAGCCGTTTTGTGATTTACCATCAACGTTATTCAACCAATACTTTTCCGACATGGAAACTTGCGCAGCCGTTTAGACGCATTGCCCACAATGGTGAGATAAATACGTTATCAGGTAATATAAACTGGATGAAAAGTCACGAAACAAGACTTTCCCATCCGGATTTGGATGCCTATATGACAGATTTGAAACCGGTCATTCAATTCAATGGATCTGATACCGCGGCGTTGGACAATGTATTTGAGCTATTAACCTTTGCGGGTAGGGATGCCCCTACGGTAAAGGCCTTGATGATTCCACCGGCCCTGGGATTGCTGCAGGATATTACCCAAGATGTGAAAGATATGTACAGCTATTCCAACGCGGTAATGGAACCTTGGGATGGACCTGCCGCTTTATGTGGAACCGATGGTAAATGGATTATTGCCGGATTGGATAGAAACGGGTTACGTCCTTTACGTTATACGATAACAGCTAATGATTTGATGATTTTGGGATCAGAAACAGGAATGGTGCATATTCCTGAAGACCAAATTCTTGAAAAAGGCAGATTAGGACCAGGAGAAACAATAGGTTTTGATATGGATAATTGTCTTTTTTATCGCCCTGAAGATATAACACAGCTTTTAGTTAAACGTCATAATTATAGTGATTGGATTACGAATACGCAGCAAATTACTTCCATAGTAAAAGATCAGGATAATGAGCCTGTCTTATTCGCAGAGGATGAATTACGTAAAAGACAGCTTGCTGTTGGAATGAGTATTGAAGATCTTGAAACAGTATTGCAGCCTATGGTTGAAAATTCTGCGGAAGCGATCGGTTCAATGGGCGATGATACGCCCTTGGCGGTACTTAGTGAGCATTATAGAGGATTATCGCATTATTTCCGTCAACGTTTCAGCCAGGTTACCAATCCACCGATTGATAGTCTACGAGAAACCCAAGTTATGACGTTGAGCACTCGTTTGGGAAATTTGGGTAATATCTTGGATCAGTCTTCCGAACAGTGTCAGTTATTACGTCTAAGCAGTCCGGTTTTGACGAGCAGTGAATTTATAGCATTGAAACAATATTGCGGTAAAACCGGGTGCAGTATTGATTGTAACTATAAGGTTAATGATGGTGAAAAAGGGCTTCGTCAAGCATTGGCAAGAATTTGCAGTGAAGCTGAAGAAGCTGTTCGATGTGGGTGTACACATATATTCCTTAGTGATGACAAGCAAGATAGGGATTATGCCAATATTCCAATGATTTTGGCAACGGCTGCCGTACATACTCATCTTGTTCGTCAATCCCTGAGAACCTTCACTTCTGTTAACGTGCAGGCGGCAGATTGTCTTGATGTGCACTCTATTGCGGTTTTAATCGGGGTTGGAGCTACGACAGTCAATGCTTATCTTGCTCAGGAATGTATAGCGGATCGTCATAAAAAAGGGCTTTTTGGAAATATTACATTAAGACAGGCTGTTCAAAACTATTGTAAAGCCGTAGATAAAGGCTTGTTGAAAATTATGTCCAAGATGGGAATTTCTGTGGTTTCTTCTTATCGAGGTGGATATAATTTTGAAGCGATTGGCCTGTCCCGGGCATTGGTTGCTGAATTTTTTCCGGGAATGTCTTCCAGAATTTCAGGGATAGGTTTATCAGGAATTGCACAAAATATAAAAAAGTCCCATCAATTGGCTTGGGATCCCAATGTGAAATTGTTGCCGATCGGTGGGTTTTACAAATGGCGTCAACAAGGTGAGAAACATGCTTTAAGCAGTTCTGTCATTAAACTGATTCAGCAGGCTGTGGAAAAAGACAGTTGGCCATTGTATCAACAATATGTCCATGAAATTCACAGACAACCTCCAATGGCTCTAAGGGATTTATTCGATTTTCAATCGACAAATAAACCGGTCCCTGTTGAATCGGTTGAGAATATTACAAAATTAAGAAAAAGATTGATTTCCCCCGGAATTTCTCTCGGTGCGTTAAGCCCCGAAGCACATGAAACTCTTGCGATTGCCATGAACCGGATTGGAGCCCGTTCAGATTCCGGGGAGGGAGGAGAAGACGCGGTTCGGTACAAACCCCGTGAAAATGGGGATAATGCATCGTCGGCAATTAAACAGGTTGCATCTGGAAGATTTGGGGTAACCGCTGAGTATTTGAATAATTGTCGTGAAATTGAAATCAAGATTGCCCAAGGTGCAAAACCGGGTGAGGGTGGACAATTACCAGGATTTAAGGTCACGGAATTAATTGGTCGTCTTAGACATGCCGTCCCAGGAGTTACTTTAATTTCTCCGCCTCCTCATCATGATATATATTCGATCGAAGATTTGGCGCAACTTATTTATGACCTCAAACAAATTAATCCAGAGGCAACTGTGGGTGTTAAGCTGGTTGCAGCTTCAGGAATTGGAACAATTGCTGCCGGTGTAGCTAAAGCCAAGGCTGATACAATATTGATTTCAGGTCATAATGGCGGAACGGGTGCCTCTCCATTGACTTCCATTAAATATGGTGGAATTCCTTGGGAAATGGGGTTGGCGGAAGCGCATCAGGTGTTGATGTTAAATGGTTTGCGTGACCGGGTGGTTTTACGTGTTGATGGTGGTATCAAGACTGGTCGGGATGTTGTTATTGCTGCCATGCTAGGAGCGGAGGAATTCGGTATTGGTACACTCAGTCTTATAGCAATGGGTTGTATCATGGTTCGTCAATGTCATTCCAATACCTGCCCCGTTGGGGTTTGTACCCAGGATGAAAAATTGCGTGCAAACTTTGTTCAGGATGGGGCTGAACGTGTGATCAATCTGTTTTCTTTCATTGCTGAAGATGTAAGAAACATTCTCGCCACACTTGGATTTACATCTTTGACAGACATAATCGGGCGAACAGATCTGTTACGTCAGGTTTTACGTGGTGCATCTTATCTGGATGATTTGGATCTGAATCCATTATTGGCACGAGTGGATCCGGGGATGCATGCTGGTTATTGTGTTCGTGAAGGGCGTAATGAGGTGCCTGAAACATTGGATGCACAAATGATTGTTGATGCTCAGCCATTATTCGAACATGGTGAAAAAATGCAATTGCGATATAATGTTTATAATACATATCGAGCAATTGGAACAAAAATTTCATCAATGATAACCCGTCGGTTTGGTATGAAAGGATTGGCGCCGGATCATTTGACCGTTCGTCTTAATGGATCAGCAGGCCAATCGTTGGGTGCGTTTGCAGTTCAGGGCTTGAAGCTTGAGGTTTTTGGGGATTCCAATGATTATGTCGGGAAAGGGTTGTCAGGAGCCACCATTATTGTGCGTCCTGTACCAGAAACAAAACTTGTTTCAAATCATAATGTGATTGTTGGTAATACAGTCTTATATGGTGCAACGGCCGGATATCTGTTTGCGGCCGGAAAGGCAGGTGAGCGTTTTGCGGTTCGCAATTCGGGTGCCACGGCTGTGGTTGAGGGATGCGGTGCCAATGGATGTGAATATATGACTGGGGGAACAGTGATCATTCTGGGTGAAATAGGTCCTAATTTCGGGGCCGGTTTCACAGGTGGAATGGCCTTTGTCTACGATCCCCACCAACAGTTTGAACGTCGTGTCAATGCGTCAACTTTGCGATGGCAGCGTGTGATTGATAAAAAATGGGAAGACAGGGTCAAAAACCTTATTGAAAAGCATATTGAAGAAACAAAAAGCCGATATGCTGCGCATCTTTTACATGAATGGCAGAATACAATAAAACATTTCTGGCATATTGTTCCCACAGAATATGCTCGAGTTATAAATTTTGAATTTAATGAAGATATTTTAAAAGAAACTGCATAATTTAGAACGATATTACATCAAATTATGGATGGGCAATAGGATCAATTTCATAAAAATTTATCCTATTTTCAAAGATTTTATCATTTTATTTTAATGAAAATATGTTAATTATAATGCAGTAAAGCTTTCATAACGGTCTAAGATGAATTCTATATTTTTTTACGAGGAATTTTTTTAGTTATATTGACTTAAGTTGATATCCCATCCGTATTAGGCTTGATATATAAAATAATTCTAATTTTGTTTATAGCGGAGAGACATCAATATGCCAGTTACAGGCCTGGCCACTGTTTTATTAGCGACAGCTATATTATTGGTCATTGTAAGCGCCGTTCAGCCATTGGCAAAACGGCTGGAATTATCTGAAACTGTAATACTGGCTATTGTTGGGGTTGTTCTTGGTGGAACAGCTGATTTGATTTTACACAGCTCCCACATACATGTTTTTGATACAGCCGCTGAAATATTACTTGATTTTCCAATAAACAGCGAAGGTTTTTTGTTAATATTCCTGCCCATATTGGTTTTTCAGGCGGCATTGGCTATTGATGTGCGTCGTTTGGCCCATGAAATCGGCACGGTTCTTTTATTGGCCATTGTTGCGGTCATTGTCTCTACTGCCACTATAGGTCTGGCCTTATATCCCTTTTCGGGTATGCCTCTGACGGTTTGTCTGCTGGTTGGAGCGATCGTTGCAACGACGGATCCCTCTGCTGTTGCAGGCATATTCAGAGAAATTGGGGCGGCAACTCGTCTTACCCGTTTGGTTGAAGGCGAAGCTTTATTGAATGATGCTGCAGCAATTTCCATTTTTTCGACTTTGGTTGCCGCTATTATTGCGCATAAAGAGGTACATTTATTTAGTTCAGCTCTAGCAATTTTTCTTTCTTTTGTCGGGGCATTGATTGCAGGATTTTTTTTTGCACGTTGCGCTTTGTGGATGATTGTAAGTTTGGGTTCAAATACAGGTCGATCTGCGGAAATTACTTTAACGGTTGCCTTACCATATATTTCCTATATTGTCTGTGATGACTTGTTGCATTGTTCCGGTGTTGTGGCAGCGGCAGCGGCAGGATTGACCTTATCCGCTTATGGTCCCTCGACATTTAGACCTCAAACATGGCGATTTTTGAATGAGTTATGGCAACAAATAATATTTTGGGCAGGATCGCTATTATTTGTGTTGGCTTCTATGCTTGTCCCCCGTTTATTGATTGGTATGACAAAATGGGATTTTATTCTTATTTTATTGGCGACAATTGCCGGGTTGCTGGCACGTGCAATGGTTATTTTTGGGATGTTGCCTTTACTTGCAGCTACAAAACTTTCACCTCCAGTGCCGACGCCATTTAAAGCGACAATGGTATGGGGTGGATTAAGAGGTGCCATTACACTGGCCCTTGCATTGGCGGTAACAGAAAATGAATTGATACCAACACCGATTTCCCAGTTTGTAGGTATTGTTGCAACGGGTTTTGTATTGTTTACCTTATTGGTTAACGGAACAACATTAAGGGCGGTGGTAATTTATTTCCGGCTAAATGAACTTGCACCCATTGACCAGGCTGTGCGCCACCAGATTCTAGGAATTGGATTGGGTAATGTTAAGGACAAGGCTCGTCGCGTGGCAAATGAATTTGGATTTTCAAATGTCATTACTAATTATACGCTTGAAGAGATTGACCGTCGTATTAATGAGGAAAGAGAAGCAAATAGTTTTGATACAATGTTGACTGATCGTCAACGTATTTCACTGGCTTTGATTACAATAGCTGCACAAGAGCGGTCAATTTTACTGGATCTTTTCCGTATGCAGGGTTTGCCACGAAGAGTGATGGAAACTCTTTTGCGTTCAGCGGAAGCTACGTTGGATGGTGCATGGACCGAGGGAAGGTATGGATACGTAAAAGCGATGCAGAAAAGATTGCATCCTCCTTTTCGATTTCGTGTTGCGCAATATATACATCGAAAATTGCATATCGATCGTCCCTTGATGTACTGCATGATGGAACGGTTTGAAATATTGCTGGTATCCCGATTTGTATCGATTTCCTTAACACGTTTTATGAAAAGGCGTATAGAGCCGACATTGGGTGTGCGAATTGCCGAAATTGTTTCAGAAGTTCTGGATAGGCAAAATCGTATGTTGGATGATGCGCTGGAAATTATGCGCATTCATTACCAGGGATATATTGAAGCTCTTGAATCAAGGTTTTTGAAATTGGTCACTCTCAGATTAGAAAGTGATGAATATAACAGTCTTTGGGCTGAGTCTTTGGTTAGTGATGAGCTTTATTCCGAATTGGAAAAAAATGTTGAAAAGCGTTTTGAACGTTATAATCGCCGCCTAAAATTCAATCTCAAAAGTGGATTGGAAGAGCGCGTGAAGGAATTGCCATGTTTACGTGGTGTGCCACAGGCTGTTTTATATGATATAAGTATGTCTATGTCGGTCTATTTTGTATTTCCGAGTGAAAAAATCCTTCATCGTAAACAAAAGGTTAAAAATGTCTATTTTGTCAGTAGCGGATTATTTGAAACACATTCTGCAAGTAAAAGTCTAACATATGGGATTGGTGATATTCTTGGTGCATCAGAACTTGTTGCGGGTAAAAGAATTTATGCAAATTATCGTGCATTGAGGTTTGGATATTTATTGGTGATGCCAGCCGATGTATTTAAACGGTTAATTCAAGATTATCCGATTGTGGCCTATAATCTTTCAAAAATTGACGAGGCAAAAGATCGCCCCAATTCCCAGGATGACGATTTCATGATGTTGGGATATACACGACGTATAGCCAATAAGGAAAAACAGTTGATGTTGGGGTATGAGTCCAAGGAAATCAATAATTTAAAAAATGAGGGTAACATTGAAAATAATGATAAACAAAATAAAAACTGATAATTTATTCTTTTTGAATTAAAAATAGAACAGCAATCAGAACCAGATATGATTTCCATCACAGTTAATAAAAAGAAAATAGAACTGGATGTTCCATTAGATATGCCATTACTTTGGGTTTTGCGGGATATTGTTGGATTAACGGGTACGAAATATGGATGTGGTATTGGTTTATGCGGATCATGCACCGTTCATCTAGATGGTAAAGCTGTAAGATCTTGCTCCATTCCTGTTGGTGATATCGGGAATAGGGAGATAGTTACTATCGAGGGGGTTGGGGAAGACTCAATATTTCAAAAATTATTGGCGGCTTGGAAAGAGACGGAACCAACGCAGTGTGGTTATTGTCAACCTGGTCAGATCATGACGGCTTTAGCCTTGTTAAAAGAAAATGATAAACCTGATAAAAACGAGATTATAGAAGCTATGACAGGTCATATCTGTCGATGTGGAACATATCAACGTATTTATAAAGCTATTCAAATTGCTGCAGGTATAATGGATGAAGCATAAAAAAATTTCCCGTCGTGTTTTTTTGGGAAAAACGGGTGCTTTGCTTTTTGGGTTCATGTTACCGGTAGGGGGCAATGCACAAAATGATCAGTTAGAGAAAGATTCAGATTTTTCCGAGCGAAAAAACAAAAAACAACAATATTTAAATGCTTTCATAAAAATAAAAGCAAATAACGAAATCACTTTTTTCATACCCGATATTGAAATAGGGCAAGGGATTTTAACGGCTGCCTCAATGATTTTGGCCGAGGAATTGGATGTTGATTTAAAATCGGTTTCAATTGAAACCAAAATGATTGAAAATGAACAAATAAAAAATATGAAACCAAATGAGGATTTAAATCTGACCTATGGTTCATGTTCTGTTGCGAAAGATTGGTTCCCTCTCAGACAGGGTGCGGCCGAATTACGAATGATGCTTTTACAAACAGCAGCTGCGGAATTGAATATAGATAAAGGACGATGTCATACTGAAAATGGATATGTTGTTTGCCCTGATAATCAAACATTCTCGTACGGAATGTTAATTTCAAAAATTATGACACTTGATATTCCAGAATCTGTTCAATTTAAAAATAGATTAGATTATAAAATTATTGGCAAACCACAACCAAGGATTGATACGAATAAAAAAATTAAAGGTCAGTCTGTTTATGGTATGGATATTAAACTTTCCGGGATGAAAACGGGTTATATTATCAGCTCCCCGATCGAAGGGGATCAAATCCATCAAATCGATGATAGACAGGCCAAAAATGTTCCTGGAATCCAGGATATTTTAAAAAATGAAAAATCAATATGTATTATTGCTGATAATTTTTGGCATGCCCTGAAAGCGGCTGAATGTCTCGTGGTAAAATGGCAGGGTGATGAAAATATTCAACTGAATACATCAATGATTTATGAGAATTTAAAAAAGGGTATATCAAAACCTTCCACTATGCTTTTTCATAATAAAAATGCTTCAGTATCAGTTGAAATGGAAAATGAAAAAAAACTGTTTCAATGGGATTTTTTTCAGCCTATGCTTTTGCATGCGGCATTGGAACCTATAAATTGCACAATATATTTTCACGACAATCAATGTGAGTTATGGATAGGTTCCCAAGCTCCATCAATGTTAAAGGGGCATATTGCTGAAAAATTTCATCTTTGTAAAGAAAATGTAATTCTTCATTATAATGAAATTGGCGGTAGCTTTGGTCGTAGATTGGATCAAAAATACATTCTTGATGCAGCTGAATTCGCACGACAGGTGTCATATCCGGTAAATTTTATATGGTCAAGGGAAGCCGACTTTCAAAATGATGCGTTACGTCCTCCATATTATGACCAGTTAAAGATAGGCGTAAATAACAAATTGGCGATTACCTCTGTTCATCATAAAATGATGACTTTTATTGACGATACAGACAAGAGGAATCCATCCAGTCCGAATTACCTTTTGGGGTTGGATACAATGCCTTATCATATTCATGACTATAAGTTTGAATATTCTGTATGTGACGCTCCGAAATTGAATTTCGGATCTGGACAGGGTAGAGAGGCAACTCGTAATGTTTTTGTATTGGAAAACATGATTAACAATCTGGCATTATATACGCGTATGGATCCGATTAAATACCGTAAAACTTTGGGTCTTGATGATCGTGCAAAAGCAGTTGTTGATTTGTTATTGCAAAATGTCGAATGGAATAAATTTCAATCTGGAGGCATTCGGCAAGGTTTCGCCATGGCACATGTATTTGGCAGTTATGTCGCTCTAATTATAGAAGCTGAAATTACAACCAGTTCAGTCATTCTTATACATCGTGCTGATGTGGCGGTTGATTGTGGTTTTATTGTAAATCCAGAACAAGTTTGTGCGCAAATTGAGGGTTCAGTTGTTTTTGGATTAAGTGACGCCTTGTATGGTGAAGTGCAAATAGAAAACGGACAAATTAAACAGCGGAATTATAATCAATATCGAGTATTGAGAATGAATGATATGCCTAATGTCAAGGTTCATATGGTTAACAGTAATGAATCTCCATCAGGAGTAGGTGAATTGGGAACAATAGTGGCAGCACCAGCACTGGGCCATGCCTTGGGATTGATTCAGGGTAAATTTTTTCATTCATTGCCTTTGGCGAAGCAGGTATTTCAGCATAAATAAGAATTTTCATGATTAAATTCATCAATTCCTTAATTTTTTTTATGAAAAATTATCGTTTATTCATAATTTTATGTATCAATTTTTCCAGCTCATCATTTGGCATATTGATCGGTCAGGCAGCTGATATGAAGAAGGACCAAATGGATAAAGGAGAGTATCTTTTTCACGCATCAGGTTGTGAAAGTTGTCATACAGCTGATCATGGACCAAGACTGGCAGGGGGAAAACCTTTTTATATATCCAAACAGGGAGCTGTTTATTCTTCAAATATTACCTCAGATGTGAAAACAGGAATTCAGCGTTATACAGATGATGAATTTATAAGTGCATTACAAAAAGGAATTGGTCATAAAGGAAAATATTTGTATCCCATAATGCCCTATACTGCCTATCGTGCCATGAGTCGTGATGAAATATTGGCAATCAGACGTTATCTTGAAAAACAACCTGCCATTGAAAATAAAGTTCCTGATAAAGAAATGGCTTTTCCCTACAATATGCGATGGGCCATTCGTTTTTGGCAGATCATAAATTATACGGGCAAGCATTTCGAGTATAACAATCAAAAATCACAATCATGGAACCGGGGAAAATTTTTGACTGAAGGACCAGGTCATTGTTCATATTGTCATACTCCTGAAAATTGGTCCAATGGTCGCTTTGTTATAAAAGATTATGCAGGGGGCGGTCATAGGGGATGGACAGCATATAATATCACCGCTGATGAGGATACGGGAATTGGTTCATGGAGTGACACTGATTTGGAAAAATATTTATCCCGGGGATATGTTTCAGGTCATGGAGCTGCATCCGGTCCCATGGCAGATGTTATAAATACGCAACTATCTTATTTAACACCCCAAGACATTCATGCAATTGTAATTTATCTACGTTCTTTACGTCCCGTGGAAAAGCAACAAGGGTCAGCCAAAATATCTGTTGAAGAATTGGAGGTTACTGAACAAAGTCATAGTCATGGAAGCCATCTTTATTCTTCTGTTTGTTCAAATTGCCATCTGGAAAATGGTCAAGGAAGACAAGGGGAATATGAAAGGCTTTGGGGTTCGAGAACAGCAACGATAACGGGTGGAAATAATCTTGTTAAGGTTATTTTAGAAGGATCCACCCTTAAAGATCCTAAGCTGGGTAATTATATGATGCCTTCTTTCAAGGATGTTTTCAATGATCAGGATATTGCAGATATTGCCAATTATGTTATTTCCCATTTCGGGGGAAGAAACGGGCATGTAACCGCTGAACAGGTTAGAAAAGAAAGGGCAATGTTAAATAAAGAATAAATAGTGTAAATTAAAATATTATTTATTTTTATTCATTAATTCTAATATCTCTTTAGCTGCTTCATAAGAGGGTGGTTGATGATGTGGTGCTTTTAAAGCGTTTAGAATTTGAATAAAAGCTTCTTTTTGTTTTTGAGCCATATATTTATTATCTAAAAATTCGATAACCTTCTCACCCAATTTTACGGGATTACAGTTTTCTTGCAAGAGTTCAGGTACAACTTCTTTTTGGGCTAGAAGATTAACCATTGCTACAAAAGGCACCTGAATCATGTGTCTGGCAATCATTGCCGTGATGGGATGGACTCTATAGGTTACGATCATGGGTATATGGGCCAATGCAAGTTCCAAGGTTGTGGTTCCGGATTTTGTCAGGGCAATTTGTGCTGCTGCGTAGGCATTATATTTATCCTTTTTTTCATGAATAACCAGTGGTTTTACAGGCCAGTCTTCAATGATTCTTTCAACATAATGTCTGGCGAGGGGAGAGGTGGGTAACACGGCAATGAGTTCTGGTTTTGTTTGTTTTAATAAAATTAAAGTTTTTTTGAATACGGGCATAAGCTTCGGCAATTCGGACCGACGACTGCCAGGCATTAAAAGTAAAATCGGTTGAAGTGGATCTATATGATGTTCAGAGCGAAAATCATCGGCATTTGCATGATGCATTTCTGTCTCGATAATGGGATTGCCAACAAATTGGGCTTTAATTCCATGTTTTAAAAAAAAATTTTCTTCGAAAGGAAAGAGGCAAAGAAGTTTTTCCCATAGTCCCGGAAATTTTTTTACTCTATTTTCATGCCATGCCCAAACCTGGGGTGCAACATAATGAACTCTGGGAATTGATAAAGATTGGACTTTTTTTAATAATCGTAAAGAAAAACCGGGACTATCAATTGTTACAATGATATCAGGATGAATTGTTTCAATATGTTTGACAGCTTGGTTAAGGCGTTTTGACAAGGTCCATATTTTGGGAAGGACTTCAACCAATCCCATCACGGCAAGATCCTGCATGGGAAAAAGGATTTTCATTCCCTGTTCTTGCATTCTTGGCCCCCCAACACCTAAAAACTGCAGATCGGGGTTAAAATGACGCAAAGCTTTAATTAGTTTTGCTCCCAATTCATCACCACTGGTTTCACCAGCCAAGATCCATATTATTGGTGGATTTTCTGATTTGTTCATTATTTATGTTTATTTTGATATAATTTTTCAGGATTAATCAGGGGACGGCTTATTTCCTTGATCGATTCGTTTTGCCATGCATTATAGAAGCAACTTTTACGCCCGGTATGGCATGCCACGCCTTTCTGATCGACAAAAAGCAGCAGTGTGTCGCCATCGCAATCAAAAAGGAAATTCACCAATTTTTGTGTCTGACCTGAAGTCTCACCTTTATGCCATAATTTTTTACGGCTGCGAGAATAATAACAGACCTGACCAGTGGAAATAGTTTTAATAATTGCTTTCTGATTCATCCATGCCATCATTAAAACTTCCTTACTATCATATTGTTGGGCAATAGCTGGAACCAGACCATCCTGATTGAATTTTATCTTGGCCAATAATTCATTGAAATTGTGCATTATAATTTTTTTTCGTTGTTAAAACCATATTGTTAGAATACAGTTTGTTCATTGAGAATATCCATCTTAATTATCATTTAATTAATTAAATAATAAATAGCTTAGAACTAAACTGTTTTAAATCGCCAACTTATATATTATTTAATTTGGATTGAAAGAATAAGGGTTTGCATGACGGTATCTTCAATCAGGAAAATTCTGTTTATCACATCTACCCGATTGGGAGACGCCGTAATTTCAACGGGAATACTTGACTATTTGTTACAAACCTATCCACAAGCAAAGTTTACAATTGCTTGCGGACCAGTGGCAGCTGGTCTTTTCGATGCAATGCCAAGGCGTGACAAGACATTGGTTATGAATAAATACCGCTTTGATTTTCATTGGTTATTATTATGGTCACAATGTGTGATGCAATCCTGGGATTTGGTAATTGACCTTCGTGGTTCAGGAATAGGCTATTTTTTAAGAACAAGAAAAAAATGCATTGTACGTGGTGGAAGGATTAAGGAACATCGCGTCCATTATTTGGCCAGGTCATTATCATTGCCCTATACACCTTTACCAGTAGTATGGATTGATGAAAAAAATAAAAAAACGGCTGCAGAAAAATTGCCTGCCGACCATTATATTGCCTTGGCACCAACCGCAAATTGGATTGGCAAGATTTGGCCAATCGAACGGTTTATTCAAGTGGCAAAAAAACTTTTGGTTTTTAATAAGGATTATGAATTCGTTCTTTTTTATGGGCCAGGAAGTCAAGAGTTTAATCTTGTGGATCCAATGAAAACGAGCAGTTTGCCAGTTATAGATAGTGGTGGTCAAAATACTTTAACAGAAGTTGCCGCTTTATTATCACGTTGTAAAGGTTTTATAGGTAATGATTCAGGTTTGATGCATTTGGCCGCCGCTTGTCAAATTCCAGTACTTGGTTTGTTTGGACCAAGTAAATTGTCAGAATATGAGCCAGCCGGGAACTATGCCCAAGGATTGTCAGCGTCAGGTGGAAATGGAATGGCAAATATGGAAAACTTAACTGTTGATGAAGTTTATAATGCTTTTCAGAATCTTTTGGAAACCTATAATAAACAAGATAGGCAAAATGATTAAAATGTAATTTAGGAATAAGTTTTGTAAATATGAGCAATCCATCAAATTTCCGTATTGCACACATTATGGCGGGAGCGGTTAATGGTGGGGCAGAATTGTTTTTCGAGCGATTATGTATTGCCCAGCATCTTCAAAAATTATCTGTATTACCTATTATACGGAAAAATTCCGATCGTAAACGGAAATTTACCGAGGTTGGTTTATTCTCCCATGAATTACGATTCGGTGGGTTGTTGGATCTTTCAACGAAGTATGAACTAAAAAGAATTCTAAAGGATTTTTCACCAAGAGTAGTGGTGGCTTGGATGAATAGGGCGGCCTCTTTTATGCCAAGGGGTGATTGGATAAACGTGGGACGTTTAGGCGGGTTTTATGATTTAAAATATTACAGGCAATGTGATCATCTGGTTGGTAATACCAAAGGAATTGTAGAATGGATCAAAAACCAAGGATGGCCGGAAAATCGCGTTCATCATGTTCCCAATTTTGCAAGAACATTTCCCGATGCATGTGCAAGACGTCCCTATTATATTCCCAATAACGCACCGTTTTTACTGGCGTTGGGTAGACTGCACGTTAATAAAGGATTTGATATTCTTATAAAGGCGATGCCTAATCTTGCAAATACCCATTTGCTTATAGCAGGGGAAGGCGAAGAGCGTCAGAAGCTTGAAAATTTGGCAAGATTCTTAAAGGTTCAAGATCGTGTCCATATGCCTGGATGGATTGGGGATATATCAGGTATTATCCAGGCTTGCGATATTCTGGTTTGCTCCTCTCGTCATGAACCTTTGGGTAATATAGTTCTAGAAGGTTTTTCCGCGACTAAACCGGTGGTTGCATTGGCTGCGCAAGGACCTGTGGAATTGATAGACAACGGGGAAAATGGTCTCCTAACCCCTCTGGAAGATGAAACAGCCTTATCAAAAGCTATCGCGTCCTTGACAAATGATGCGGCATTATCTCAAAGAATTGCAATTGCAGGACGTCAAAAATTCGAAAGGGAATTTAGTCAGGCGACTGTTTTACAAAAATGGTATGAATTTTTAACGAGAATTGAGAAAATCTGATGTGCGGAATAGCAGGAATTGCCTTGAAAGATGGCCACAGCATTTCTGAACATCAAAAAAAGATCTTATTGGAGGCTTTGCATCACCGGGGTCCTGATGGAAACGGATCATGGGAAAATAGTCATGTTGTTTTGTTGCATTCGCGTCTTTCCATTATTGATATAGAAGGGGGAAAACAACCTCTATCCAATGACAGTCAACAAGTTTTGATTGCAAATGGTGAAATATATAACAGTCCCGAATTACGCCATCTTTTTAAGAATTATATTTTTAAAACGGGAAGCGATTGTGAGGTAATCCTTCCCTTATGGCAGAAATTTCATGCCGATTATGTGAATTCCCTACGTGGCATGTATGGAGTTGCCATGGTTGACATAGATGAAAAAACGCTTGTTTTAAGCCGTGATCCCTTTGGTATAAAACCTTTATACTATGCTAGTGTAGAACAGGGTGTTGTATTTGCTTCTGAAGCGCAAGCAATTATCAAGGCAGGTTTTGTTAGGCATGATGATATAAATCAGTCTGCAGTCGATACATTGTTGCAATTGCAATTCATACCGGGCTATAAAACAATCTATAATAATATTTATCGGATTTTACCTGGTGAAACCCTGATAATCCGAAATGGTGAAATTATTCATCGGCAAACACAGTCTTGTTTTCCAAAAACAAGGTCTATGATTACAGATGAGAAAAAAGCTTTAAATCAGCTTGATAGTCTTTTGGAAGATTCGATTCGTATTCATGAACGTTCTGATGTGCCATTCGGACTTTTTCTATCTAGTGGTGTCGATAGCTCAATTATATTGAAAATGATGCAGCGTCTGGGACGAATTAATCGTCTTCATGCCTGGACAGCCCGTTTTGAGATAAATAATGATTCTGGCTATGTTAAGGATGAAGCATTACAGGCGGCATTATTGGCAAAGGAAATAGGTATTCAACATCATTGCGTCACTATAAATCAGCAGGATGTTTTCAGACATTTACCTAAAATTATTGCATGTATGGATGATCCTGTTGCCGATTATGCAATTATCCCAACATGGTTTCTTGCAAATGAGGCCAGATCCATAGTTAAGGTTATTTTATCTGGTGAGGGTGGTGATGAATTATTTGCAGGTTATGGACGATATCGTAAAGCAGCAAAATCTGTTTGGCTAGGCGGTAAAAGACTTTATCGCAAGGGTATTTTTGAACGAGACAATTTATTCCTTCATTCCGTTTCCAGCGAATGGCAAGATTATTTCAGATTACAATATAAATTGCAGGATAAAAATGATTCACGCCTGAAAAATGCTCAAAAAATTGATATGATTGATTGGTTACCCAATGATCTTCTAATCAAGCTTGATCGTTGTCTCATGGCTCATTCTATTGAGGGAAGAGTCCCATTTCTGGATAAAAAAATTGCAGCATTCGCCTTCAATCTTGAAGATCATTTGAAAATAAGAAATGGCCAAGGGAAATGGATATTACGCAAATGGCTTGAGTGGCAATTTCCACTAGCACAACCTTTTGCCAAAAAATCTGGATTTAGTGTTCCAATTGGTTTGTGGATCGAACAGCACGCCAATGAATTGGCCCAGGCGGTTTTTTGTCAGACAGATATTGGTAACAAAATTTCCTTATCAAATGTGAGATCTTTATTTGAAAAGGCATCTGGACGCAAGGAACGATTTATGGCTTGGAATATTCTATTTTATGCAATATGGCATCAGGTGCATATTGTTGGGAAAAATCCGCTGGGAAATGTTTTAGAAGTTTTAATGGATTGATAAAGGATTTTGCTTGTGCATTACGATCTGATAATTAAAAATGGTAATTGTCTTTTACCATGGGGACAATATGAAACTGGTATTGGTGTAATCAAAGGGCGTATTCAATCCCTGTCTGTTCAATCAAGTGATGCTGCTGAAAAGATTATTGATGCGAAGGGTCTTTATGTTCTTCCAGGTTTGATGGATTGTCATGTGCATTTTCGCGAACCGGGAAATGATATGGTTGAAACAATTGAAACCGGGACAAGAGCGGCAGCGATGGGTGGATTGACCACTGTTTTTGATATGCCCAATACAAATCCTCTCACAGCGGATAAGGAAATGATCATATGGAAACAAGAAAGGGCAAGGGAGACAAGCTGGGTTAATTTTGGATTTTACGTTGGTGCCACAAGGGAAAATACGCAAAACCTATCCAAGCTCGAAACGATGAGAGGGGTGTGTGGTATCAAGGTTTACGCCGGCTCTTCAACCGGTTCCTTAATGGTGGAAGATGATGAAAGTCTTGAAAATATCATGCGGTATGGTCATCGTCGAGTATGTTATCATGCCGAGGATGAATATCGTTTACAGACTAGGAAAAAGTTATTCTGTGAGGGTATGCCTTACGAAAATCATCGTTTGTGGCGTGATGAGGAATGTGCATTTCTTGGAACACGACGTATCATAAAATTAGCTCGTAAAACAGGTCGACCCGCGCATATCTTGCATACAACGACACAGGAAGAACTTGAATGGTTGGTTGATTATAAAGATATCGCAACTGTTGAAGTGCTAGGAAATCATCTAACCCAAATCGCACCGGAATGTTATGAACGGTTAGGAGGTTTGGCGGTGATGAATCCTCCTATCCGTGATAAAAGACACTATGATGCGTGCTGGAGAGGGATTGAGAATGGTGTGGTTGATATCGTTTCCTCGGATCATGCGCCCCATGATCCAGAAGCCAAGGCAAAACCATGGCTATGCTGTCCATCAGGAATGCTGGGTGTACAGACTCTCGTGCCACTTATGTTGAATCATGTAAATGAGGGACGATTATCGCTTGGTCGTTTGGTCGATTTAATGGCATCTAATCCGGCAAGAATATATGGCATGCCTACAAAAGGACGAATTCAGGTCGGTTATGATGCGGATTTCACCCTGGTTGATATGAAAACAAATCGTCGTATCACCAATGACTGGATCGTTTCACCTGCAGGTTGGACCCCTTATGATCAAATGGAAGTGACAGGATGGCCTGTTGCAACAATCGTAAAAGGTAAAATCGTGATGCAGGATAATGAAATTTGTGGGAAACCTGACGGAGATTTGGTAGATTTTCTACCATGAGTCTGCATCATATCTAACTTTATCATCGAAAGGAAATATCCGATGAAAAAATTCATTTTGACCGCTATGATTGGATTTTCTCCAATACCCGGCGTGGCTGCTTTTGCACAGGATTGGACTGCATCCTGTGGCAATGAACCCAAGTCACCAGTGATAAACGTAAGCAATGTTACCAAATACAATGCCAGTGTTGAGCAGTTTAATAATTATAACAAGGCTGTTCATGTGTATTATGCATGTATTTCAAAACAGGCGCATGCAAAACAGGTTGCCATCAGCCAAAAAGCAAAAAATGAAATGGAATCGATCCAAAAAGTTAGCGCTGAAATGAATGCTAGAATTACTGCCAATCTTACTAAAATGCGTGCCATGATTGTCGATGGAAGTAAAAAATTAAAAAATGCAACAGGTGGAAAATAAAAAAACTGCCAAATTCAAGTCATAATAAACGCACAAAGGAGAAACTGTAAGTGTCAGAAGACCTGTTTAAAGAAATAGATGAAGAATTACGGACAGAAAAACTGCATTATTTCATGAGACGTTATGCTAAATTGGCAATAGTTGTTATTATTGCTGTTCTGGCCGTATTTGGTCTTTTACAGTTTAATCATTGGCAAAAGCATAAGAAAATTGTAAATGCATCAAATTCTTATATGCAGGTCATGCAAAAAACAGTACAGTTATCTCCTCAATCCAAAGATGATAAGATGGTTGACCAGATCATTGGTGAATTTAACCATATATCCAATCATTCTCCCCAATCTATACGGGCATTGGCACAATT
The DNA here is from genome assembly GCF_016101865.1 of Commensalibacter sp. B14384M2. NCBI lineage: Bacteria > Pseudomonadati > Pseudomonadota > Alphaproteobacteria > Acetobacterales > Acetobacteraceae > Commensalibacter > Commensalibacter sp. B14384M2. Next base: position 114,311 of record NZ_JACFPS010000002.1, on the reverse strand, counting down.
AAAACAAGCATCATTACTATTGGATCAGGGAAAGCTTAAAGAGGCATCCGCAATTTGGGAAGCTTTAAGATTTGATAAAACTGCATCGCCTGATTTTCGTAATCTGGCTAATTTATTATGGATTGAAAACCATCTTGATAATGTAGATCCAGGTGAATTACATAATCGTATCAGAGAATTGTTGGATCACAAGACTCCCTGGTATGCTTTGGCACGAGAGTGTGAGGCGATTTTGGATCTTAAAACTGGTAAAGTTATAGAGGCGAAACAGGTTTTTGGACGTTTATCTACGGATATGAATGCCAGTCCAGAACTACGGAAAAGGGCAAATGTGATGTTGCAGGTTATTGCAGCGAATAAAAGGGTTTAACGATGCAAGATATTCTACCTATAAAAAAGAAATTTTCACGTCGATCGATTCTTGCGACAACCGCAACTGGAATGGCCTTGGCAGCTTGCGGGCATAAGGATAATAAACCTGTTATTATTGGTAAACGAATAGACGTTTTTAGTACTGGTGCCGGACTGATGGTCGATCATAGTGACAAAACTCCAATCACTATTCCATCACCAGTTATCGACGAGAAATGGATGCTTGAGGGAAGAACGGCTGATCATGCCTCAATTCACAGTGCGGTGGGTGGCGTGCGTAGAATGTGGAGTTGCAGTATCGGATCAGGAAATTCCGAACCAAGCCCTTTATCCTATATTGCGCTGGGATCAAAAGGCCAGGGCATCATCAATACAACTCCGGTTATAGATGGCAATCATTTTTTCACAATGGATGCTGTGGGTAAGGTAACTGCGTTTGATTGGCAATCACGTAAGTTGCTATGGCGGCTAAATCCCAAAAAGAAAAAGTCAAGATCAAGTAATTTGGGAGGTGGTATTGGATTAACCGAGGATGCTTTATATATTGTGGATGGCGTGGCCGAAACTTTGAGGGTGGATCGGGAAACGGGAAAGGTTGTATGGCGTGTGGATGTTGGTACACCTGGTCGTTCCGCACCAACAATCGTAAACCAGTTATTGTTTTTTGGCACCATTGATGGACGGTTATTTTGTTTGGATACAAAAACGGGAAATCAGTTATGGTCCTATAATACAGGCAGTGTTCAAACAAAATTATTTGGTCAGCCAGCACCAGCCTATTCAGAAGGCATTCTTGTCGCAGGCTTTGGATCAGGAGATTTGATTGCGTTGCGGGCAAATACCGGGGAGCAGATTTGGACTGATACGCTGGGTCGAAATGGCCGTAATGCTTTTGTGGATTTTGCGGCAATCAGTGCGCTTCCTGTAATTGCTGATGGTACGGTATATGCTATAAGTATCGGCTCAATCTTGGTGGCACTGGATTTAAGGTCTGGTCGACGTATTTGGGAACGTGAAGTTTCAGGTCAAAATTCAATGGTTGTTATTGGCGATTGGTTATTTGTTCTTTCCCTTGATCAGCAACTGGCTTGTCTTGACCGTGTAACGGGTCGGGTTCGTTGGGTCACTCAACTGAGACGTTTCAAGAATATGGAAAAATATAAAGATCCCATCGCTTGGTATGGTCCTGTATTGGCAGGCGGACAACTTATCTGTATCAGTGATTTTAACGATATTGGACTGGTAACCTTCAGTCCGGCATCAGGTAAAATAACCAATATTGTTAAAACAGGTATAACTCCCGCTCTAGCTCCGGTGGTTGTAAATGAGCGTTTGCTGATCCTGGGGCAAGATGGTAAATTAACTGCTTTTGGTTAGGAAATAAAATACGTGACATTGGCTAAACACAAATTGCCTGTTATTGTGATCGCGGGTCGTCCTAATGTCGGTAAATCGACATTATTCAATCGGCTAGCGGGAAGACGCTTTGCAATTGTAAGCGATCAGCCGGGGGTGACACGAGATCGGAAATCAGTTGACATTCTTCTAAACGATCGCCCCGTTACCTTAATTGATACGGCTGGATGGGAAGAGGATGATCCCGAAACTGTTCATGGTCGTATGCGTATATCCTCCGAACGGGCGGTTGATATGGCAGATGTGATTCTTTTTTGTGTTGATGCCAGAATGGGTATAACACCTGTTGATGAACATTTTGCTCAATGGTTGAGAAAACAGGGGCGTAAAATTCTTTTGGTTGTGAATAAGGCCGAAGGTCATTCCGGAAATGTAGCCGCCTTGGAAATGTATAAATTTGGTTTGGGGGAACCCATTCCTGTTTCTGCAGAGCATGGTGAAGGTATCATGGATCTTGTAGACCGGATTGAGGCGGTGCTTCCAATTGAACAGTTCCAGGATAATTCGGCATTAAATATATCATTGGAAAACTCTGAAGATAAACCATTGAGATTGGCAATTGTGGGACGTCCCAATGCCGGCAAATCAACTTTGATCAATCAATTGATAGGGGAGCAGCGTGTAATTACCGGGCCGGAAGCTGGATTAACGCGGGATTCAATTTCAGTATCCTTTCATGATGAAAAAGGGGAAATTGAATTGGTTGATACCGCCGGATTGAGGAGAAAAGCCAGAATTGATGAGACACTTGAAAAAATGTCTGTCTCTGCCAGTATTGAAGCCCTTAAAATGGCCGAAGTGGTTGTTTTGGTTATTGATGCTGAATTGGGCATTCATGAACAGGATTTACAAATTGCCCGTCTAATTGAAAGAGAAGGACGCTGTTGCGTTATTGCGCTTAATAAGTGGGATATTTTAAAGGATAGGGTGGCTACCCGCCAGACTATAAGAGATAGAATTGAGATGTCGCTTTCACAAATGCATGGCATTCCTATCATTGCTTTTTCAGCTCTTACAGGTCGAGGGGTTCATAAATTAATACCCGCGGTTCGAAAAGCCTATGATATTTGGAACAAACGTATTCCGACAGGGGAATTGAACCGTTGGTTTGAAGAGGCTATTTTGAGGCATGCCCCTCCCATGATTGATGGACGCAGATTAAAATTACGTTACATCACGCAAGCCAAGGCCCGACCACCAACCTTCATATTATTTGGAACTAGAACTTCAAAACTTCCCCTGGATTATCAGAGATATTTGATGAACGGTTTGCGTGAAATTTTTGATATGCCTGGAACGCCAATCCGTTTGCAATTCAGAGATAGCAAGAATCCATATATTCATGAAAAACAATGAAACTCAAAAAACACATTTTTAAAATTATTTTGTAATAAATATAAAAAATCTTCATACTTTTGCCTAAAACTTTGATAAAATTGAACTAAGTGATAAAAGAGTCCAAACCTTTTATTGCTTTTCAATAAAGAAAGGATGGCTTTTTATGTTTAATAAGAAAATGTTAACCTCTTTGGTTGTTGCCGGCGGTCTAAGCCTTGGCAGTATGGTATCCGCAATGGCCCAACCTGTTGGAATGGCACCTCCTCCTCCACCCCCCGGTGGCATATTTGGGCCTGCGGTTGGTCCATTGGGATACATGTTCGAAAATCTTAATCTTAGCGCCGAACAACAGGCAAAAGCCAAGGTAATCGTCGATAGTGCTCGATTAAAGGAAGAAACCACTCGTCAGCAAGTTGAGGCTGTACATAGAGATATGGCAAATGCTTTATTGGCACCTGGTAAAGTAACAAAAGGAAATCTTGATCCATTTGTGGATAAATTGGAAAAACTTCACAGAGAAACTGCTGAAAATCATACCAAGACATTACTTGCCCTTCGTAATATTTTGACGCCAGACCAGTTGGTTCAGTTAAAAGCGCGTATTATCAAGATGAAGGATATTCATGGTCAAATGCAGTTATTGCGTGGACAGATGCGTCAAACAGCAACAAATGGAACCGCAGCACCAATGGTTGCTCCTAACCAAGCTCAATAATAATCAATAATTAGCTGAAGCTTTTTATAAGAAGCATGGTGACAGATAGAATTGAACAACATGCTTCTTATTGAACAATTATTCAATTGACAACCAATTAAAAATCAGGTTAATTCTATTTCTTGGATTAAGAAACGTTACCTCACGAAGGCTCGTGCAGTAACGCGCTATTTATTGTGTAAATGTAAGGAAAAAACGTGTTTAACCGTTTATCTGGTAAACTTTCTGGCGTATTTGACGGACTTTCGAAACGGGGGGCATTGTCTCAGGAAGACGTTAATGAGGCCATGCGTGAGATCCGTTTGGCAATGCTTGATGCCGACGTTGCTTTGCCTGTCGTCAAGGAATTTGTTAAAAAGGTTCAGGAAAAATCTGTTGGTCAGGAAGTCTTGCACAATATTTCACCTGGTCAGGCAATTGCCAAAATTGTAAATGATGCATTGATTGATGCATTGGGTGGATCAGGTGCTGTACCTCTTGCATTGAATGCTGCGCCACCTGTTCCTTATTTGATGGTGGGTTTGCAAGGATCTGGTAAAACCACGACTTCGGCAAAGATTGCATATTTCCTAAATCGTCGTGAACGCAAGAAAATATTGCTTGCCAGTTTGGATACCTATCGTCCTGCCGCCCAATTGCAATTGCAGCAATTGGCCAATCAGATACGCGTAACCGCATTACCCATTATCGAGGGACAAAATCCATTGCAAATTGCCAAACGGGCCATGGAGATCGGTCGTTTAGAGGGATATGATATTGTTATCCTGGATACAGCTGGACGTTTGGCGATTGATGATGTTTTGATGCAGGAGGTTCAAAATATCAGAGATGCGGTTCAGCCTGTTGAAACCCTTCTTGTCGTTGATGCTATGACAGGGCAAGATGCGGTTAACACAGCCAAGCGTTTCAATGAGAAAGTTGGGATTACGGGTGTTGTTATGACCCGTATGGATGGGGATGCACGAGGTGGTGCCGCATTATCAATGCGGGCAATTACTGGCGCCCCAATCAAGCTGGTTGGTATGGGTGAAAAGGTTGATGCGTTACAGGAATTCTATCCCGAACGTGTCGCCAGCCGTATTCTGGGATTGGGAGATATAGCGGGGCTGGTTGAAAAAGCTTCTGAAACTCTCGATACAGAGGAAAATGAACGTCTTGCCAAGAAGATGCTCAAGGGAAAATTTGATTTGAATGATTATTCGACTCAAATTTCACAGATAAATAAAATGGGATCAATTTCCAACATTATGGACATGATCCCAGGTATGGGAAAAGTTAAAGAAAAACTTGGCAATAAAGAGATAGACACCTCGATTCTTAAACGTCATCAGGCCATTATTTCATCAATGACTAAGGCCGAACGCAAAAAGCCTGATATTATTAAGGCATCTCGTAAAAAAAGGATTGCGGCAGGATCGGGGACAACAGTTCAGGAAGTCAATCGGTTGTTAAAACAATATGATCAGATGGCTTCCATGATGAAGCGGTTTAACAAGCTGGGCGTTAAAGGTTTAATGCGACAGGGGTTATCTGCTCTTTTACCTAAAGGAATGACGCCTCCACCTGGTGGTGGGATGATGCGTTAGTTTCTTTCATTAATGGCTAGAATCTGGAGAAAAAGAATCAATGAGCCTTAAAATCCGTTTATCCCGTTCAGGGTCAAAAAAACGTCCATACTATCACATAGTTATTGCTGATAGCCGTTCACCTCGGGATGGACGTTTTATTGAAAAAGTGGGTTCTTATAACCCCATGCTTCCTTCCGATCATGCTGAAAGAGTTCGTTTGTTTAATGAACGGATTAGTTATTGGTTGACAAAAGGGGCACAGGCAACCGATCGTGTTGCACGTTTTTTGGCAAATGCTGGTTTGGCGGAAAAATTTGTCTATAACGAACAGCCTCAGAAGTCTGCGCCGAAGAAAAAGGCCCAGGAACGTGCTGAAGCCGCAGCTAAGAAAAAAGAAGAAGCTGAAGCTGAGGCTTAATTGTTGATTATTGAATAAGGTTGCCCCTTTGATGAAAAGACAGTTGGTTCATGTTGCAACGATCGGGAAACCCCATGGCGTTAACGGGCTGGTAAGGGTTTATTCGTATCTGGAAAAGGCAACAGATCTACAAAATTACAGGGAACTGATTGATAATCATGGGGAGCGCTGGTCTTTAATCTGGAAAAATGAACCAATTGCCATCCTTTATGATGGAAATAAAAATCCTGTTGATTCCAGAACAAATGCCGAACATCTGACAAACCGTAAGTTATACGTAACAAGAGATTCTTTTTCAGATTTGGAAGAAGAGGAATTCTATTTGGTAGATTTAATTGGTTTGCAGGCTCGTGTTCAGAAAATCAATCAGCAAAAGGAAGCGTTTGGTATCATTGATCATGTCCATGATTATGGTGCGGGTACCAGTCTTGAAATCAAACTGGATTCCAAAGAAATCATTATTGTTCCTTTTACAAAGCAATGTGTACCGGTAATTGATCTTGAAGCGGGATGGGTAAAAATCTGTTTACCTCATTTTATTGAGGTTTCACCTAATGAAGGTAATAAGGGAAATGTGTTGGCAGATTGAATTGTTGACTTTATTTCCTGAGATGTTTCCCGGCTTTTTGGAATTTTCCCTGGCGGGCAAAGCATTAAAAGAGGAAAAATGGACTTTGAAAACGCATGATTTGCGTCAGTTTGGTCATGGCAAACATAAGGCTGTTGATGATACGCCGTTTGGTGGTGGGGCAGGAATGGTTATTCGAGTGGATATACTTGATGCTGCCTTACAGGCTACTTTACCGCAGGATGATCGTCCAGTTGTTTATTTTTCGCCGCGAGGACGTGTATTGCAACAAAAAGATATTCTGCGGTTTGTATCAGGGAGTGGTTTATATTGTATTTGTGGTCGCTATGAGGGGATTGATGATCGGATATTTCAAAAATATTCAATAGAGGAGATTTCTATTGGAGACTACATTCTTTCTGGTGGTGAGCCTGCCGCACTTGTTTTAATGGATGCCTGCATACGTCTGTTACCTGGTGTTATGGGATCTGATACCAGTGGGGAAGAAGAAAGTTTTTCTGAAGGTCTTTTGGAATATCCGCATTATACGAAACCTGCCAAGTGGCAGGGATATGACGTGCCCGAGATTTTACTTTCAGGACATCATGGGGCAATTGCTGCATGGCGTCAAGAACAGGCTGAAATGGTGACCAGAATGCGCAGACCAGATTTGTGGGACAGTTACCAGCGTAACAGTAACCTTAAAAATAATGACTGAATTTATATATTGTTAAAGGAAAAGATGATGGATATTATTCAAAAATATGAGGTTGACGAAATTGCTCGTTTAACAGCAGATCGTGCCATTCCTGAATTTTTCCCTGGGGATACAGTACGAGTTGATGTTCGTGTTGTTGAAGGGGAACGTAAACGTGTTCAGGCTTATGAGGGTGTCGTAATTGCACGTTCAAATAAGGGACTAAATAGTAATTTTACCGTTCGTAAAATTTCAAATGGTGAAGGAGTGGAACGTGTATTTCCTCTTTATTCTCCAACAATTTCTGCGATTACGGTTGTCCGTCATGGTCATGTTCGTCGTGCAAAACTATATTATTTGCGTGGTCGTAGCGGTAAGTCAGCCCGTATTGCAGAACGTAATCGCGATGTTAATAAAAAAACAGAATCTGTTTAACAGGTTGAACTGATTTTTTATTTTATATTCTGATAATTTATAAAAATTATCAGAATAAATTATTTTAGTTTCTTGATATTTTGGATATATAAACTTATTGAATATAAAATTTTAAAAGGATAAAAAAATGAAAGCTCGTACTTTGTTTGATAAGTTGTGGGATAGTCACGTGGTAAAACAACTTCCAAATGGTACGGCACTCCTTTATATTGACCGTCACTTAATTCATGAGGTTACTAGCCCGCAGGCATTTGAAGGGTTACGGTTGGCTGGACGTAAAATTCACAGTCCGGAAGCGATGATGGCAGTTATTGATCACAATGTTCCCACAACAGATCGGGATAAACCGATGGAGGAAGGAGAAAGTCGTCATCAGATAGAAGTTTTAGAGAAAAATGTTAGGGAATTTGGTGTCCCATTCATTCCATTAAAATCTGCCCGTCAGGGGATCGTCCATGTTGTTGGACCCGAGGAAGGGATAACATTACCAGGTATGACTATTGTTTGTGGTGACAGTCATACTTCTACCCATGGTGCATTTGGTTCGCTTGCTTTTGGTATCGGAACTTCGGAAGTTGAACATGTGATGGCAACCCAAACCTTGCTACAGAAACCAGCCAAGAATTTTAAGATTAATATTGAAGGTAAATTAAAACCAGGTGTAAGTGCGAAAGATATTATTCTTGCTGTTATAGGAAGAATTGGTACAGCTGGTGGAACAGAACATGTAATAGAATTTACTGGTTCAGCGGTAAGAAATCTTGATATGGCGGGGCGGATGACCTTGTGCAACATGGCTATTGAAGCTGGTGCCAGAGCCGGGATCATAGCACCTGATGAAGTTACTTTTGAGTATATTAAGGGGCGTCCATTTGCACCAAAAGGGAAAAATTTTGATGACGCTGTAGCTTACTGGAAAAGTTTGGCTTCTGATGATGGGGCGTATTATGATAAAGTTGTTAATATAGACGTCAACAATCTTGATCCTATGGTAACATGGGGAACTAGTCCAGAAGATGTGATATCTATTAAAGATAAAGTGCCAGATCCAGAAAAATTGAGGGATGAATCTCAACGTAAAAGAAAAAAACGCATGTTGAACTATATGGATCTGAAAGTTGGTCAACCGATTGCCGGTACAAAAATTGACGCTGTTTTTATAGGCTCTTGTACAAATAGTCGTATAGAAGATTTTCGGGCTGCGGCATATATTCTTAAAGGGCATAAAATTGCAGATCATGTCTGGGCATTGGCTGTACCCGGGTCTGGATTAATTAAGAAACAAGCTGAATCCGAAGGATTGGATAAAATATTCAAAGAGGCAGGTTTTGAATGGCGTGAAGCTGGTTGTTCCATGTGTTTGGCAATGAATCCAGATCGTTTGGAACCAGGACAAAGGTGTGCCTCCACTTCCAATCGTAATTTTGAAGGTCGTCAAGGTCCTGGCAGTAGAACACATTTAGTATCTCCAGCCATGGCTGCCGCTGCTGCAATCAAAGGTGAATTAACGGATGTAAGGGATATGATGTGATGGAAAAATTTGACAGTTTGACAGCAATTGCGGCTCCATTACCCGAAGAAAATATTGATACTGATAAAATAATACCGGCTCGTTTTCTCAAAACGACCAAAAGAAGTGGTTTGGGTAAATTCGCTTTCTATTCTTGGCGTTATGATGATAATGGAAATGAACGAAATGATTTTATACTTAATCGTGACCCGTATCGTCAGGCGAAAATTTTAATCAGTTATGAAAATTTTGGTTGTGGTTCGTCTAGGGAACACGCGCCTTGGGCTTTGCTTGATTTTGGAATACGATGTGTAATTGCACCTTCCTTTGCGGATATTTTTTTTAATAATGCATTTAAAAACGGAATATTGCCGATAAAGGTGTCCAGGGAAATTTGTGAACAATTGGTTGAGGATACCAAAATGGGAGCAAATGCTCGTATAACGGTTGATTTGGTACATCAAGAAATTATACGACCTGATGGTGAAAAAATTAAATTTGAAATTGATCCATTACGCCGTCAATTGCTTTTGGAAGGTTTGGATGATATTGGTCAAACCATGCAACATGTTGAATCAATTAGAAATTTTGAAAAAAACAGAAAGGAAAAGCAACCCTGGTTTCCTGAGATAATAATTGATGAACATAATATATAATTAATTCTATTCATAAATGGTTCATTTATTTAACTGAGCCATTTTTTATATTTAATTAATCACAAAACTAGGCATTAGTCTTTAGATTGAATTATTTTATAAGAAAAATTATTTGTCTAAAATTAATTATACAATTTTTTTGCAAACTCATTCTTAACAATAAAAACCAATGTATAAATCAGGTCAAAAATTATTTTTTCAAAATTAAAGCTTTTTTAATTAGGTTATGTAATAGATAATTACATTTTCTTTGTTAAAACTAATAAAGTTAAAAAAAACAATATTTTTAATTATTTTTATTATTGCGAGAATTTTTATGACAAAAGAAAAAAAAATTTTGGTTTTGCCAGGGGACGGGATTGGTCCAGAAATCATGGAACAGGCTGTAAAAGTACTTGAGTGGGTAGATAAAAACTCGACATTATCTTTCAAGCTTGAATATGAAGTGGTTGGAGGTGCATCCATAGATCAAAATGGAATACCATTAACTCAAGAGGTTATTGAAAAAGCAAAAAAAGCTGATGCGGTTCTTTTTGGAGCTGTTGGTGGACCGAAGTGGAATAATATTGATTTTAATAATCGACCTGAATTAGGGATTATTGGTTTACGTAAAGAACTTGGCTTATTTGCCAATTTACGTTCAGCGATTGTTTTTGATTCTCTGATTGAGGCCAGTTCAGTTAAACCTGAGATCATTAAGGGTTTGGATTTAATGATTGTTCGCGAAAGCACAGGAGGCGTTTATTTTGGTTCTCCCAGAGGAATTGAAACATTACCTGACGGAACTCGTAAGGGAATCAATACAGAAGTTTATACAAGTAAAGAAATCGAAAGAATTGCCCGTGTAGCTTTTGAGTTGGCTCGTCAACGCCAAAATCATGTTTGTTCTGTTGATAAATGTAATGTGATGGAAAGCGGTCTTTTATGGAAGGAAGTGGTGACAGAGATTCACCAAAAAGAGTATCCAGATGTCAATTTATCTCATATGTTAGCAGATAATTGTGCAATGCAATTGGTCCGTCAACCCTCACAATTTGATGTTATTCTGACCAGCAATCTTTTTGGGGATATTCTGTCAGATTTGGCTGCAATGCTGACGGGAAGTTTGGGTATGTTGCCTTCAGCTACACTAGGGGAGAAACAGTCAAATGGGGTTATTCCAGCATTGTATGAACCAATTCATGGCAGTGCTCCAGACATAGCTGGACAAGGAAAAGCCAACCCCTTGGCACAAATTCTTTCTTTGGCGATGATGTTGAAATATTCATTTAATGAACAACAAAATTCACGGAAAATCGTAAATGCATGTAAATTGGTATTAAACCAAAATTATCGTACACCGGATATTATGAGTATGGGAAAAAAAGAGGTAAACACGCAAGAGATGGGAAAACTTATTCTTGATCATTTAAATGGAAAAAATTAAAAATATTGAATATAAAGTTTTTAACATAACTTTTGAAAAATTATTATTCATTGGATGAATAAGATCAATTACAACGATATGTAAGGTTATATTCAGCATAGGAAATGCTGGTAATCAACATTATCAATATAATATTTTGGGCAAATTTAATTCGTATCTAATATTATTTGCTCAATTTAGATTAATGGATTTTTGGTGATAAGAACTGATATTGTAAAATGTAAATTTACTTTAGAATATATCTTATAAAAGAAATATCATTTAATTTCTTTTATAAGAATAAAACTTTTGCGGTTTAAAAACCTTCACGTTCCAAACGTTTACGTTCCATTTTACGTGCACGTCTTACAGCTTCTGCAGCCTCTCGGGCACGTCGTTCAGAGGGTTTTTCATAATGGCGACGAAGTTTCATTTCACGGAAAATTCCCTCGCGTTGCATTTTCTTTTTTAAAGCTTTCAAAGCTTGATCAACGTTATTGTCTCTAACCAAAACCTGCACTTGGCCATCATCTCCTGTTAAAGTTAAAAGTTAAATAGTAAGGTATATAGTGTATATCAATGTTTATAATTGTTATAAGTTTACCGCAAACATACTCTATTTTATTTAAAAAGAAAATAGATTATTATTGTCTCACGGTTTTCAACTTATATAAAGTTTTTTATTTGTCTCGTTCTATAAATTTTGATTTACCTTTATACAAAGCTGGTGAAGAGTTATTATTTCTGCATGAAGATAAAATTCGATTTATGCAGGATATATTTTTTTTTATCCATCATGAAGCCATGTCTATCGTTGAACCAATATTAGATGAATATAGAATTGGGTTGGCTCATTTTCGATTGATGCAATTTATCTGTCATTATCCTGGGATTTCGGTAGGTGAGCTATGTTCAATGCTTGGAATTACAAAACAAAGTTTGAATCGCGTATTAAGAGAGACGCTTGAACAAGATTTTGTCTATTTTCAGCAAACTCCAACAGATCGCAGGAAAAAAGTGTTATTCTTGACAAAAAAAGGGAAAAAACTAGAGGAGGAACTTTTTAGTCTTCAACGCAAACAATTTGTTCGCGCTTTTAGAGAGGTTTCCAATAATACATATATAGAAGGATTCCAGCGTATATTATATGGTATGATCAGTAAAAAATCCAAAAAAATGCTAGAAAATCTTACCATTCGTAAAATCAAAGATAAAAATAATGTCGGAAAATAACAAATCACCAAACGAAAAAGATATTTTACATATTTTAGTTATCGATGATGATCCGCGTTTACGCCGGTTGTTACAGCGTTATTTAAGTGAAAATGGTTTCCGGATCAGTGGAGCGGAATCGGCATATGAGGCACGTCAAATGTTAAAGTTTTTGCAACCTGATGCATTGGTACTGGATGTTACAATGCCAGGTGAGGATGGTTTGCAATTGACACATTCCCTTCGGGAGGAAGGCAAGGATATGCCGATCATCCTTTTGACAGCCAGGGGAGAACCGGAAGATCGCATAGCTGGATTGGAAGCTGGCGCAGATGATTATTTGGGAAAACCTTTCGAACCCAAAGAGTTGTTGCTTCGGCTGAAAATTCAGTTTCGCCGATTGACGCAGCCCATTGCAGCGGAAAATATACGTTTAATTCGTCTTGGAAATATGGAGTTTGACCCTGTTCGAAATTTGTTATGCGATAAAAATGGCATTATTCATTTAACAGGAGGGGAGATAGCCTTGTTAAGGGTATTGGCGGCGCAACCTAATGAGATTTTATCCCGTGAGGAAATCGTTCAAAAAATTGGAATGGAGGAAATTGGTGAGCGTGCCGTTGATGTCCAAGTAACAAGGTTACGAAGACGTATTGAGACGGACCCTCGACAACCGCAATTTTTACATACCGTAAGGGGTAAAGGGTATGTTTTAAAACCTGGATATTGAAAAATTAATTAATAACAGAAAATATAATTGTGAAAAATTCATATACGAATTTAAAAATTCCAAATTATTTTATAAATCGTAAATTTATTGTTGAACGCACTGTACGACGAATTTTGCCGCGCTCTTTATTTAGTCGTTCACTTTTGATGATTTTAATTCCATTGATTGTTACGCAAACAATTTCACTGGAATTGTTTTATGGTAATTATCTTAGTACTGTTTCTCGTCGTTTGACAGATACTGTTGGCAGTGAGGTTGAGTTCATCGTCAATCAGTTTAACCAAACTAATTCGAGAATAAAATACAATCAGATTATTGAAGATGCACAAAAATATTTTCAATACTCGATTACCTGGCGCAAAGGTCAAATATTTCTTGGGAACTCAAGAAAAAAATCGAATATTATCGGGCCTGTTGATGAGCTTCTCAATCAAACCCTGACGGATCGACTTGATGAACGGTTTGTTGTTGACTGGTTCAGTGTAAAAGATCAGGTCAAGATATCCATAGAATTAAAACAAAGTGTAGTGGACATTCTAATACCCAAAAAAAAATTAACGGCTGGTAGTGTTTGGCTTTTTATTTTCTGGATTGTGGGAAGTGCCTTGGTTTTGTTTATAATGACTTCTGTTTTTGCATGGATACAGTTCAGGGCCATTCGAAGATTATCCAGATCTGTTGAAAAATTTGGTAAAGGGATTGATCCAGGTAATTTACATCCTGATGGTTCAAGAGAGCTAAGAAATGCAGCAATTGCCTTTAATGTCATGCGTGAAAGAATTTTAAGATATGTCAAGCAACGTACTGTTATATTGGCAAGTGTTTCCCATGATTTGAGAACGCCTTTGACCCGATTAAGGCTCAGTTTAGCCATGCTCCCTCAAAAAGGAATGTTTAATGCTGAGGAACAGGTTCAGGATATCTTGGAAATGATTACCGACATTGAGGAAATGGAACAAATGATTTCTGCTTATCTTTCCTTTGCAAGGGGTGAAGGAACGGAAGAACCGATTTTAACAGATGTTTCTCAGTTAATTAAAGATTGTGTTGCAGCAGCATCTCGGGCTGATACACGATTTTTGTCAGTTGAAATTGATCATGACCTGCCAGATTTGATTATTAGACCTCATAGCATACGCCGAGTTTTTTCCAATATTTTAGATAATGCTAAAAGATATGGGGGGGATGTAAAACTAAGGGTTCATATGAAAGGAAAAGGAATACAGTTTATCATCGATGATGACGGTCCAGGAATAGAAATCGAAAGAAGGGAAAGTGTATTCACGCCATTTGAGACAGGTAATAGACAAAAAGGGACCGGATTGGGACTGTCTATTGCGAAAAATATAATTCAGGGACATGGTGGTGATATAAAATTAGAAACCAGCCCATTGGGAGGGCTGAGAGTAATAATATTTATACCCAGATAGTTTTATGGCAATGTATTTCCTGAGCTGCCAGGTCCACCCGTTGTAAGTGGATTGCTTGAGAAAGGACCACCGTTACTGTTCGGTCCGAAGGTACTTCCAAGTCCCATTGCACTTAGTGGAGAGTATTTGCCAATATTTCCTAATAATTGCTGGAAAAAATTAGTTTTTGTTCCAGGAGTTGGAGTTACTTCTGATACCATGCTGACATTTTTAGCGTCTCTTTTACCCAATTCTTGAATTTTTGTTAATGTCCCACTTTCATTAAAATATAAGGAGAGCACTTTTTGCTTTTTTATTCCTGGATAGGAAAGCGGGACAAGATGAGTCATCATCGATATGTAAATCCAGTTATTATTATTAAATGTCGCGTAGGTTGTAGGAGATCCCAAAATGTCGATAACATCTGATTTACTGGTACTGCCAACTTTTAATGCAGAAAGGTCATTTTTTTCAATTATTGTTCCTCTTGGCATTGGAGGGGGGGAGAGAACTGAGCAGGCGGAAAATAATAGGCTGCAAGAGATTAAGGAACCTAAAATAATATTCTTGCTTGTTTTTTGCTTAAATTGAGGACAGGATTTATTTTTAAGAAGGGATACAAGAGGTTTTTTGTTGAAGCTGGAAGGCATAATGAATACATGATCCTCAAGTTAAACGAAAAATTAATCTTATAATTTAAAGAGGTATTGTAGTTTAAATTAAACTGCAACAAAAAAAAACATTAGAAAGAAAAAAATGAATAGCTGTTGCGAGTTTTCAAAAAAAATATTTATCAATCAAATACAAAAAAAAGGATTCAGGATTACCATTGAAGCGGATAAATCAGAAAGAAAGGCTTTGGCTGAGCGGTTTTCAATTCCTGAAATTCTTTCTTTGTCATGTTTTTATAAATTGGCTTATTTTCATGGTGGTCATATAAGGGCGCAGGGAATACTGAAAAGCAGCATAATACAAAATTGTGTTGTTTCCCTAGAGGATTTTCCGGTTGATATCGAAGATGGATTTGAGTTGATTTTTATACCTTTGTCTCAAGTTTCAAGTGAACTGGAGGAGCTGGATGATCCAGATATCATTCCTTATGATAATGACTATATTGACATTGGAGAGGTGACTGCACAGCAACTGGCATTATTACTGGATCCTTATCCTCATAAGCCTAATGTTGAAAAAAAACTGATAATCAAAGAGAAAGATTTGGAAATACAAGGGATAAAACGTAAAAAGGACAGTCCATTTAAAATTTTGGAAAAATTGAAAAAGGGTTAAAAAATTGTTTTTTCATAATATATTTGTATATTAATATTCTTGTTATTTTAATCAATTAAAGTATATTGTTTTTCAAAAGTGTTAGGTAAATCTTGACACGCTTTTTCAAGCTTGCTTAAAAGCCGATATTCTGTTAGACAGGTTGCTTCAATTTGAATGTTCAATCATGTCGAATGAAATTGGTTATACTGGTTAAATTATTAGATAAATTAGGATAGGAGGGATCCCATGGCTGTTCCAAAGAAGAAAACGTCACCATCACGTCGTGGAATGCGTCGTAGTCATCATGCTTTACGCACTGAGGCTTATGGTGAATGTGCAAATTGTGGTGAACTGAAACGTCCACATCATGTGTGTAGCCACTGTGGCTATTATGATGGTCGTGAAGTCGTCGCTGCCGGAGATGCTTTGAAGACCGCAGTATATCAATAAGACTGGAAAGCGTATTATAAATACCGATAAAAACATTTTGGTGTTAAGTTTAATGGTATTTATAAATTGTAACTGTATTTATGACTGCAGAATCAGATATTCAAACGAAGCCTCAATATGATCTTGCGATTGATGCAATGGGGGGGGATCATGCCCCTGAAATTGTTATCAAGGGTCTTGAGATTACAGCCGTTAGACATCCAGAAGCAAAAATACTGTTAATCGGAGATAAAGAAAAATTGTCTCCGTTACTGAAAACATATTCCAAGGCAGCCAGAATATGCGATGTTCAGCATACAGACGTGGCTGTTCCAATGGAAATGAAACCTACTTCCGCTTTGAAACTACGAAATTCATCGATGCGTCTTGCCATGCAAAGTGTTGCATCGCAACAAGCCAAAGGGGTTGTTTCTGCCGGAAACAGTGGTGCAATGTTAGCACTGGCACAGGTTATCGTTAAAACGATGCCTGGTATTGCACGCCCGGCAATGGCTGCGATTACTCCAACAGCTAAAGGTGATATTGTAATGTTGGATCTGGGGGCGAATGTTTCCTGTGACAGTCGAAACTTGGTTGATTTTGCCATAATGGGTAACGCTTTTGCAAAAGCTGTGCTTGGTTTACCTAAACCCACAATTGGACTTTTAAATGTTGGTTCAGAAGAATTGAAGGGTGATGATCGTCTTAGAAATGCAGCCGAAGTGTTGCGGAATAGTCCTTTGTCCGGACAATTTTATGGGTTTGTAGAGGGACATGATATAACGGCAGGTACAACAGATGTTGTTGTTACAGATGGATTCACTGGAAATATTGCCCTAAAAACAGGTGAGGGTGCCCTCAAACTCGTTTTTCACCTTTTAAAACAAGTTTACAGTTCTGGCTTGCGGGGAAGGTTGGGTTATCTGTTTGTTCGACCCGGATTGGAACGTATGCGCGAGTGGCTGGATCCCAAACGTTATAATGGGGCAATTTTCGTAGGTCTAAACGGGGTTGTTGTGAAATCTCATGGAGGTACGGATGAAGAAGGTTTTGCATATGCCGTGGATGTTGCGATGGATATGATCAAGCACGGATTTTATGAAGAAATCCTTACGGGTTTATCACAGGTAAATCCACAGTAATAGCGGTTATATTAAATTAAAGGGTTTCTATAGGAATGGTTTATCGTTCACAACTTGTTGGATTTGGTGGATATTTACCTAAGCGTATCTTAACAAATGATGATTTGACATTGATGGTAGATACATCTGATGAGTGGATTCGTGAACGTACAGGTATTCGCGAACGTCATATTGTCTCGGAAGGTGAGACATGTGTTTCCATGGCTGTTGAGGCCGCAAGGCAGGCAATTGAATATGCAGGGATGAGTGTGCAGGATATTGATGCAATTATTGTCGCGACTTGTACACCTGACAAAATATTTCCAAGCACTGCGGTTGAAATTCAAAAAGCGCTTGGAATAAAAAAGGCTTTTGGATTTGATGTTTCATCTGCCTGTGCTGGATTTGTATTCGGATTATCAGTTGCAGACAATTTTATTCGTTGTGGACAGGCAAAAAATGTATTGCTGATAGGTAGTGAGGTGTATTCTCGAATTCTTGATTGGAAGGATAGAAGGACCTGCGTTTTGTTTGGTGATGGAGCGGGTGCTGTTGTTTTAAGTGCTGTTAACACGGAGACCGAGAGAGGAATTCTTGGATGCTATCTTCATACGGATGGTCAATATGCGGATTTATTATATGTGGAAGGCACACCAGCAAAATTTCAAGATCAATGCTTTTTACGTATGAAAGGGCAGGAAGTTTTTCGTCATGCAATAACAAAACTATCCGAGGTTATTGAAGAAGCGCTAAATGATCACAATCTAATATATCGTGATATTGATTGGTTGGTTCCACATCAAGCAAATTTACGGATTATTTCACGTATGGGTGCAAAAATCAAATTACCCCCTGAAAGGGTGATTGTAACTGTTGATCGGCATGCCAATACGTCTGCGGCATCCATACCGTTGGCCTTGAATGAAGCAGTGAGAGATAATCGTATGAAAAAAGGTGATTTAATCGTAATTGAAGCAATAGGAGGCGGTTTAAGTTGGGGGTCTGCATTGGTAAGATTGTAAATATATTTTTAAAAAATTAATTTAAAAATAATTCAGAATTTATTTGGTAACACTATTGAATAAATGGTGTTAGACTTGTCATTTCAGTAACGGATTGTAATTATTTTAGACTATGCAAACTTTAACTCGTGCAGGATTAATTGAAAAACTTTATAGTCATATTGGCTTATCCCGTAGTGAATCAGCTCAATTGCTAGAAACGGTTTTGGAAAAAATCGTTGTAACCCTGGAAAAGGGTGATTCGGTTAAAATCAGTGGATTTGGTACTTTTTCTGTCCGAAGAAAAGGAAACAGAATTGGGCGTAATCCTAAAACAGGTGTCGAGGTTGAAATAGAACCCAGATATGTTTTGAGTTTTCGCTCCAGTCAGAAATTGAAAAAAAATGTTAATGAGGGTATGATTAAAAAATCTTCTTGAAAGGATAAATAATGACCCAAGGTAACTCTGCTCAGATTATTAGTCAATCGAATGAAAAAGTAGATCCTGATTCAGAAGATAATGGAGTTACCAAAAAGGAACCTGGGGCTTTCCGTACTATTAGTGAAGTGGCTGATGAAATTCATGTACCCCAACATGTTCTACGTTTTTGGGAAACGCGTTTTCCTCAGGTACAACCAATAAAACGAAGTGGTGGTCGTCGTTATTACCGTGTTGAAGATGTAACGCTTCTAAAGTATATATCTGAACTTTTATATATCCAAGGATATACGATAAAAGGTGTTCAGCGTCTTTTACAAGAAGAATTATTGAATAATAAAGTTTCGGATAATGAAAAATTAAATTTTAAATCGGAATCTGATATATCGATAACAAATGAATCTCAATCTCCAAATGATGATCTGACAAATACAGATGAAAATAATCAGCAAGATTTATGTAAGGAATTGGAAAAATTGAAAAATGAAAAATCAATGCTGATTGATTCATTAAAAAATGTTTTGGTTGAGTTGCAAGAATTGAGAAAAATAATAGCTGAGGCTTAATTTTATATTGATCCAAATAAAATTGACTGCTATATGGCTGTATAGATTTGACGGGCAGTAGCGCAGTCTGGTAGCGCATCAGTCTGGGGGACTGGGGGTCGTGGGTTCGAATCCCGCCTGCCCGATATTCGTTAATATTTTCTTTTTTCAGCTGTCCAATTGTTCCATAACATAATTATGGCGGCCATTATCGCTGGACCGATAAATAAACCAATCATCCCCCAAGATTCCAACCCTCCCAAAATACCGATTAATACCCATATAAATGGTAATTTTGTTGAGCCACCAATCAAAGCTGGTCTGATAAAATGATCTGCAATAAAAATAATGATGCAGCCGACAATCAGTATAGTTAAAGCGATCAAATAGGAAACTTGAAAAAAAGCGATAAACGCAACTATACCAATGGCAATCAGGGGGCAAAAGGGGATCATTGCAGCCAAGGCTGTCAATATGCCCAACAATGCCGCATGCGGTATATGCAGAAAATAGTATAGGGTTCCGAGAATGATACCCTGTCCTAGCCCGACCAGAACTAGTCCCGAAACTGTTCCATGAACTGATGAGATCATTTGTTGAGCAATTGTTTCCCCTTGTTTGCCAAACAATCGTCTCGAACCTGATTTGCATTGATGAATAATTGATTCTCCATCTTTAAAAATAAAAAATAAGGTTAAAATTGAAAAGAAAAACAGTAAACCTCTATGAAGGATTTGTGACCCTATTTTTTGTGTAACATATACTCCATGACTTAGATGCAAATTGGAAATTAGTGTCGAGGCAGAAGATGGATCTTCAAGGTTTTCTTTCCACCAGTGAATGATATTATTGTTTATAACTGGGATTTTATTAAGCCACTCGGGTGGTGGTAAACCCTCACGACTAATTTTAATGACCCAACTTATGCCTGTTTGCAAATCTTTTGTCGCTTCAAGTGCTATAAAACCCAGGGGAAGAAGAAAAACCAGGGTAATAAAACAGGAAAAAATAAAGGGTAGTATAAAATTAAATCGTTCATAGGGCCATTTTTGCTTGACAGTTTTGTAAAATGGCCAGCATGCTATGGCAAAGATAATTCCCCAAATCAGGGAAAACAAAAAGGCTTTAATGGTATATAGACCAAATAGTATCAATACGATACTTAAACAACTGTGAGCAATAGTTTGATTATGGATTTGCTCTGCCAGTGACAATTGGCGCGAAATTTTTCTATTGATTATATGATCATCTTGGGACATGTTAATTATTCCCCAATATCCGTTATAATTCTTTTTTGATAATGGAAATGGCGAAGGCCTGAATGAAGGCGGCCTCTTTTAAGGCTGTATATCGACCTGCAGCTCCCCCGTGCCCTGAATCCATATTTATTTTCAAAAGCAAGGGATTGGACGATATATTGTGATCTCTTAGTTTTGCAATCCATTTTGATGGTTCCCAATAGGTAACACGGGGATCAGTCAGGCCTCCCATTGCAAGTATGGCAGGATAGTCTTGTTCTTTTATATTATCGTAAGGTGAATAACTTGCTATATATTGATATGCTTTTGAATCTTTAAGAGGATTGCCCCATTCTGGCCATTCTGGAGGTGTGAGAGGTAAAGTAATGTCTGACATTGTGTTTAATATGTCTACAAAAGGAACGACAGCAATGATTGCCGCAAAAAGATCAGGGCGTTTATTGGCTATATATCCCATTACCATACCGCCTGCTGATCTTCCGTCAGCAACGATTTTTTTTGGCTGTGTATAATTTTGTTCAACAAGATAATCGGCACAGCAAATAAAATCGGTAAAAGTGTTTATTTTGTTGAAGCGACGCCCCTCCATAAACCAATTCCAACCTTTTTCTGATCCGCCACGAATATGGGCTATGGCATAAATCCACCCTTGGTCGATATAATTCAATGCTGTTATGGAAAAAACAGGGTCAATGGCATATCCGTATGATCCGTAACCATAAAGAAGAGTTGGGTTTTTACCGTTTAATTCAATATCTTTACGATAGGTCAAGGTCATGGGAATTTTTTCACCGTCGTTTGCAATAGCCCATATCCTTTTTGATTTGTAAAGGCTTGAATTATAACCGCAAGGAATTTTCTGCTGTTTAATGATTTCTTTTTTACCAGTTGGAATATGAAAACGATTCCAGCAACGTGGAGTTGTAGGAGACTGATAACTGTATCGTAACAATTCTGTATCATATTCAAGCGTTTCATCCAGGGAAAGAAGGTATGCATCTTCATCACCTGAGATAATTTTATTTTCATCGTTTGTATTGGTGATGATTATTTTTGTATTAACCTCATGACGTTCCAATCTTATAAAATAATTTTTAAACGCCTTGAATTCCATTAGGTAAATATCAGGATTATGATTAATCCAATTTTGCCAAATTTTTTTTTCTATTTTATCCTGTATCAAATTATTCGGTATGGGCAATCGCATGAGTTTAAAATTGTATGCATTATCTTCATTTGTATAGATAATAAAATGATTGTTCCAATCTGTTATTTTGTAAAAAACACCTGTTCGTCTTTTTTTAAAACATATTGCTGCATATGTGGGATGTTGTCCCGATATGATCCAGACCTCGCTGGTATCATGATTATTGGCTGTTATATAAATCCATTGGTTGGAAAGACTGCGCTCAATATTAATAAAAAAGCCTGAATCTTTCTCTTTATAAACTAGAGTATCTTGAGAAGTGGCTATATGATGTCTGTAAATTGCGGTAGGTCTGCCTTGATCATCGCGATAGACCCAAAATATATACTGACTGCATGGTGAAAAACAGTAAGATCCAGAACAGGGTGAAATGGATTGTGGTAATACATCTCCTGTTTCCAGATTTTTAATTTTTAAATGCCAAATTTCTGAGCCTTGGGTATCTTCAATATAGGCAAAGTATTTATGGTTAGGGCTGTGTGAAACCGAGCTTATTTTATAATAATCAATAGTACTTGCCTGAATATTTGGATCAATAAGCAATTGTTCTCCAAAATCATGAATTGATTTTCGATAAAAACTCTTATGCTCTTTTCCCTCTTCAAATCGTGAATAATATATCCAGCTACCGTCAGGTAGTTCAGGGCTGCTTTCTTTATCAGCCAATTTTGATTTCAAGGAAAGAAAAAGCTTGTTTTGCAACGGTTTAGTCTGCTGCATTATTTTATTAGCATAATTATTTTCCTGTTCAAGATATTGTTTTATCTCTTTTTTTAGTTTTGAAGGATTGGACAAGACTTCCTGCCAATTATCATCTTTTAACCAGGCATAAGGATCAGTTCTTGTAAATCCCAGTTGTTTTATGATTTTCTCTTTTTTTGGTGCTTTTGGCGGAAGAATTGATGACATAAGCTAGAACATTTCCCCATTTTTAAATAATTTGCATAAGAGACAAGACTATCATATTTTATCTGGATTAATGAAATAATTAATTATTAGAAAATTGATGGTTTCATATTGATAATGTAAATTCTGTATATTTTGATAAATAGTTTTGAAAGTAATTTGAATGTCAGAAAAAAGAGTTTTAATTGTTGGTGCCGGTTTTTCCGGTGCTGTGATTGGCCGTATTCTTGCAGAAAATGACTGGAATGTGCATATTATTGATGAACGATCCCATACTGCTGGAAACTCATACTCCGAACGGGACAAAGATACAGGAGTCATGGTACATATTTACGGTCCCCATATATTTCATACAGATAATGAAGACGTATGGAATTTTGTAAATAAATATTCAGAAATGATGCCCTATGTCAATCGTGTGAAGACCATAGTTAAGGGACAGGTTTTTTCATTACCGATTAATCTGCACACGATTAACCAATTTTTCCAGAAAGCATTATCTCCTGATCAAGCAAAAGAACTTATTGCCGAAAAAGGTGATAAGTCAATTAAAGAGCCTGAGACATTTGAAGAACAGGCTTTGAAATTTGTTGGTAAGGAATTATATGAGGCTTTTTTCAAGGGTTATACCCTTAAGCAATGGGGACTGCATCCCTCTGAATTGCCAGCATCTATCTTAAAGCGTTTACCTGTTCGTTTCAATTATGACGATAACTATTTCAGTCACAAATTTCAGGGAATACCAAAAAAGGGCTATACAGATTTGGTCGATAATATTCTTGATCATCCTGGAATTAAAATTTCTTTGAATACAGTTTTTGATAAGGAAAAATCAAAATATTATAAACATGTATTTTATAGTGGTCCATTGGATGGTTATTTCCATCATCAATATGGTCGTTTAGCATATCGCACCCTGGATTTCGAAAGATTCACATATCAGGGAGATTTCCAGGGAACGGCTGTAATGAATTATGGAGAGGAAAGCGTTCCATATACCCGTATAACAGAGCATAAATATTTTGCACCTTGGGAAAGTCATGAAGGCTCGGTTTGTTATAGAGAGTATAGCCGTTTATGTACAGAAAAAGATTTGCCTTACTATCCAATACGTCTTGTAGGTGAAATGAATCAGTTGGATCAATATATAGAATTGGCCGAAAAGGAACCTGATATTACATTTGTTGGACGACTGGGAACCTATCGTTATCTTGATATGGATGTAACCATTGCAGAAGCAATGAAAACAGCAAGATTATTTTTGAAATCCATTGATAATAATGAAAAAATGCCAGTATTTACAGTCAGTATGAAGTAATTCATATTCATATTGCCTAAATCTATCTAAAAAATAATCGCTATTTCAATGTTAAATCGACTTGCTTTAATTTTAGCGATTATAAATTATTCTAATCAAAAATATTTATGGTCAACGGCAATAGTTTATCAATTTTTTTATAATAATTCGTAATTTACGATATCTTTCGTTATTTATAAAATTTACGTAAAATTGTCTAGATTCATAATTTTTTAGAATTTAAAAAATTTTGAAGAATTCGTAACAGCTTTTGTTTGATTTTTTAAAGTGCTCTATATAGGTTCTTTTGAAGACATACATTAACTATATAGTTTTAAAATCGATGAGTGATTCAATAAAATCAAAACAAAATCAATATGTTTTAACACTTTCTTGCCCTGATAAACCAGGTATTGTTTCCGCAATTTCTACAGGATTATTTGAAGCTCAAGCCAATATTGTTGAGTCGCAGCAGCATGATGCTCTTTCGGGTTATTTTTTTATGCGTGTTGTGTTCACCCTAGAGAGCAATAAAAAAAATTATCAATGGTTATATTCCAGATTGGAGGCTATTGCTGCCCAATTTAAAATGACATGGTTCTTGCATGATCGGGAACGTAAAAAACGTGTGTTGTTGATGGTATCAAGATTTGATCATTGTCTGGTTGATCTTTTATATCGATGGAGAATAGGGGAACTGGCAATCGAACCCAGTGCAATTGTTGCAAATTATCCATATGAAGATTATGGTCATATTGATATGCAAGATGTTCCATTTTATTATCTTCCTATTCTTAAGGATACCAAAAGGGAACAAGAAACGAAATTGTGGGATATTATTAAGGAAACCCGGACAGAGCTTGTTGTTCTTGCGCGCTATATGCAAATTCTGTCTCCTGAAATGGTAAAAAAATTGGCGGGTCAATGTATAAATATACATCATTCCTTTTTACCCGGCTTTAAGGGTGCAAAAGCCTATCATCAGGCTTATGAACGAGGGGTTAAATTGATTGGTGCAACAGCACATTATGTAACCGAGGATCTTGATGAAGGTCCAATTATAGAACAGGACGTTGAACGGGTCAGTCACAATGACACCCCTCATGACCTTATCCGTAAAGGAAGGGATATTGAAAGACGAGTTCTGGCAAAAGCCGTGCGTTATCATATTGAAGACCGTGTTCTTTTAAATGGTCACAAAACCGTTGTATTTTCGGATTGATCAGGGAAATAATTTCCCTCTCAATCCAGTTTTTATGCGATGGGCATACTGAGAATTCTTTGCGATGATGCCCATGCGAATAAAAAGATCGATTAATACAAGATTGACATTAAATTTGAAATCATCTGTTTCGCACACTTGATGGTAAACATCTTCTAATTTTTTTAATTGGAAAGATTCAACCTCTCCATCATTGGGAACCGGTTGAAAATCTTCCGGCAACCATAGATCATAGCAATATAACACATCTCGCCTTAACCCTTCAGGTCTGATCATGCTATAAGTAATCAGTGATTTATATTCCGCATTTATCATGAGGGCGTTCGGAATGCTTGCTTCTTCACGTGCTTCTTTTTCTAGAGTGTTGTTATGGGTAAATCCTGCTGGTATACCTCCCGCGACGATATGATCCAGTTTTTCAGGATCAAGCCGTTTATACTTTGCCCGTTTCGCGATCCACAAATAAATTTGATTTCTTTTCTTAACCAAACCATTGAGATGAACTCCAGTTCCAATCAGTCCAAGATCAGGAATAACGGCACGATCAATTTTTCCAACCGGTTTAGCATATGGTGAGGGATAGACATCAAAAAGTTCATTCATGGAGCGAACCATATTATTTTCAATTAGTTGATTACCCAGCATCTCGATTGAATATTGTGCTGGTAAAGTACAAATATTATTTTCTTCCATAACAACATGATGTTTTTGGAGAGTATCCATAAATGAAGGTCGAACCCATCCTATGATCTGATTATGCGCCTTGAAAGGTAAAAAATCTTTTTGTAACTTGGCGGTGTTACATTTTTTTATATGACGAAATAAATTTTTAAATTCAATATGTTGCATTAAAAATCTCTTATATTGCTTTAATAGTTTTTTTATTTCAAAGTTATCTATTTTTGTATTTTTTCATTTTTAGGGTAAACACTTCATGTATATTGATAAAACAATTACAATCTTTTGAAAATAACATGTCACGATATTCCAAATTTTCCTATGTCGACAAAGAAAGCACTCGTTCAGGATGGTCAACTTTACTTGAGCTCTTGACCTATTTGTGGCCTCGTCAGCATATGACGTTGAAAATTCGCTTTATCTTTGCGATGCTTTTGATGATTGTTGCCAAAATCATAGCCTTGGGCGTTCCTTATCTTTATAGCAAGATTGTGGATTATTTTTCCCAGAATAATCATGAAATAATTTATGTACCGATTTATCTTATTGTTGGATATGGATTGGTTAGGATTTTTTCCAGCTTATGTTCGGAATTGAAAGACACGGTTTTTGCGCCATTACGATTTCGGGTGATGCGTATAATAACCCTAAAATGCTTCGAGCATGTTCAAAGACTTTCACTAAAATTTCATTTAAATCGACGAACCGGAGCAATTACACGGGCTATTGAGCGGGGTGGTGAGGGAATTGAAACAATTTTGAGAGTGGGTATATTCAGTATCGTTCCAACAGTGATTGAAACCTTGATGGTTCTCGGTGTGATTGCTCATTTGTATAACGGATATTATACACTTGTTGTCTGTCTTGCAATATTAGCCTATTTTTTCTTTACGATTTGGTTTACATCTCGGCGTATCAAGATTCGTCGAAAAATGAATGAAATTAATAATGAAGCCAATAATCGTGCCTTGGACAGTTTGCTGAATTATGAAACTGTTAAATATTTTTGTAATGAAGCCCATGAAATAAGACGATATGATGAAGCATTGGCACATTATGAAAAAGCTTCCATTAAAACACAAATAACGCTCAATATCCTGAATTTTGGTCAATCTTTCATTATAGCCATTGCATTGACATTTATTATGTTAATGGCAGCACGTGACATTGTCAGTTATCATTTTACTGTCGGAAAATTTGTCTTGATTAACACCTATTTGATGCAGCTTTATCAGCCCTTGAATTTTCTTGGCAGTATCTATTCTAATTTGCGAAAATCAATTGTTGATTTGGAAAATATGTTTTCTCTTTTGGCACAGCCAATGGATATCAATAATCAAGAATGCGCCAAATCACTTCCAACTGAATTGGTGAATGCGGGGCCTGCCAAAATTGAATTTAAAGATGTTTTTTTTGGTTATGATCCCTCTCGGGAAATTTTGCATCATGTAAGCTTCCTGGCGGAACCAGCCCAGCAGATTGCCATTGTTGGACCAACAGGGGCTGGGAAATCAACAATTAGCCGTTTGCTGTTCCGTTTTTATGATGTTACAACTGGTGCTGTATTAATCGATAATGAGGATATACGGTCTTATAAACAGGATGATTTGAGAAAGGCCATTGGAGTTGTGCCTCAAGATACGGTTTTGTTTAATGATTCGATTGGTTACAATATTGCTTATGGTAAATTAGGAAGCTCACAAGCAGAAATTGAAAAAGCAGCAAGGCTGGCTCAAATCCATGATTTTATTGTTGGTTTGCCCAAGGGATATCATACTCAGGTGGGAGAAAGAGGCTTAAAACTTTCCGGTGGCGAAAAACAAAGGATAGCTATTGCAAGAACAATATTGAAAAATCCAAGGATTTTAATCCTGGATGAGGCAACAAGCGCGTTGGATAGTCAGACAGAAAAAGAAATACAGCAGGCTCTTTTCCAGGTTTCTCAGGGTAGAACCGTGATTACAATAGCTCATCGTTTATCAACAATTATTCATTCGGACATGATTTTGGTTATGATGGATGGGAAAATATGCGAACAGGGAACTCATGAATTCCTGCTTGCAAAAAATGGTTTTTATGCCAATATGTGGTCTATACAGAGTCAACATTCTGATAAATAGGCTAGAAATAGTGAAAATTTTTAATTTTGAGGTTTAAAATTTGGATTTTTACTTGACTATTTCGTGAATTTTAGTCATAGGGCTAAACTAAGTATTTTTTATTTGCCAAACATTAAGTCTTGGCTTTCACAATCCGAGGATGAAAACAAATGTCTCGCCGTTGCCAAATCACAGGCAAAGGTGTGTTGACAGGAAATAATGTCAGTCACGCCAATAACAAAAACCGTCGCCGTTTCCTGCCTAATCTGCAGGATTATTCCTTAAGGTCCGATATTTTGGGTCAACAAATACATTTACGCGTCACAACGCATGGTCTCCGTACCATTGAACATAATGGCGGTTTAGACAATTTCCTGCTAAATACACCGAATCGCAAGCTTACAGAAGAGGCTTTAGTGATTAAACGCCGTATTCTACAGGCTCAGGAAAAAAAATCAGCAGTAGCTGCTTAAATTTTTAAAAAATTGATTATCTAGTAATTAAATAACTTCCTTGATTTAATCTTAAGGGAGTTATTTTGAGTTAAAAAAGGAAATTATTCTTTTAATCTTATGATTTGATGAATATATTTTCTGAATATTTTTCTATCGTTTGTGGAGGTTTTACTTTTGTCCGACCATTCTGATCTTTCTAAAATCCGTAATATAGGTATTACCGCGCATATCGATGCGGGTAAAACAACGACAACTGAACGTATTCTATATTATACAGGTGTCTCCCATAAGATTGGTGAGGTCCACGAAGGGAACACCACTACTGACTATATGGCACAGGAACGTGAAAGAGGGATTACCATTACTTCCGCTGCCGTTACCTGTGAATGGAACAAGCATCGTATCAATATTATTGATACTCCGGGCCATATTGACTTTAACATTGAAGTTAACCGTTCATTGCGCGTGCTTGATGGTGCGGTTTTCATTATCGAGGGTGTTGCTGGTGTCCAACCTCAGTCTGAAACGAATTGGCGTTTGGCTGACCGTTACAATGTCCCTCGCATTATTTTCATTAACAAGTTGGATCGTACAGGTGCAAATTTTGAATATGCTTTCAGCACTTTAAAAGATAAGCTGGATATTGTCGCTATCCCTTTACAGCTTCCGATTGGTGCGGAAGAAAATTTAAAGGGTGTTATCGATCTTGTTAATATGAATGCCATTGTATGGGAAGGTGATGATCTTGGTGCCAAATACAATATTGTTGAAATCCCTGCTGAATTAAAGGAAAAAGCAGAAGAGGCACGTCAAAATCTTCTGGACACCGTTTTGGCTGTTGATGATGCGGCTATGGAAGAATATTTTGAAAAAGGTGATGTTTCTGTTGAGGTTTTAAAGAAATGTATTAAAAAAGGTACCATTTCTGGAGAATTTCGTCCGGTTCTTTGCGGTTCTTCTTTCAAGAACAAAGGTGTTCAGCCTTTGTTGGATGCAATTGTTGATTACCTTCCTGCTCCTGACGATGTGGAAGGAATTCGTATTGCACCTCCTGAAGATGAAGAGGTTGATGAAAATAAATTACCAATCATTCCCGTTGATCCAAATGGCAAATTTGCCGGTTTGGCTTTCAAAATCATCAATGATAAATATGGTTCTCTAACTTTCGTGCGTGTTTATCGTGGTATCTTACGTTCTGGTGACACGGTTTTGAACACAACCCATGGTCATAAAGAGCGTATTGGACGTATTTTCCAAATGCACGCTGATAAACGTATAGAAATCAAAGAAGTGCATGCTGGTGATATTGCCGCTTTTGTTGGATTGAAGGATACGAAAACAGGGGATACTTTGGCAGATCCGGCAGATCCGGTTGTTTTGGAGCGCATGCAATTTCCAGTACCTGTTATCGATATTTCTGTCGAACCAAAAACCAAGGAAGCGGTTGAAAAAATGACTCTTGCGCTTCAGAAATTGGCGGCAGAAGATCCATCTCTACAGTTAAAGACGGATCAGGAAACGGGGCAAACAATTCTTTCAGGTATGGGTGAGTTGCATCTTGATATCATCATTGACCGTTTACGTCGTGAATATGGTGTTGATGCGAATATTGGCGCACCACAGGTTGCATATCGTGAAACCATTACTCAGTCTCATACAGAAACCTACACCCATAAAAAACAGTCTGGTGGTGCGGGTCAGTTTGCTGAAGTCAAAATTATTTTCGAACCTACCGAACGAAATGAAGGAATCATATTCGAAAATAAAATTGTTGGCGGTGCGGTTCCCAAGGAATATATTCCAGCTGTTGACAAGGGTATCAGAAACCAGGCATCTACCGGTGTATTAGCAGGATTTCCAACTGTAGACTTTAAATTTACGCTTGTTGATGGTAAATATCATGATGTTGACTCTTCTGCATTGGCGTTCGAGATTGCCGGTAAAGCCTGTTTCCGTGAAGGAATGAAAAAAGCTGGTCCTGTCATTCTTGAACCTATCATGGATGTCGAAATCACTACACCTAATGATCATGTTGGTGATGTTGTTGGTGACTTGAACCGTCGTCGCGGAATGATTCAAAGTCAAGAAACTTCTGGAAGCACTGTCATGGTTCGCGCTTTTGTTCCATTGAAAGAAATGTTTGGCTATATTTCTGATCTTCGTTCAATGACCAAAGGTCGTGCGTCCTTTACAATGCAATTCCATCATTATGATCCAGTTCCCCGTAATGTTACGGATGAAATTATTAGTCAATCTGCCTAATTTTAAATAACAATTTGATACGATTTAAAGCAGCCTTTTTTGTATAAAAGGCTGTTTTTTTGTGAAAATGTATGTGATTAAATAAATATTTTAGGTTTTATTTGTGTAATTTAAAAAATTATATCATAATTAATCTTTATCAAAAAATTTTGAAATTTTATGGGATTTATTAAAATAAATTTATCTTTTTTTAAATTAAGACATCAAAACTAGTGAAAATAAAGTTCAATTAGAACAGTAGATTTATTTTAATACGTTAAGGGTTGCAGGCGATAAGTCAATAAGGTGATTTATGGAAACCTCGTGTTACTATTATTACTTATTTTTCTAAAGTTTAAAATTATATTAATAAAGCTTTGGAGGTAAAGAATGTCAAGAGCGTTACCCTTTTGCCGTTATTGATGAAAATACAGGGAAAGTTTTGGGTACAACTAGTTTTTTTTGGAATTGCCCCTGATCTGCGACGTTTGGAAATTGGTTATACATGGTATGTAAAATCTTTTCAAAGAACTCATGTAAACATAAATTGTAAATATTTATTGCTAGAATATGCTTTTGAAAAATTGCAAGCCAACACCGTCGTTTATGAACTGATATTTTTAATTTCAAAAGTCAAAGAGCAATTTAACCACTTGGTGCAAAAAAGGTGGAATTCTACGTGCACATATTCTTAGACAAGATGGTACTTTGTACGATACCATTATTTACACCATAATTTCAAGTGAATGAACAAACGTCAAAGTATATATATCTGCTTTGTTAAATAAGTTATATTAATGAATATTCACATATTAGAAGTATTTTAAATCAGATAAAAATAAGTGAGAGGCAATATTGATATGAGAGTTAAATATTGCCTCATGTCAAATAATATTTTTAATAACTGGTATTCCCTTTATGTTCCATAATTTTTTTATAAATAAAAAGAATGATAACAGCTCCTACAATTGAAAATAATATTCCAGCTTTTTCTCCATCACGATAGAAATGAAGAAGCTCACCTAACCAAGTTGCCAAAGCGGAACCGGCAATTCCTAAAAGAACGGTGATAATAAATCCGCCCGGCTGTTTTCCAGGCATAAGTAATTTTGCAATACCACCAATAATAAACCCAACAATAATAGCGCCAATTAAAGAAAACATAAGTTACTCCCTTGAACAAAACTATCTTGTTGTATAGTGTAAACGATTTTTTACTAAAACAATAGATTTATTATTATCTTTTATTTATCCGAATGCATGTAATCGATGAATGAGAGCGATTGAAATTTCCCTGACCAAATCGAAATTATATTGCATGGGTTTAAATATTTGACGGTCATCCATTGCATATGCACCTTCATTTCTTGGACCTTTTGGTTCATAAAAATATAGATCGGATACATGTTCAGATGCTTGTGGAAAGATATGATTGACGAGCATATGCAAAACCGAGGGTATTTCCAAACACAGGATTTTAATATCCAAATGTTCTCTGTTATAACCGTTAAATGGAGAGAAATATGGAATCTTGGTTGATAACATCCAGATTTTTTCAATTAATGCCAATCGGATAGCATGTAACAGGATTTCCTTATCATCCATGATTGGCGTATTTTTCCAAATTGACAGAAGAATAATATGATCTTTCTGTATGCGATGAAAAGTTGCCTGGGTACTTGACCAGCAATCCAGCCGTTGCAATCCGTTTGCCAGCGCCATATAGGATTCCTGTATCACAGGATTTTCTTCAGTTGCAGCCCGATCTAGCCAGATGCCGGGATCAAGCATATAGATTCCGGCTCTCAAGACAGATGCATCGGAGTGCTTAAGGGCATGAAAGGCAAAATCGAGGGATTGCCTGAACCGTTTGCTGTTTGTCAACATTTCTTCAAATGTATCGGGGTTGGCCGACATTGCGGTACCCAAACCTTGAAGTACATTAGCACACCAACCCAATTGTTGTAGAATTGCATTGTTAGGAATAGCACGCAATTCCCTTGGATGTTTTATATAACTTCTTCCCGCTGCTGTATCATTTTGGCGAACTGCCGGTCTTGACCCCGTTTGATCAATGAGGGAGGGACCAAATGTGCTTAACAAGGTTCCATATCCCTTATCATTAATCAATTCATTCATGGATGCATTGATCGTTGAAAAAAAATCTGCATTAAAATCTTTTTCATCATAGATGGGATCATGTTCAACCTTATCAAAATCGTAGATATGCTCTGCTATGATACTGATTGTGGCATTGGCCAGCAATTGTGTGCCAAAAAGTAAATATCCGTCTCCACCTTGAAAGGCCGTTTCTTGTCTGCTTCGTATACCAAGTTTATGAAAATATTGCTCAGTAATTTTTGGGGATAGATATTCCAGACGATCTTGCATGCTGAATGGATGACCACCACGACCGATACTTTCGCCATGTGTATCGAATAAAATAAGTTGAATATTTGATAATTGATATTTAGCCAAAAGTTTTGCAATTTTCTTGCGTAATTTTTCAATCTGATATGTGGCTGCAATTTGACCAATAAATCTGCCGGAATCAGAATACCCAAATTGCAGGCATAACTTGCCTGTTTTTTTCAAGTAATTGCGCCAATGCGGTGATCTCAGGGCTTGTTCAATAATCTTGTCGCCATGATTGAGGGCATAATCTGTTTCAAATAATGGCGAAATCTCGATATTTTTCTCAATCCCAAATAATCTTGCAAGCCAAAGGGCCATAAGTAATGTAAAACCGCTTTCTGTTTCCGCAATTAAAAAGCGAATAGGGGTTTTGCTATCAATATGTTTGAATATCTGGGTTAACAGCATCATTAATATGCTTGCCGAGGCCTTTTCAGTTAGCAAAGCACCGAAATCCACAGGAACAGGGTCAATTTTATCCAATGCTGTATTTATCGTATTAAAAAGTGTTCTTGTATGAGAAGGATTTTCAGGATTACTGGTTATCCCCAATCGTTGACGGGCCATATTATGAATTTGGGTGGAATTAAGTCTAACATGGGAATGTGAAAGACTTAAACCATGAGTGACAAAACCCGCCTTCGCGATCAATAAATCAATAATGAAATTATCATCAACATCGTTCATGGCTTGATCAAAAAGAGGAAGAAGCTGATCGGTTGAAAGAATTGATTCATGACGGTT
Source organism: Commensalibacter sp. B14384M2 (assembly GCF_016101865.1). Taxonomy (NCBI): domain Bacteria; kingdom Pseudomonadati; phylum Pseudomonadota; class Alphaproteobacteria; order Acetobacterales; family Acetobacteraceae; genus Commensalibacter; species Commensalibacter sp. B14384M2. The sequence goes on along the minus strand of NZ_JACFPS010000002.1, from coordinate 80,535 downwards.
TTCAATCAATATTCGGGAAAAATTTGAAAATTGATCAGGGTCAGGCTTTAAAGGACAGTTATGGATTTGATTCTTGACACAGTTTAGGGCAATTGCAACAGTATTTTTTAATTGGTCGACACCATTTGGGATGTTGTCTAATTGCTGATATAGACGTTCCAATTGTAATTTTTTCATCTGTAGGCGTATGAGTAAACTATCCCACCAGCCTATGTCGCTTCGGCCATCCGTATCATATCCTACCCAACTGCTCAGTAAAATTGGACTGGGATTCAGATTGGTCCAATGGTCAGGCCAATATTCCTTTGCTGTCTCAAAAAGTGTATAATTGAGCAGATCCAAAGCATTTCGTCCCCTAACAATGGCATTATTTGCAAGTTGAAGTTCTTCTTTCAAATCAGGGGGGGCAGATCGTCTGTGAGTCGTAAAAAAGGGAATATTTGTGTCATCATCTATAGGATGACTGGCCATATCTGCCAAGGCTGTGTAAACCGGATTGGCAAGGGAAAAAGTTGGATGTGCCGTAAAAATTGCGGCAAATTTGGTAGTTTCAACTAATTTCTTGAAATTTTCAAAACTTGCTTCCTTATTTTTTTCGTTTGCGTAATCGGATTGCTGGATTAATTTTTTTAAGACGGTTTCGATACGTTGCCGAATATTATCTTTAGTGGGATTGTAAAGGTATTTCTGCAGATGTTTGGCATGTGACAAAAAAGCGGAATCTCTTAATTTCTGGATTATTTCTTTGAGATTTTCTGTAGTAAGATCATTTGACTCTAATTTTTGGTTAATTTTCTGTGCTAAGGTCAGGACAGGATTTTCTGTTGGTTGGTGATCTTTTTTTGATCTCAATTGATTAGTTAACTGTAGCAGCTCATCAAGTATCTGGGAAGAGGAGTTCGTTGATTCCGTCATGATCCAAAATTATCCATTACTAGTTTCATATAAATAAATCTGTCTTAATATGATTAATTATTATAAAGAGAAATAAAAGGTATAAATTCACGATAACAATAATTACACGAAAAAATGTTGAAGGCGATGAATAAAGTTTCAAGTCCAGATGACCACGTAAAAATAATTTTCCTACGCTATCATCGATTGGCAACTATTTTGCTGTTAATCATGGGATGTATAACTTTATTAGGCTATTATCTGACGACTTATACAGGAATCAAACATAATTTCTGGGTTGAATTGATTTTGGCTGGTAGTCAGGCTGGATTTATCGGTGGATGTGCTGATTGGTTTGCGGTGACGGCATTATTTCGACATCCCATGGGTTTGCCCATTCCTCATACCGCAATTCTACCAAAACAAAAAAAACGTCTAGGATACGGGTTGGGATGGTTTATAGCTCAGTATATTTTTACTGAGAAAGATATCACTCTTATTTTGAAAAAAATGGATCTTCCAAGTTTTTTGGGAAAATATTTGAATAAAACAGAGAATATTGAATATCTGAGCAGTATTTTGTTGAAATCTCTTCCTGATTTTCTTGATCGGATTGAAGATGGTCGGATCAGTAACTTAATAACAAAAATTATAAATCGTCTTTTGAGTGGAGAATCAATCTCACCTTTTATCGGTAGAATTATAAGAACAATGCTCGATATCGATCAGCATCAAGACATAATTTCATTTATTTTGGAAATTCTTAAGAAAACGCTTAAAGAAAAAGAATCCAGCCTCAGGGAAATGATTCATAGTCGAGTGGAAGAACAGGGTGGTCGTTTTCTGGGATGGATGATCGGTGATTCAATTGCGACAAAAGTTTTGGTCGCTGTAAATAAGGAAATGGATCGGATAGATCCACATAATGATGCTGTAAGAGAAAAAATCGGCCAGTGGATAAAGGATGAAATTGATAAAATTGAGAATGATCCTGAACGTGTCAAAAATATATCTGAAGCCTTTAGACAAATTGTAAATCATGAAAGTATACAGGAATGGCGTGAAAATCTTTGGAAAAAAATTAGAAAATTTATTCATGATGATGCCAGGAATGAGGAAGGATGGTTTAGGAATGTGATTATTGATTCAATTCATTATTTTTCTGAACTGCTACAAAAAGATCCCAAAATCAGAAAAAAAATAAACAAGGCGATATTGAAACTTATTTCAAGATCATTACCAAATTTTAAGGAAGGGTTGATCCGTTTTACTGAAACTGCTGTTTCGCAATGGGATAGTCAAGCGTTGGTTGATCGACTTGAATGTCGAATAGGCAAGGATTTGCAATATATACGGATAAATGGTTCTATTGTAGGATTTTCAATCGGAATAATCTTTTTTTTATTTGTTAAACTGTTTTTTAATCCTTAAACTGTTGTATTATAAAAAAATAAAAAAACTTTTAAATCGATAAAAATGGACTTATATAGTCCTATATAAAATGTTTTATTTGATCGAATTGATAAATTATGTTGAAACTATCCAAACTTATTGATTATGCAACGATTATTATCATAAGCCTTGATCAATATAAAACTGTTGTCTCTTCATCCACACTTGCTGCGAGAACACATATTCCTGAACCTACTGTTGCCAAGATACTGAAAATGCTAACCAAAGCTTCCTTGACAAAATCTTCGAGAGGACCGGGGAGTGGGTATTATCTATTGAATGAGCTTAGTGAAATTTCCCTTGCTACGGTTGTTAGAATTATTGAGGGACCCATTAAGTTGGTTGATTGTAAAAAGGATGATTGTCGTATTGAGAATGAAGAGTGTATTTTATATGGAAAATGGGAAGTATTGAATTATCAAATAAAAAATGTTTTTGAAACTTTAACTTTGGCAGATTTAAAAAAGAGTTCTGCCAGACTTGACTTAAATAAGAATTAACAAATTCAAGAAACGAACATTTAGAAACAGAGCATATTATGAATAAACATGTCCAAGATGAGGCCTTGTTGAAGCAGCTTAAGACAGATACCTACAAGTGGGGGTTCGAAACGGATATTGAAATGGATATCCTACCCAAGGGACTTGATGAAAATGTTATCCGTTCAATTTCTGCTCGCAAGAATGAGCCTGATTGGATGCTGGAATGGCGTTTGAAAGCCTATCGGATGTGGATGACCATGGAGGCTCCAACATGGGGTAAGTTCAAACATCCTGAAATTGATTTCCAGGACTTGCATTATTATGCAGCCCCAAAAAAGAAAAAAGGACCAAAGTCTCTGGATGAGGTTGATCCCGAATTGTTAAAAACATATGCAAAATTGGGTATACCCTTAAGAGAACAGGAAATTTTGGCGGGGGTTGAAAAACCGGAAAATGGAGAGACTGTACCTGTTGCCATTGATGCAGTTTTTGATAGTGTCTCTGTTGCCACGACGTTTAAAGAAACTCTTGCGAAAGCGGGTGTGATTTTTTGTCCAATTTCAGAAGCTATACAATCTTATCCAGATTTGGTTAAAAAATATCTTGGTAGTGTGGTGCCACAGGGAGATAATTTTTATTCAGCCTTGAATTCCGCTGTTTTTACGGATGGTTCATTTGTATATGTTCCGAAAGGTGTGAAATGCCCTATGGAACTTTCAACCTATTTTCGTATAAATGCAAAAAATACCGGACAATTTGAACGTACGCTCATTATTGCTGATGATGCTTCTACCGTATCATATTTGGAGGGATGCACAGCTCCTCAACGGGATGAAAATCAATTGCATGCTGCTGTTGTAGAACTTGTGGCCATGAGTGAGGCTTTTATAAAATATTCCACAGTCCAAAACTGGTATCCGGGTGATAAAAATGGTAAGGGTGGAATTTACAATTTTGTTACCAAGCGTGGTGCTTGCCGTGGTGTACGGTCACGTATCTCATGGACACAGGTTGAAACCGGATCGGCAATTACCTGGAAATATCCTTCCTGCATTTTACAAGGGGAAGGATCAATCGGGGAATTTTATTCTGTAGCGGTAACAAATGGATATCAGCAGGCTGATACCGGTACAAAAATGATTCATATAGGAGCCAATTCACGTTCCACCATTTTGGCAAAAACCATTAGTGCAGGAAAATCTGACAGTACATATCGTGGATTGGTTAGAATGATGCCAAAAGCCCGAAACAGTCGCAATTTCACTGAATGTGACAGTTTACTGATCGGAAATAATTGCGGTGCACATACAGTTCCCTATATTGAAAGTAAAAATAGTTCCGCCAAAATTGAACATGAAGCGACAACTTCCAAGATTTCCGAAGAACAGTTATTTTACTGTCAACAGCGTGGATTAACCAAGGAAGCGGCAATCGGATTGATTGTGAACGGGTTTTGTAAAGATGTTTTAAAAGAGCTTCCAATGGAATTTGCTGTAGAAGCGCAACAGCTTTTACAGATAAGTCTTGAAGGAAGTGTGGGTTAGTTTAAACTATGAATATGTTATTAGAAATTAAAAATTTACATGCATCCGTTATTGATGATACTGTTGAAAATGGATCAAAGCAAATTTTGAAAGGTGTCAATTTATCAATTCCCGCTGGTGAAACTCATGTTATTATGGGACCTAACGGTTCTGGTAAGTCAACGCTTTCCTATATCTTGTCTGGTCATCCCAGTTATAAAGTGACATCTGGTCAGGTATGGTTTAAAGGGGAGAATCTTCTGGAAATGTCTCCTGATGATAGAGCCGTGGCGGGATTGTTTCTTGCCTTTCAGTCTCCCGTGGAGCTTCCTGGGGTCAATAATGCCAATTTTTTACGTACAGCAACCAATTCCGTTCGTAAGGCGCGAGGACAGGAAGAACTTGACGCGGTGTCTTTTCTTAAACTGGCCCGTCAGTTGGCAAAAAAGCTTTCATTTCCAACAGACATGTTTAAACGCAATGTAAATGTCGGTTTTTCTGGAGGTGAGAAAAAACGAAATGAGGTTCTGCAAATGTCCTTATTGCAACCATCTTTTGCAATATTGGATGAAACTGACAGTGGGTTAGATATTGACGCGCTGCGTATTGTCGCAGAAGGAGTTAACACTCTTCAATCTTCAGAATTTTCCTCTTTAATTATCACTCATCATCAGCGTTTATTGGATTATATCAAGCCTGATTATATCCATATTTTAGCAAGGGGTCGCATTATCCATACTGGAGGAGCTGATTTATCACTTCAGCTTGAAAAAGAAGGTTACGGACGGTTTTTGGATGAAATTGATGAATAATGTCACCGCGATGAACAAGCGTGAAAATTGGTTGGAAATATTAAATAGGTTGTCTTTATCTGAATATTTACAAGACAAGAGAAATATTGTTGATAAATTGCTGACTCTTCAATTCCCGACACGTAAAACTGAAGCTTGGAAATACAGCGATTTGAAATGGTTGCAAAAAACAGATTTTTCGCGTGATTTTGTTATTGATGAAGCGTTTGTTCATAGGGCCTTAGAAGAAATATTAACCGTAGATTTGCTAAATTTACCTAGAATAATCACCTATAATGGTCAATATCTAGAGACTTTTTCAACAATTAGTTTTCATTCAAACGAATTTTCTTTAAATAAGAATTTCAAAAGTGGTTGGTCAATTCCGAACGATGATTTTTTGACGGCATTGAACAAAGTTGTTGAAAATCCCGTTTTGCAATTTAATTGTAATAAAAATTTCAATGATCAGACAATTTTATGTATTAATCTAGGGAAAGCTGAAACAACTGAAAAACTGTTTTTTTCACCAAAGTATTCATTTTATATTGAGAAAGAAAATAAATGTTCTGTAATTGAAATAAATTATGGAAAAGGTGTTTATTTTGCAAATTCCGTTCATGAAATAGAACTGGGAAGAAAGTCTAAACTAAACTATACCATTATCAACCATACATTATCAGAAAGCTATAATTGTTCTAGTAATTATGTTAAATTGTCTGATCATGCATGTTATCAGCAATTTTTGTTGAATAAAGGTTCCAGATTTTCACGTTATGAACTGAATATTGATTTGGCCGGGGAATGGAGTAAGGCAGATTTTGATGCTGTCCAGATTTTGTCAGGTCAACAGCATGCCGATATTGCATCAAAAGTGGTTCATAGTGTTCCACATTGTCAATCCAATCAGAATGTTAAAAATATCCTATCTGATAACAGTCATGGGGTTTATCAGGGCAAGGTGCTAGTCAATCGTTTAGCCCAGAAAACGGATGCACAGCAGCAAAACCAGGCCCTATTATTGTCAGATAAAGCGGAAATAGATACTAAACCTGAGCTTGAAATCTATGCAGATGATGTTAAATGTTCCCATGGTGCAGCAATAGGGGCATTGGACCAAGAACAATTGTTTTTTTTAATGTCTCGTGGAATTTCTTATGAATTGGCCAGAGAAATGTTGATTAATGCATTTGTTAACGAGTCTATTGAAAAGATCGAAGATACCCTATTGCAGAATTTATTATATTATTACGTAACCGCCTCAACTTGAAAAGTGATTGCGATGTCTAACCCTGTCTATTCTTTTAATATTGAGCAAATTAGAAATGATTTTCCAATTTTAAAACAAAAAATTCACGGTAAAGATTTTGTATTCTTGGACAGTGGCGCATCAGCCCAAAAACCAATACAGGTTATTGAAGCGATGCAAAACGCCGCATATACGCAATATGCAAATGTGCATCGAGGCATTTATGCCATGAGTGAGGCTGTTACAGATCAATATGAATCAGTCCGAAAAAAAATTGCCGGTTTTTTAAATGCATTTACGTCCGATGAAGTGATTTTTACTAAAAATAGTACTGAAGCGATCAATCTTGTAGCCTTTTCCTATGGAGGTCTGATAAAAAAGGGGCAGGGTGTTTTAATAACTGAAATGGAGCATCATGCCAATCTTGTTCCCTGGCAAATGTTGCGTGACAGATTAGGGATCCATTTATACATTGCACCAATATTGGAAAATGGTGATATCGATATATTGGCATTTGAACAAATTTTAATTGAAAATGATATTGCATTGGTTGCTGTAACCCATATGTCCAATGTGTTGGGAACGATTAATCCAATCAAAATGCTGGCTGAGATGGCACACAAGAATGGTGCCAAAATTCTTGTTGATGGCAGTCAAGGAATTGTTCATCAATCGGTTAATGTTCAGGATCTTGATATAGATTTTTACACTTTTACAGGACACAAACTTTACGGTCCTACGGGTATTGGCATTTTATGGGGAAAAAAAGAATGTCTGGATCAAATGCCTCCCTTTATGGGAGGAGGGGACATGATTGAGAATGTGACTTTTGAACGGTCAACCTGGGCAAAAATTCCTACTAAATTTGAAGCCGGTACACAACCCATACTTGAGGTGATCGGTTTGGGGGCTGCAATAGATTATGTTTTATCTATCGGATATGATATTTTAATGCAGCATGATAAAAATCTGGTTGAATATGCGCTGATTAAAATGAGGAATATTCCTGGTTTATCTATATTGGGATCATCATCTTTAAGGGGAGGGGTAATCTCTTTTTCGATAAAGGATATTCATGCTCATGATATTGCAACCCTGTTGGATCAAAATGGTATCGCCATTCGTGCAGGTCAGCATTGTGCTGAACCGTTAGTGAAAAAATTTGGTTATACAAGCGTATCGCGGGCTAGTTTTGCAGTTTATACAACTTTTGATGAGATCGATAAATTTGTGGATGGATTGAACATGATTATTGATTTTTTTCAAAGATCTAATCATTGATAAAGATTTTTTACCCATAATTATATGAATGGCAGAGTTTTTTTATGGATAATGTTGATCAAAAAAGGTCAGATAATATTGGAAAAGCAGTATCTACATCTGAATCTGATGTTAATCAAGAAAATATCGAGGCTTGGAAACCTGAGGATAATTCAAACCCACAGATTAACAATCCTAAGGAAGAAATTGATGAAAATGCAATTATTGATGCTGTTTCAACAATTTATGATCCAGAAATTCCAGTTAATGTATATGACTTGGGATTAATTTACGCTATCGATTTACATGATGATGGAAAGGTGCAAGTTGAAATGACTTTAACAGCGCCTAATTGCCCAAGTGCGCAAGAATTACCCGTCATGGTTCAGCAAGCTATTGAAAAAGTTAAAGGGGTGACCGAAGTAAAGGTGGAAATTGTCTGGGACCCTCCCTGGGATCCTTCAAGAATGAGCGATGAAGCTCGACTAACCCTGAATATGTTCTGAAATTCATATCGGTTTAAATTTTAACTGAAGATAAATAATAATGTTATTTATCTTCAGTTTCTTTTTTTAAAGCTTACGAAACGGCGATAGCATAAAGGCAGGTACAAATTGTCCAAATCCAATAACAGGTGTATCGTTATCAATTAATGCATGTGTTAGGGGAATACGTGGAGCAACTTCAATCAAATTCTTATTATCCGCCTTTCTAGATTTGGTTTTTTGTTGACGAGAATTTTTATTTTTAACCAATTTCTTATCTGTTGAATTATCTGTTTCTTTAGAGGTATTCATAAAATCGTTAATATCAAGAACGGGAATGGTTTCATTTATAAGTTTTTCGATATTTACAATTAACTCTTTTTCCTCAAGTGTTGCAAGGCTGTAAGCATAACCCGTTTTTTCCGCTCTTCCTGTTCTTCCAATTCGATGTACGTAATCTTCGGGTTGAAGAGGTATATCAAAGTTGAAAACGTGCGTTAGATTTTCAACATCTATCCCTCGTGCGGCAATATCAGAACAAACGAGGAACCGAATTTTTCCATTTTTAAAATCTTCCATCGTTTGGGTTCGATGATGTTGTGCGATATCACCATGAAGAGAGGCACTTTTGAAATCATGTTTCTTCAGGGAACGAGTTAAAATGTCAACATCTTTTTTTCTATTACAGAAAATTATCGCATTTTTTACATTTTCCTGCTGTAAAAGAGTGCGTAAAATTTTTCTTTTTTTGTTATCAGGAACGATGATAACTTTCGATTCAATAGTTGAGGCTACTGATGAAGGTGGTGAAATAGATATTTCAATTGGATCTACAAGAAAAGAATTTGTCAATCTTTTGATTTCTGGGGGCATCGTAGCTGACAAAAGCAGGGTTTGTTTTTGTTGGGGTAAATAGGAAACAATTTTTTCAATGTCTGGGATGAAACCCATATCGAGCATACGATCTGCCTCATCAATGACGAGTATCTGAATCTGATTGAGTAAAATTGCTCCCTGACCAAACAAATCAATCAATCGACCCGGTGTTGCAATAATAATATCGGTTCCACGTCGAAGATTTTCTTTCTGTTCAGACTGACTTTCGCCACCAACGAGTAAACTATGGGAAAATTTTACATATTTATTATATAGTTTCAGATTATCTGCAACCTGAAGTGCCAATTCACGAGTGGGTTCTAGAATTAAAGCGCGTGGCATTCTTGCACGTCCCTTGGACTGGGAAAGCATCTCGAGAATTGGTAATGTGAAAGAGACGGTTTTACCGGTACCGGTTCTGGCTATCCCAACGATATCTTTTTTTTGCAAAGCCATGGGAATGACAGCTGCCTGAATTTCCGTAGGCTTGTCAAATCCTATTTTATCAATGGCTGACAAAATTGAGGGAGACAATTTGAGTTGTTCAAAAGTCTCAATTTTTTCAATCGCAAGATTTGTAGATGTATTGTTGTCAATTAATTTGTTTTTTTGTATATGAGAAGGCAAAATAAAACTTACCGTTAACACTTAAAAATAATAAAAATAGCTTATTCATTTATATAATAAGAATATTGTAATTAATCAATATACTTATTTTGTTGTAAAACAGAATAACTAATAATAATTTCATTAAAAATTTAATAATAAAATGTCTATTATTCCCAAAAATATAATTAATTTGAAAATATTACAAATTTTATTATAAAGATCAGTCTTAGGTCGTATAGATCGGTTTGCTTTTTGATAGGCTGACGTAAAACTATATAGATGGAAAATTATCATTAGAATAGTGGTAATTATGGCGGCATAACCAGACCAGTTTACAGTTTTGTCAAAATAGTGGTGAATAAAAAGAATCAATTGACAAATCAGGATGGCAAAAGCGTTAAAACCATTAAGTTGATAAATTCTTTTCAGGTTTTGCAATAATACGGAAGATTTGAGTGTTTTATCAAGTAATCCCACTGATGATTGAACACTCAGACAATAAAAAAACAGACTTCCGATCCATATGGAAAGAGCAATAGAGTTAATCGAAGTGATAATTCCCCAGTAAAAATTCATATGAGCCATACTAATTTCCTAGATATTGTGGTTTCGATAGATTAAATCCGTCTTATCATTGACGTGATGATTGTTAAAATCATTCATGTCAAATAAAGGCAAAAAAAGCAATTTTTCTTTATAGTTTGCCATATTATAATCATTCGTAGTTATAATTATAAGTGATATACTTAATTCATCACATTGAAAGATATATCATTATGCAATTAAAAAATGAAAAAACTAATTTGCTTCTGATAAATCCAGAAGAAATGAATCAGGTTGACAAGATCGCAATGCAATATTTGCCTGTTTTAACTTTGATGGAAAATGCTGGATTAGCTGTTGCACGGGCAATTATGCAATTTTATAAACCTTGTAAAATACTTGTTTTATGCGGTCCTGGAAATAATGGAGGTGATGGATATGTCGTGGCACACATACTTGCCAATGAGGGATGGCCAGTTAAGGTTGCCTCTTTGAAACCTCCAGAAAAGGGAACTGATGCTTACAAGGCTTTTGTTCAATGGAATGGCGATAAAACTGATTTTAATATTCAATCTGTGAGGGATGCAGATTTAGTTGTGGATGCTGTTTTTGGTGCGGGATTATCTCGTGACATTGATGATCATATAAGTTCGGTGTTGAATGCTGCAGATCATCTTGTTGCCATAGACATGCCCTCTGGTGTTGATGGCAAGACGGGTATAATCAGAGGTTATGCTCCCCACGCTGAATTGACCGTAACGTTTTGTAGAGCCAAAGCGGGACATTATCTTTTACCTGGACGAGAATATATAGGTAAACTTGTTATTGCAAATATAGGTATACCAGAAAACATATTGTCAGAGCTATCAATAAATACCTGGTTGAACGAACCGGGATTATGGGAACTTCCAATTGCAGACGTTGAAGATTATAAATATCATCGTGGCATTGTAAATGTTGTGGGAGGGGGAACGGTAACAGGAGCCGCTCGTTTATCAGCATTAGCAGCTTCTTCCTGCGGGGCTGGATTGGTGCATATCTTTGCCTTTGGTAGCCGTGATTTATATTTGTTAACTTCACCCTGTTTTATGGTTGATGAGGGTGATTTCACTGATACCTTACAGGATAAACGAAGAAAAGTCTGGGTATGCGGGCCTGGTCTGACAGAAGATGAGGTTAAAATATCCCTAACAAATTTAATCAAGACAAATAAAACGATTGTTGCCGATGCAAGCGCTTTGACAAAAGAAAATTTTGATTTGTTGAAACAATGTGCCGTTATTACGCCTCACATAGGTGAATTTAAACGGATATTTGGTGATTTTAAAGATTGCCGGATTGAAGCGGTTAAAAAGGCAGCTAGTATTCTTAATACAGTGGTCATTCTCAAAGGTCCGGATACATTAATAGCTTCTCCCGATGGCAGGGTAGCGGTCAATTGTCATGCAAATGCACGATTGGCGACAGCAGGATCTGGGGATGTACTAACGGGAGTCATCGCGACTTTGCTTGCGTGTGGTATGGAGGTATGGGAAGCGTCTTGTGCCGCGGTCTGGATTCATGGAGAGGCAGCTTTTTTACATAACAACTCTTGGCCTAATGCAATGGACTTAATTCACAATCTTGGCAAGGCGAGAGATAATGGTCGATATCACGTAGAAAAATGAAAATAAGAAAAATTGAGTTTTGTTAAAAAAATTGTTGCCCTGCGATAGATAGTGCGTTAAATAGAAAAACTTCAATGCACAGACGTGCGGATGTGGTGAAATTGGTAGACACGCTAGACTTAGAATCTAGTGGCGCAAGTCGTGGGGGTTCAAGTCCCTCCATCCGCACCAAAAACGTATGATGTTAATTCCATATGATTTTTGTGATCTGGCTGTTAAAGTGATATAAATTAATGTTAATTCTGAAACGCTCTATAATATTAGGGTAAAATTTAATTTAGACCGAGAGGATGGCCTGGCTGATGCAGGTTACTGAAACGCTTTCTGAAAGCTTAAAACGCGGCTTCAAAATCATTATTGAAGAAAAACAACTCGCTGAAACGAGAAATCAACGATTAACAAAACTTGGACACGAGATGAATATCCCTGGTTTCAGGCCGGGAAAAGTGCCATTAACGATTGTTGAGCAACGTTATGGAGAATCTGTTCAGAATGAGGTTGTCAATGAGGCGATTTCAAATGCAGTCAGAGATACATTGAGTGAAAGAGGTCTGCGACCTGCCCGTCAACCATCGGTCAATCTCAAAGAGGGTTATAAAAAGGGGGATGATCTGGAATTCACTTTTGAAGTTGAATTGATTCCAGACTTTGAAATTCCAGATCTTAAAGATATTCATTTGACTCGCTTAAAAGCCAAGCCAGATGAAAAATCGCTTAAATCTGCTTTTGACACAATTGCCCAACGGCAACGTGAATTTAAGGCTATTGATGAAAAGCGGCCTGCTAAATCCGGTGATGTTCTGTCTGTTGATTTTGTGGGTAAGGTTGAAGGCGTAGCTTTTGAGGGTGGCACTGCAGAGAATGTTGATGTTGAAATTGGTGGTAAGGGGTTTATTCCGGGATTTGCAGAACAGATTGAAGGAATGACACCAGGAGAGGAAAAAGTAATAACGGTTACTTTCCCTGAAAACTATCAGGCTGCCAATTTGGCTGGCAAGGAGGCAACATTCGATATCAAGGCAAAAACCTTAAAAGAGGCTATTGTTCCTGAAGTGAACGATGAATTTGCAACCAAACTCGGATTTGAAAATTTAGATAAACTAAAAGAAGCTGTTGAAAAGCAAATTGTTGCTGAATATGATCAGATGTCCCGTTTGAGATTGAAACGTGATATTTTGGATGTGTTGGCTGGGAAAGTTAATTTTGAATTGCCTGAAGGATTGGTTGATACAGAATTCAAGCAAATTTGGCAGCGTATTGAAAATGACCGTAAAAATGATCTTCTTGATGAAGAAGACAAGAACAAAGACGAGGAAACTTTAAAGGCAGATTATCGCAAAATTGCAGAAAGACGTGTTCGCCTTGGATTGCTGGTTGTTGAAATTGGAAGAGTTAATTCGATAACAATTAATGAAGACGAACTTTTTCAGGCGATGCGGGCCGAGGCAATGCGTTATCCGGGGCAAGAAAAAGAAGTTATGGAATTTTTCCAGAAAAATCCGCAGGCTGTCGAATCTATTCGCGGTCCACTATACGAGAATAAAGTTCTTGATTATATTACAGAGCTTGCCACGGTAGAGGATAAAGAGGTGAGTCCGGAAGAGCTCTCTAAGATGCCCACTGTTAAGATTTAGGAATTTCATAGATTTTGGTATTGGGAATGTCTGGAAATTTTTCCAGACATTCTTTTTTTGGAAAATTGAATTCTATCTTATTTTTGTTGTATTTATTTTCTTAAATTGAATAAATATACTATTATTTAATCAAACATAAATTTGGGAAGAAAATTAATGAGAGATTTCAAGTCTCTGGAAATATATGATAATACACTTGTTCCAATGGTTGTTGAACAAACGTCCAGAGGGGAACGTGCTTTTGATATTTATTCTCGTCTGCTTAAGGAAAGAATCATTTTTCTCACGGGTCCTGTATATGATCAAGTTGCATCTTTGATTTCTGCTCAGTTATTATATTTAGAAAGTGTAAATCCAAAAAAAGAAATTTCTTTCTATATCAACAGCCCTGGTGGTGTAGTATCGGCTGGTTTGGCAATTTATGATACGATGCAATATATACGTTGTCCTGTGAGTACTGTCTGCATTGGTCAAGCTGCCTCAATGGGATCATTACTTTTATGTGGAGGTGAATCCAATAATCGATTTGCCTTGCCCAATGCGAGAATTATGGTTCATCAGCCTTCTGGTGGTGCGCAAGGTCAGGCAAGCGATATAGAAATTCAGGCCAAAGAAATATTGGAAATACGTAAAAAGCTTAACGAGATTTATAAATTGCATACCGGAAGAACACTAGAGGAAATTGAACAACGTCTTGAAAGAGACAGTTATATGTCACCTGAAGAGGCTAGGGATTTTGGTATAATTGATAAGGTGGTTCAAAATCGTAATGCAGATTTGTTAAAAGAAAGTGACAAATAGTCATAATATTATTATAAGATTTCTTTAAAAATTATCTTATTTAACTAAATAATTTATATAATGATATTTACTGGTTGGTATTTCTGACCCTGACTTTAATTGGGGGTGAAGGTTAAAATGACTGATAATAAAAAAGATTCAAAAAATGCATTATATTGCTCCTTTTGCGGGAAATCACAGCATGAGGTGCGTAAATTAATCGCAGGTCCAACCGTATTTATTTGCGATGAATGTGTCGAATTATGTATGGATATTGTGCGTGAAGAGAATAAAACGCAAATAGCAAAAAAACAAGGCAATCTACCCACTCCTAAAGAAATTTGTAAAATTTTGGATGATTATGTTATAGGACAGACAGACGCAAAAAAGGTTTTGTCCGTTGCTGTTCATAATCATTATAAACGGTTAAACCAGATCGATAAAGCTGGTGATGTGGAGATAGCTAAATCCAATATTCTGCTTATTGGACCAACCGGAACCGGTAAAACCTTGTTGGCCCAAACTCTTGCAAGAATTCTGGATGTTCCTTTTACAATGGCAGATGCAACAACCCTGACCGAGGCAGGATATGTTGGTGAAGATGTCGAAAACATATTATTGAAATTGTTACAGGCTGCAGATTATAACGTGGAACGGGTGCAGCGGGGTATCGTTTACATTGATGAAATTGATAAAATTTCACGTAAATCCGATAATCCTTCAATTACAAGGGATGTAAGTGGCGAAGGTGTTCAGCAAGCTCTTCTTAAGATTATGGAAGGTACTGTTGCATCTGTTCCTCCTCAAGGAGGACGGAAACATCCGCAACAGGAATTCCTGCAAGTGGATACTACGAATATTCTCTTTATTTGTGGTGGTGCATTTGCAGGTTTGGATAAAATCATTAGTGATAGGAGTGTAGGGTACACGATTGGATTTGGTGCAGATGTAAATTCACAAGATCATAAAGAAGTTGGGAAATTGTTTCGACAGATGGAACCCGAAGATTTGATGAAATTCGGGTTAATTCCTGAATTTATTGGAAGATTGCCCGTAATCGCTACACTTGATGATCTTGATCAAAAAGCCTTGATGAAGATACTGACTGAGCCAAAAAATGCTCTAGTAAAACAATATCAAAAACTGTTTGAAATGGAGAACGTGAAATTGCAATTTACAGAAGAAGCTATTCAGGAAATTGCTAATAAGGCTATTGAACGACAGACAGGTGCGCGTGGGTTGCGTTCAATTCTGGAAGATATTCTTTTGTCGACAATGTATGAATTGCCAGATCTTAAAGGGGTAAGCAAAGTTGTCATTAATAAAGAGGTGATTAACCATAAAGAGGAACCGGTTTATGTTTATGAGGAGATATCCCCTCATAAAGAACAAACTGCATAAACACTTATTGTTTTATGGAAAAGACTCTTTTAAAAAGGGTCTTTTTTATTATTATCAAAAAAGGTTGAGAAATATCTTATTTTTGATGTAAATTTTTTTTATATTAATTTATTATCTGTAATAAATCTTGATATTTAGGATTGTTTTTTACTCATAAAGGTTCAGAATAATTAATTCTGTTTATTACTTTAAAAAAAATTAATACACTGCATATATAATATTAAGATTGTAATCTTATAGAATGTGCCATCCTGGGCATTCTTACAGGATCGTCCATATAAGGAGGTCATAAATTTATGACAGAAAAGAAAATTGAATCCGAAATCTCTGAAGAAAAAGAGAAGGATGCCAATAAAGACCAAGAAATAAGACAGCCCAATATTATGGCTGTTCTACCGTTAAGGGATATTGTTGTATTTCCATATATGATTGTACCTTTATTTGTAGGGCGAGAAAAATCGGTCTGCGCTTTAGAGGAAGTTACAAAAAATCATTCAAAAATATTGCTTGTTTCCCAAAAAGATGCTTCAGTTGAAGATCCTACGGAAAAGGATGTTTATTCATTTGGAACAATTGCAACTATTTTACAGTTGTTAAAATTACCTGATGGAACAGTCAAGGTATTGGTAGAGGGTATTCAACGTGCCAAGGTCAAGAAATTTATTGATCATGAAGCTTTTTTTGAGGCAGAGGTTGAGCTTATTGAAGAAACGGAGAATGATGACAAGGAGATTAATGTCTTAAAAAGAACAATGACTAATCAGTTTGAGCAATATGTTAAACTGAACAAGTCGATCGCGCCTGAAGTTCTGGTAGCTGTCAATCAAATTGAAAATTCTTCCAAGGCTATAGATACAATTACAAGCCATCTTAATCTTAAAGTTTCTGAAAAACAGGAAATACTTGAAACGGTTGATTTGAAAAAACGCTTGGAAAAACTTCTTGAACATTTGGAAACAGAAGTTGGAGTATTGCAAGTTGAAAAGCGTATACGAAATCGTGTTAAAAAACAGATGGAGAAGACACAGCGCGAATATTATTTGAATGAGCAGTTAAAGGCTATTCAAAAAGAATTGGGCGAGGGCGAAGACGGTAAAGATGAGTTGACAGAATTAGAAGACAAGATAAAAAAACTTCGCTTAACCAAGGAAGCTCGTGACAAGGCATTATCTGATCTTAAAAAATTACGCGGGATGAGTCCGATGTCTGCAGAGGCAACCGTTGTACGTAATTATTTAGACTGGATTGTAGGTTTGCCTTGGAAAAAACGTTCCAAAATTTCCAAGAATCTAAAAAAAGCGGAGGAAATTTTAAACCACGATCATTATGGACTGGAAAAGGTAAAGGAAAGAATTCTTGAATATCTTGCTGTTCAAATCCGCTCTTCCAAACTTAAAGGTCCAATTTTATGCCTTGTTGGACCACCAGGTGTTGGTAAAACATCCCTTGCCCGTTCTATAGCCAAGGCAACGGGACGTGAATATGTTCGTATGTCCTTGGGGGGTGTACGCGATGAAGCCGAGATTCGTGGACATCGTCGAACATATATTGGTGCAATGCCCGGTAAAATTATTCAGGGAATGAAAAAGGCTGGGACTTCTAATCCTTTATTCTTACTGGACGAAATTGATAAACTTGGAGCAGACTGGCGCGGAGATCCAGCTTCCGCTCTTTTGGAAGTTCTTGATCCTGAACAGAATTCCACGTTTGTAGATCATTATCTAGAAGTCGATTATGATCTTTCTGATGTAATGTTCATTACAACGGCAAATAGTTTCAATATGCCACAACCTTTATTGGATCGTATGGAAATTATCCGCATTGCCGGTTATACAGAAGATGAGAAGGTTCAGATCGCCTGTCAGCATTTGATCAAGAAGGAGGGGGAATCTCACAGTCTTAAACCTACAGAATGGTCAATTGATGATGAGGTTTTGCGTGAACTTGTCCGCACATATACCCGTGAGGCAGGTGTACGTAATCTTGAACGAGAGATAGCGAAAATTGCTCGTAAAATTGTCAAGAAGATCGTTTCTGGAGAATGTGACCATGTAAAGATCACGTTGGATAATCTGGAGGATTATGTCGGGGTTAAACGGTATTTTTATGGTGAAAGTGAAGAACGCGATATTATAGGTGTCGTAACTGGACTTGCGTGGACAGAAGTAGGTGGTGACATTCTTCATATAGAAAGTGTCATGGTTCCAGGCAAGGGGCATATAAAGATAACCGGGAAGCTTGGCGAGGTAATGCAGGAAAGTGTATCTGCAGCCTTATCTTATGTAAAAAGTCGAGCTTTACAATTTGGAATACATCCTGACTTGTTTGAAAAGCATGATATACATGTTCATGTTCCTGAGGGTGCAACCCCAAAGGATGGACCATCTGCTGGTGTTGCGATGGCAACCAGTATTGTCAGCATTATGACAGGTATTCCTGTTCGTAAGGATATAGCCATGACAGGGGAAATCACTTTGCGGGGCAGGGTTTTACCTATAGGCGGTCTTAAGGAAAAATTGCTTGCTGCATTGCGTGCAGGAGTTAAGAAAGTTTTCATTCCTCAAGAAAATGAAAGGGATTTGGTGGAAATACCCGATAATGTCAAATCAAATCTGACAATTGTTCCGGTTAAAATGGTAGATGATGTTATTCATCAAGCATTGATTAGACCCTACGAATCTATTGAGCTAGAGGAAACCTCTGCACCAGTAATTGCGAAAAAAAGTAATGTTTCATCAAAAAAACAGCTGGCACATTAAATAATGTGGTGATATTGCAACCAAAAATAGAATAAATGTATTAAAATAACTATTGAAGTCCTTGAACGGTTGACGTTCTTGAAAAGTGCTTCAATAGTTTAAGATATGGATGTAATATCCATTAGCAGTTAAATTTAGTCTGTGATTATTATAGAAAGAAAAAAGAATGGAAAAACCTCTAAATAAACAAGAACTTGTTGCCGCTGTTGCTGAAAAAACAGAATTGTCAAAAGCTAAATCAGGTGAGGTTATTGATGCAGTATTGAGTACTATTGAAGAAACACTTGCAAAAAAACAAGAGGTTCGCCTTGTAGGTTTTGGCAGTTTCGTCACTGCTCATCGTAAAGCAGCCAAAGGGCGTAACCCACGTACAGGTGAAGAAATCAAGATTCCAGCATCTACTTCAGTACGTTTTAAACCTGGTAAATTGTTAAAAGAAGCTGTTAGTAAATAATTTTAAAAAAAAGTTCATTTTTTTTGAAAAAATGACTGGACAACACAACGGCTTCAGTGTTAAGAAGTCGTTGTTCCGGTAAACGGAGCGGGCGATTAGCTCAGTTGGTAGAGCATCTCGTTTACACCGAGAGGGTCGGCAGTTCGAGCCTGTCATCGCCCACCATAAATTAATGTTTTATTAAATATTAATATTGACAAAATATTAAAGAGCTTTTAGAAAAGCTTCATATAATGCGCGGGTGTAGCTCAGTTTGGTTAGAGCGCCGGCCTGTCACGCCGGAGGTCGCGGGTTCGAGCCCCGTCACTCGCGCCATTTAATTTATAGTATAATGGCACAATAATAGAAAATCACTAAAATTTTCATCAAAATAATTTGTTCCATCAAATTTATTAAAATAATCAATAAAAATCAATATATTTAATATTAACAGTGTAATTCTTTTTTTTCTTTGATATAAAGAATTGAGTTCATTTTTGATAAATGATTTAATTTTCTATAAAAAATTAAAGAGTATTAGCCATGCAGGCAATTTTAAACAGTTATTTACCCGTGTTAATATTTGGGATTATTTCTTTAATAATTGCGGTTGCAATGTTGGGTGCGGCATTATTTTGTGCAAAACAAAAACCATATGCTGAAAAGATAACGCCTTATGAGTGCGGATTTCCGGCATTTGAAAATGCACGTCATATGTTTGACGTGCGCTATTATTTGGTGGGAATATTATTCACGATATTTGATCTGGAAATGGTGTTTCTGTTTCCATGGGCTTTGACCCTGTCTAAAACTGGCATGTTCGGTTTTTTCTCTATGGTTGTATTTCTTTTAGTCCTGACCATAGGTTTCGCGTATGAATGGTGCAAAGGTGCACTGGAATGGGATTAAGTAAAAATAAGTCCATTGTCGGTTAAAACGAGTAGATAATGAATATAAAAATAACAAATAAATCTGATCCTGATCAGATTTACTGGAATCAAGAAACGTTACCTCCTGGATCTGAACAGGATGCAGTTATTAAAGGAATAACGGGGGCAATTTCAAATAAAGGTTTTGTTGTTGCCAAGCTTGACCAATTAATCAATTGGGGAAGAACTGGCAGTCTTTGGCCAATGACTTTTGGATTGGCTTGTTGTGCTGTTGAAATGATTCATGCCTATATGCCACGTTATGACTTGGATCGTATGGGGGTTGTACCAATGGGATCGCCCAGACAGGCAGATGTCATGCTTGTGGCTGGTACGGTAACGAATAAAATGGCACCTGCTTTACGTCGATTATATGACCAGATGTCAGAACCAAGATGGGTTCTTTCAATGGGATCCTGCGCAAATGGTGGGGGATATTATCATTATTCCTATTCAGTCGTAAGGGGATGTGATCGTATTGTCCCTGTAGATGTTTATGTACCCGGGTGTCCGCCAACCGCTGAGGCATTAATTTATGGTATTATGTTGTTGAAAAAGAAAATCAAGCGTACAGGGACAATTCTTCGTGGTTAATTTTACAGGAAATTCAAAAAAAAGAACTTTAAGTCAAAAAGCAAATTTGCAGGCGATTGGCATGATGCTCATGTCTTCGTCAAATGGCGTTGCCAAGGCTGAGTTTGATCACGATGAACTAATCATATTGGTTAAACTCAACTGTTTGCTTGATGTGTTAATTCTGCTTAAAAATCATCCCATTTGCAAATTCGAACAATTGATGGATTTGTGCGGTGTTGATTATCCCTACCGTCAAAAAAGATTTGATGTTGTCTATAATCTTTTATCTGTAACATTGAATCAGCGTATTCGTATCATTGTTCATACAGATGAAAAAGAACCGGTTCCCTCCGTTCATCATTTATGGAAAAATGCAACGTGGTGGGAACGTGAATGTTATGACATGTTCGGTGTATTATTTTCCGGACAGCCTGATTTGAGGCGCATTTTGACGGATTACGGATTTGATGGACATCCTTTGCGAAAGGATTTCCCTGTTACAGGATATGTAGAAGTTAGATATGATGCTGATCAAAATAAAGTAATTTATGAACCGGTCCATTTGACACAGGAGATGCGGGACTTTGATTTTGACTCACCCTGGGAAGGTATTGTAACACTTCCTGGTGACGAAAAGATTCATGAGAAGCGTCAAAATATTAAACCGTATTCTATATAGGATTAAACGGTAAAAGGATATTTGATGAGTGAAATTATACAAGAAGGGGTAACCGATAAAACATCACAGGTGAAATCTGAAATTTCTCAGAATATATCTCATGTTTTATCAGGTGATACGCACACGATTAATTTTGGTCCACAACATCCTTCTGCTCATGGTGTGTTGCGTGTTGTAATGGAGTTAGAGGGTGAAGTTGTTAAAAGGGCAACTCCGCATATTGGTTTATTACATCGTGGAACAGAAAAATTACTGGAGCACAAGGCTTATCATAAGGGACTGCCTTATTTTGACCGTTTGGATTATGCCTCTCCAATGAGCGAGGAACATGCCTATGTTCTTGCTACAGAAAAATTGTTGGGGATTGATGTTCCCGATCGTGCAAAATGGATAAGAGTTCTGTTTGCCGAAATAACCCGTATATTAAATCATTTACTGAACGTGACTGCCATGGGTCTCGATTGTGGGGCGATGACACCTGCATTGTGGGCTTATGAAGAGCGCGAAAAATTAATGGAATTTTATGAAGGTGTATCTGGCGCCCGCTTTCATGCGAATTATTTTAGGCATGGGGGTGTGGCTAAGGATATGCCCGCAGGTATGGAAGAGAAAATTGGAAAATGGGTTAGAGATTTTCCAAAATTAATTGATGATATTGAAGGATTGTTAACAGAAAACCGTATCTGGAAACAGCGAACTGTTGGAATTGGAATCTGTACAACTGAAGATGCATTGTCATGGGGATTTTCTGGTCCATGTTTGCGAGCATCGGGAGTTGCATGGGATTTGCGGCGATCCCAACCCTATGATAATTATGATAAAGTTGATTTTAAAATTCCTGTTGCTCGGCAAGGGGATTGTTATGATCGGTATTTGATTCGTGTTGTTGAAATGCGCGAGAGCGCCAAAATAATTGAGCAATGCCTAAGCAAGATAAAACCTGGTCCAATTAAGACTGAAGATAATAAAATCTCACCTCCAAAACGCAAAGATATGAAACATTCAATGGAGGCATTGATTCATCATTTCAAACTTTATAGTGAAGGATTTCATGTTCCTGCAGGCACAACCTATACTGCTGTTGAAAGTCCAAAAGGTGAATTTGGGGTATATCTTGTGGCGGATGGCGGAAGCAAACCTTATCGTTGTAAAATACGTCCGACAGGTTTTTCGCATCTTCAAGCATTAGATGAATTATCCCATCGATATATGTTGGCTGACATGGTTGCAATTATTGGTTCGTTGGATTTGGTTTTTGGTGAAGTGGATAGATAGGGTGTAATGTCAGAAAGTAAAATGAATATTGAGCCATCTGACTTCACTTTTGATAAAGAAAGTGAAATGCAGATAGAGAAGGTGCTTGCAAAATATCCGACAGGGAGAAAAGCAAGTGCTGTTATACCTTTATTATATATCGTTCAAGATCAGATGAAACGTTTGACCAAAAGTGCTTGGGTGCCAAAGGCGGCCATGGCTGCTGTTGCAAAACGTCTGGAAATTTCTCCTGTGAGGGTATTTGAAATTGCCACATTTTATACAATGTTTAACCTCGAACCCATAGGGCAATATCATTTGCAAGTTTGTGGAACAACACCATGCTGGTTGAGGGGATCGGATGAAGTGGTTGAAGCCTGTAAAAAAGCGACAGGCATCAGGGAATTTGGTCAAACCAGTGAAGATGGATTGTTCACGCTTTCCGAGGTTGAATGTTTGGGTGCCTGTGCAAATGCGCCTATTCTACAGGTTGATCATGATTATTATGAAGACATGAATGGTCCAAAAACCATTGAGTTAATTAATGCATTGAGAAGAGGGGAAAAACCGCCTCCAGGATCTGCATTAAATCGTTTGAATTCGGCTCCTTTGCGTCAAGATCATTCCTTATCAGATAATTCAAAGGCCAAAAAACGATGCTAGAATCTAAAGACCGTATTTATGTCAATTTGCATGGTCAGGATGACTGGAAATTGGCAGGTGCTCGTAAACGGGGTGATTGGGATAATACAAAGGCTATTTTATCTTTGGGACGTGAAAAAATCGTTAAAGAGGTAATTGATTCAGGGTTAAGGGGACGTGGTGGCGCAGGTTTCTCTACAGGTCTAAAATGGTCGTTTATGCCCAAAGGGGATGGTCCCTTACCTCATTATCTGGTAATTAATGGGGATGAATCAGAGCCTGGTACTTGCAAGGACAGGGAAGTTTTACGTCATGAGCCTCATAAAATTGTTGAAGGTGCATTGCTTGCCTCTTTTGCGATAGGCGCGCATGTTGCCTACATATATATTCGTGGTGAATATTACAATGAAGCCAACAGACTGCAAGTTGCCATTGACGAGGCATATGAAGCGGGATTGATCGGTAAAAATGCCTGTGGTAGTGGTTGGGATTTTGATTTTTATATTCATCGCGGTGCAGGCGCATATATTTGTGGTGAGGAAACAGCCCAGCTTGAAAGTCTTGAAGGCAAAAAGGGGCAGCCGCGTCTGAAGCCACCTTTCCCAGCGGGTAAGGGATTATATGGTTGTCCGACCACGATCAATAATGTTGAAAGCATTTCGGTAACCCCTACAATAATGCGTAGAGGAGCCGCTTGGTTTTCAAGTATAGGGCGTAAAAACAATACTGGTCCAAAACTAATGGCGATTTCGGGTCATATTCAAACCCCCTGTGTATTTGAAGAGGCATTGGGATTGCCCTTGAAGGAAATTATTGAACGTCATGGCGGGGGTGTACGTGGTGGATGGGATAACCTTTTAGCTGTTATTCCGGGTGGTACGTCAATGCCCATGCTGAACAAGGAAGTGTGTGATACCGTTATAATGGATTTTGACGGTATGCGTGAAGTTGGATCCGGGTTGGGAACGGCTGGCATAGTTGTGATGGATAAATCAACGGATCTTATTAGGGCGATTACACGTATTTCTCAGTTCTATAAACATGAAAGCTGTGGTCAGTGCACTCCATGTCGGGAAGGATCCAATTGGGTGCTGAAGGTCATGAAGAGAATGACAGAGGGACGTGCAGAAATAGAAGAAATTGATATGTTGATGGATGTAACGAAACAGATTGAAAACACAACAATCTGTGCAATGGGTATGTCTGTTGCCTGGCCTGTGCAAGCATTAATTCGTAATTTCCGTCCAATGATGGAACAAAGAATTATGGATTATAAGAAAACCCATGGTGGTGCTGTTCAGGTCCAGGTGCCTGTTGGAACGCCGGTATTGGGATAGGAAGGAATTATGGTAAAAGTTATCGTTGATGGTATTCCTGTGGATGTTCCCAATGGTTCTTCAGTATTACAGGCCTGTGAGGCAGCAGGAAAGGAAATCCCTCGTTTTTGTTATCATGAAAAACTTTCTGTGGCTGGAAACTGCAGAATGTGTATGGTTGAGATAACCGGTTCTCGTAAACCTCTGGTTTCATCATGCTCACAGCCAGTAATGAATGGAATGCAGGTTTTGACCGACACAGAAATGGTCAGGGCAGCGCGTCGCAGTACGATGGAACTGTTATTAATCAATCATCCCTTGGATTGTCCTATTTGCGATCAGGGTGGTGAATGTGATTTACAGGACCAGGCAGTAGGTTATGGACGTGAATGTTCACGATTCAGGGACGAAAAAAGGGCAGTTACTGATAAGTATCTCGGACCCTTGGTTCGCACTGTCATGACACGTTGCATTCAATGTACACGTTGTATTCGTTTTATGAATGAAATCGCTGGTACGGCAGAGCTTGGCGGAATCAACCGGGGTACCAATCTAGAAATCACCCCCTTTCTTGAAGAGGGTATCAATACAGAACTTTCAGGAAATCTTATTGATGTTTGCCCTGTTGGGGCTTTAACGGCCAAACCAACCGCGTTCCGTTACCGTTCGTGGGAACTGAAAAATACTGATTCAATTGATGTGATGGATTCTGTGGGAACGAATATAACTTTACAAGTGCGAGGAAGTGAGGTTTTGAGAATTCTCCCCCGTCAAAATGATGATGTTAATGAAAGTTGGCTTGCTGATAAGGGTCGTTTCTCTCTGGATGGTTTGAAACGGCGGCGTCTGGATCGACCATGGATAAGGAAAGAAGGCAAACTTGTCGAAACTTCATGGAATGAGGTAGTTCAGGTTGTTTCCCAAAAATTAAAATCTACGAAAAAAGAACGTATAGGCGTCATTGCAGGGGATTTATGTGATGCAGAAAGCATGTTCGCATTAAAAAATTTGATGAACGATCTTGGAGTCAGCAATTTAGATTGTCGTCAAGATGGGGCATATTACGATACCTCTTATCGTGGACATTATGTTTTCAATAGTACGATTGCAGGAATTGAGCAGGCTGATGCTTTATTGATGATAGGTGCTTTTCCACGTCAAGAGGCACCTGTGTTGAATGCCCGTATTCGTAAAAGATGGTTGTCTCTTACCGAACAATTCCCAATTGCATTTATAGGTGAACTTATTGATGATCCTACGTATAAAATTGAGAATTTAGGAGAAGATCCAACTTTAATTGATTCATTGTTACGAAATGAGCTTGCCTTTAACAAAATTTTGAATAATGCGAAACGCCCAATGATTATTATTGGACATGGGGCATTGGTTCGTGAAGATGCAAAATTAATATTTGAAAAAACCTTGGCTTTGGCTCATAAAATTGGTGCCGTAACCGAAAATTGGAATGGATTCAATGTCCTTCATCATGCAGCCGCTCGTGTTGCGGGTCTGGATATGGAATTTTATCCTAAATCGGATTCACAAGATGTACGCTCGATGGTTACGGGTGGCACAGATCTTTTGTGGTTGCTTGATGCAGATGAAATTGATCTTTCAAAATTGGCTGCCGATTGCTTTGTGATTTATCAGGGACATCATGGAGATCAGTCTGCCAA
This sequence comes from Commensalibacter sp. B14384M2, assembly GCF_016101865.1. Taxonomy (NCBI): domain Bacteria; kingdom Pseudomonadati; phylum Pseudomonadota; class Alphaproteobacteria; order Acetobacterales; family Acetobacteraceae; genus Commensalibacter; species Commensalibacter sp. B14384M2. The sequence continues at coordinate 54,625 of NZ_JACFPS010000002.1, read as the reverse complement.
ACGTGCTGATATTATTTTACCTGGAGCCGCTTATACAGAAAAATCAGGTATTTATGTTAATACTGAAGGCAGAATTCAGCAGGGTAACAGGGCGATTTTACCTCCTGGAAATGCCAAGGAAGATTGGAAAATTATTTCAGAAATTGCCCAATCAATGAATATTGATCTTCCTTATTCCAATTTATATGAGTTAAGAACTTGCCTGGCACAGGCCTATCCTGTATTTAAGGAAAAGGGAGTAGTTAGAAACCAGATGTGTTCTTCCATAAATATTTCAGAAAAAAACATTGAAAAACAATCTTTTAGGGCGATTATTTCAGATTATTTCTTAACGAATTCAATCAGTAGAGCCAGCCTCACAATGCATGAATGTTCAAAAACACGTGGTGCTAATTCATCGGCAAAAGCTGCGGAGTGATATCATGGAACATTTCTTTTTTCATACATTACTCGGATCAGTTATCCTGATTATATTAAAAACACTGGCACTATTGGTTCCAGTGCTTGTCGGTGTCGCTTATTTGACTTGGTTGGAACGTAAAGTTTTGGCTGCAATTATGCTTCGTAAAGGTCCGAATGTTGTTGGTCCTTTCGGTTTGCTGCAACCCTTTGCCGATGCGGTTAAAATGATTTTTAAGGAAACGATCATTCCTGCCAAGGCAAATCGGGTCTTGTTTTTTGTCGCGCCAATTCTAGTCTTTACATTGTCCCTATTCGCATGGGCGGTAATTCCCGTGAATGATGGTTGGGCTGTTGCAAATCTTAATATTGGTATCCTTTACCTATTGGCGATTTCCTCCTTGGGTGTTTACGGAACTCTGTTGGCCGGCTGGGCCTCGAATTCGAAATACTCTTTATTGGGGGCCATGCGTGCCACGGCACAGATGATATCTTATGAAGTCTCGATTGGACTTGTTATCGTTTCCGTACTGTTGCTTGTTGGTAGTGCAAATATGAACGATATTGTCCTGGCACAAAAACATGTCTGGTTTTTTCTGCCAATGTTTCCCATGTTCATTATTTTCTTTATTTCATGTTTAGCTGAAACCAATCGTCCACCTTTTGATTTTTCAGTTGGAGAAAGTGAACTGGTGGCAGGTTTTTTTGTGGAATATTCCTCAATGGCCTTCGGATTATTTTTTCTGGCCGAATATGGTAACATGATTTTGATGTCTGCAATTACCAGCATCATATTTTTAGGTGGATGGTTGCCACCCTTTGATTGTGTGCCGTTTACCTGGATACCTGCACCTTTCTGGATGATAATTAAAGTTTTATTTTGTCTATTCTGTTTTATATGGGTAAGAAGCGCGTTTCCAAGATACCGTTATGATCAGTTAATGCGATTAGGCTGGAAAATATTCTTACCCTTTTCATTAATATGGGTTGTGCTTACCGCTGCGTTTGTAATGGTAACCGGCGTAGGGATATATGGAGGAGCTGGTTAATGGGTTTTATTGATAGAACCGCACGGTCTTTTTTATTATCAGAATTGTTGACAGGACTGGGAATAACACTACGATATTTCTTCAAACCGAAGGCAACAATCAATTATCCCTATGAAAAAAGTCCTCTCTCACCACGGTTTAGAGGGGAGCATGCCTTGCGTCGTTATGCCAATGGAGAAGAGCGTTGCATTGCGTGCAAATTGTGTGAAGCAACGTGTCCGGCTGAAGCAATTACCATTGAGGCTGAAGAGCGGAGTGATGGTTCGAGAAGAACTACCCGGTATGATATAGATATGACAAAATGCATCTATTGCGGGTTATGTCAGGAAGCATGTCCTGTTGACGCGATTGTTCAAGGACCCAATTACGAATTCGCCACTGAAACCCGGGAAGAGTTGATGTACGACAAAAGCAAATTATTGTCCAATGGGGATCAATGGGAAAGTGCCTTGGCATTGAGACTGGAGCAGGATGCTCCATATCGGTGAGGCAGGAAACATTTAAAATGAATAAATTAATTTATATATCGGGTCTTATAAAGATCTTTGATCAGGAATTAGGATAATGACACCGATTATTCTTTTCTATATTTTCGCAATAATTTTGCTACTATCAGCATCTATGGTTGTTTTTGTTCGAAATTCAGTTCATGCAGCCCTATTTCTAATTCTTGCATTCTGTAATGCCGCTGGATTGTTTATGCTGGCCGGTGCCGAATTTTTGGCTATACTTTTGATAGCCATATATGCTGGTGCAGTCATGGTTCTGTTTATGTTTATTGTAATGACAATGCAAATAGAGCTGGTCCAGTTAAAGGAAGGAATGCAGCGTTACATGCCTGCGGGTTGTATCATTGCTTTTATTCTTGTCGTTGAATTTATTATGATTGCCATCCATTGGCATATTGATCCTGAATTGATAAGCAGGGGTCAAAATTCTGCGTTGTATGATATTCCGAATACCAAAGCATTGGGGGGTATTTTATATACGCATTATGTTTTGTTATTCCAGGTTTGTGGATTAATCCTGCTTGTTGCAATGATCGGGGCAATTGTCTTGACCCTGCATAAAAATTCTAAAAACCGTAGACAGAACATTATGCGCCAACATATGCGCGAACCGAGCCAAACTCTGGAAATTCGTGATGTGCCCTTGAATAAAAGCATTCAGGATATTGGCGGTTTCCTTCGTCCCAAAGAGACTTATTATGGTGTTGCACAAGAGGATTCCTTCGGTCCAAAACCTGGTGATAAAACCGATATTACTGAAAAAAGACAACAAAGGGAGCAAATGAAATGAATATTTTAAATTCTGTGGGGCTTGCTCCCTATATGATTGTCAGTGGTATTTTATTTTCAATTGGTCTGTTTGGTATTTTTGCCAATCGGAAGAATTTAATTGTTATATTGATGTCTATTGAATTGATGCTTTTATCTGCAAATCTTAATTTAATTGCATTCTCTTCTTTATATAGTAATTTAACAGGGCAGATTATGGTTATGTTTAGCCTTACAGTCGCCGCTGCAGAATCTGCCATCGGACTTGCCATCATTATGGTATTTTATCGTAATCGTCGGTCGGTGGAAGTGCAAGATACGATGATGATGAAGGGGTAAAGAAATGACATCATCATTATTTATTACAGCTGTTATCTCACCCTTGGCTGGTTTTTTATGCGCTGGGTTAATGGGGCGGATAATCGGTGATTCATTTGCGAAGTTTATTTCTATTCTTGGAATGTCCATATCGGTTACATGTGCATGGCTTGTAACTTGGCAATTTTTTGCCAATCATATGGATAGTCAAGTTGTTCATTTCATGGAGTGGATCAATGCCGGTAATTTTCACATTAACTGGTATTTGAAACTGGACAGTTTGTCTGTCGCCATGTTGACGATGGTATCAAGCATATCCTTGTTAATCCATATCTATAGTATGGGATACATGTCGCATGACACGATGCCAACTTATCGTTTTTTTGCATATTTATCTTTATTTACATTCAGTATGATTGCCTTGATTACCTCTAATAATCTGGTTCAATTGTTTTTTGGCTGGGAAGGGGTAGGTTTATGCAGTTATTTACTTATTGGATACTGGTATATGCGTCCAGCAGCTATATCAGCCGCAATCAAGGCTTTTGTTGTAAATCGTATTGCGGATCTATTTTTTCTCGTAGGCATTAGTTTGCTTTTTATCACGACCGGTTCGGTTTTTTATAATGAAATATTTCAAAAATTACCTGATTTAGTTCAACTGCATTATCATTTATTGGGTTTTGATTTCCAGATATATGAAATTATTGCATTCCTGCTATTTGTCGGGGCCATGGGAAAGTCTGCCCAATTGTTTTTTCATGTATGGTTACCGGATGCAATGGAAGGACCAACGCCAGTTTCCGCACTTATTCATGCCGCAACTATGGTGACAGCAGGTGTATTCTTGATGGCAAGAATGTCACCCCTGGTTGAATTGGCTCCACATGTTAAGATATTCATTATTGTTATAGGATCATTAACAGCATTATTTGCCGGTTCTGTTGCTTTGGTACAATCAGATATTAAGAAATCCATTGCTTATTCAACCTGTTCTCAGCTTGGATATATGTTTGTCGCAGTTGGTGTGGGAACCTATCAAATTGCAGTATTCCATTTAACGACACACGCTTTTTTCAAGGCATTGTTGTTTCTTGGTGCGGGATCAGTGATTATCGCGCTTCATGATGAACAGGATATGTTCAAGATGGGTGGATTGTATAAAAAATTACCTTTGACTTGCATATTGATGTGGATAGGTTGTTTAGCATTGGGTGGAATATATCCATTTGCAGGTTACTGGTCAAAAGATGCCATTCTGGAAGCTGTTTGGGCAACCCAATCTTCCTTGGGATATGCGGCTTGGGTTGTATTGTTATTAACTGCGTTTCTTACAAGCCTATATAGCTGGCGGATGTTGTTTCTTGTGTTCCATGGAAAACCAAAACATAAGGAAAATTATGATCATGCAAAAGAATCTCCTTTCTCTATGACTTTACCCATGATCATACTTGGTGTTTCATCAATTATTGGAGGCATTATCCTATATCCTTATTATATAGGTTCTCAACAAGTTATATTTTGGGGAGGTTCAATTGTTAATGTTTCAGATAATTTGCATATGATTATTGAACAACATACACCTGCAATTATTGCATTAATGCCACTTATACTTGGTATACTGGGTATTTTAATCGCTTATTTATGTTATATTGTTAATCCGAATATCCCTATATCATTAGCTCAGTCAATGAAGGGGTTTTACCGTTTTCTATTAAATGCATGGTATTTTGATAAACTTTACGATGTAATAATTATCCGTCCTTATGCAGCTTTGTCTAAGGCATTATGGAAAATTGGTGAAAAAGATATTATCCAGGAATTTCCTGTCATACTGGCGCAATTTACAAATCGTTCTGCCAAAGGGATATCCTGGATTCAAAATGGTTCTTTTGCTTTATATGCTTTTACCATGGCAATTGGGTTGGTGGTTATCGTCGCCACTTTCCTGATCTATCAATGATATTAAGTTAAGTCAGGATAAATCCGATGAATTGGACGCTTGCTATTCCAGAAATTGTATTAACAATTGGTGGTCTTATTATATTGTTATTCGGGGCGCTGCAAAAAGAGGAAAATTCCTTTTTTCCCTCTGCCATTTTTTCCACGGCAATATTTATTGCCGCGGGATTTTTAACGTTAACCAATGCAAATGGGTTGGCATATTACGGGTTATTTGTAAATGATGAATTTTCCCGTTACATGAAATTGCTGGTTCTTATTGCAGGTTTATTAACAATTATTTTGTCCTTGGATTTTAATAAAAAAAATAAAACAACATATTTTGAATTTATAGCGTTGATTATTTTTTCCACGGTCGGTGCAATGGTTATGGTCTCCTCCAATAATCTTATGAGCCTGTATCTTGGACTGGAGTTATCTTCGTTATCGTTATATATTTTATGTGCAATTGATCGTAACAATCCGTTATCAGCTGAATCTGGGATAAAATATTTCATTTTGGGATCAGTCGCGTCTGCAATTTTACTTTATGGTATTTCAATGCTTTATGGCGTAGCTGGAAGTATGGAATATAACAATGTTCATAAAGCCATCGCAGCGGCAAATTATAATAATATGGGTTTTGTCGTGGGACTGGTTTTTGTTTTAATCGGAATATGCTTTAAAATTTCTGCAGTACCTTTTCATATGTGGACACCGGATGTTTACCAAGGTGCTCCAACGCCTGTTACAACCTTTCTTTCGACGTCGCCAAAATTTGCAGCTTTTGCATTATTTTTACGGTTAATGACGGGACCTTTTGGAACCCTATCCTATCAATGGCAGTTTTTGATTGAAGTTATATCATTGTTATCCATAATTATTGGAAGTATTGGTGCTATATCTCAATTAAATATTAAAAGAATGATGGCTTATTCTTCAGTTGCACATATGGGATATGCAATGGTTGGATTAGCCGCAGGAAATTCAAATGGCGTTTTGGGAACGATCATTTACTTGACAACTTATCTTTTCATGAATGTCGGAACTTTTGCCGTGATTACATCTATGACACGAAAAGGTAAGGTTGTAGAAAACATAAATGATTTGGCCGGACTTGGTAAAAGTGATCCGGGCATAGCGGTTGCTATGGCAATTTTCATGTTTAGTATGGCAGGTGTTCCGCCACTTGCAGGATTCTTTGGTAAATTTATGGTTTTTTGGGCAGCTATTCAGGTGCATTTATATGTACTTGCAACAGTTGGAATTGTTGCCAGCGTTTTAAGTGCTTTTTTCTATCTTAGGATTGTCAAGATCATCTTCATGGATAAATCTCATGGACAACTTGATCATCGTTCATTATCAATTTCTTTTATGTCCTTTGGTATGAGCGCGTTAACGGTAATTTTTATCATATTTATGGGCCCAATGATGCATGTTGGACGCATTGCGGCTAAATCTTTGTTTAATTAATCATTCAAGTGTCTAAACGTGGAAAAAAGAAGGTTCTGGAAATTTGAACATTATTCCACGTTATCGTCTACCAATGATCACTGCATTGAGATGGCCAGATCAGGACATAAAACAAATCTGGCTGTTTTGGCTGACTCTCAGTCATCACCACGGGGAAGCCGTGGGCGCAAATGGATCGAACCTCAGGGTAATTTAGCTTTTTCTTTATTATATTGGCCAAGATCATCGAATATAAAATTGAATTGGATTCCGTTTGTTGCAGCATTATCTCTTTATGATGCTGTAAGATTTTACAGCAAAGTCGATCATGAATTATTTATTAAATGGCCTAATGATCTATTGTATAAAAACAGGAAAATTGGTGGAATTCTAATTGAAAGCAATATTTCCAAGACCAGCCAATTAGAATGGTTGGTTATGGGTTTTGGTGTCAATATCAATAGTTATCCTGATTTGAATAGAAAATTGGGTTGTTTAAAAGATTTTGTAATTAAACCACCCTTAGCAAAAGAGTTATCAGAGAAAATTATATATTATTTTGATTACTGGATAAATTTTTTAACAAATGATCAGGAAAAAATTATACGTGAGGCATGGATAGAGAAATCAATACCTTTAAATTCAAAATTAACTGTAAATTTACAGCAAAATAGTTGGGAAGGAATTTATTGTGGTATTGATGAACATGGGTTACTATTATTACAAACTGTAAAGGAAATGCGAAGTTTCTCTACAGGTGAAGTTTTTTGGTTAGATAATTCTCAGGATTGTTAAAGCGTGTTAATGGTCATTGATGCGGGCAATACCAATGTTGTATTTGCTATACATAATGGTGAAAAATGGGTGGGTTCATGGCGAATGAGTACTATTCCCAATCATACATCAGATGAATACGCCGCGACATTACTTATTTTACTGCAAGCACGTGGGATAAAAACTGATCAGATTGACAACATTATCATTGGTACTGTTGTTCCCCCGATTTTATATCAATTGAGATTATTGTGTCGACAATGGTTTGGCGTCGAACCTCTTATCGCTTCATCTGATCTGGATTGGGGATTCAAAATTTTAATTGATAACCCTCATGAAGTGGGTGTTGATCGTTTGCTAAATGGCCTAGCAGCTCATACTTTATTTGGGGGTCCTTTAATTGTTGTGGATCTAGGGACAGCCACAACATTTGATGTTATTGATGAAAAAGGAAATTATTGCGGAGGAATTATTTCACCCGGTCTTACTTTATCTTTGGAATCTCTACATAAAGCCGCAGCTCGACTACCAAAGATCGGTATAACGAAACCCATTTCCGTGATAGGTAAAGAAACAGTTAACGCAATGCGATCAGGTATATATTGGGGATATATAGGTCTTATTGAGGGTATCATAAAAAGGATTGGAGCCGAAGCTAATTGTTCCTATCGTGTTATAGGAACAGGCGGATTGGCATCCTTATTGGCAGAAGGTACCGATATTTTTGAAAAAATTAGTCTGGAATTAACGTTAGAAGGTTTAAGATTGCTTGCAAATCGTAATAAAACATCATAGTAAAAATAATAAAAAAGGATAAACATGAATGAAACTGCAAACGATTTTGCCTTTCTTCCCTTAGGAGGAACAGGTGAAATTGGTATGAATTTTAATTTATATCGTCTTAATGGGTCATGGCTTGCATTTGATTGTGGCATTGGTTTTAGTGGTAACGACATGCCGGAAGCCGATATTCTGGTGCCTGATCCTGAGTTCATTATTCGATATAAAGATAGTTTGTTAGGATTGGTTATCACTCACGCACATGAAGATCATATCGGTGCGATAACATATCTTTGGGAAGCATTGGAGTGTCCAATCTATGCAACATCGTTTGCCGCTTCAATTATTAGAAGAAAATTGAGAGAGGCTAACTTACTGAATGATGTCACAATTCATCTGATTGATATTGGAGCCCGTATCAGAATTGGGGAATTTGATCTGGAATTTATACCTGTAACGCATTCTATACCTGAAGCGCAAAGTGTTGTAATTCGCACTCCTTATGGAACAGTATTACATACAGGTGACTGGAAATTCGATCCTGATCCTGTAATAGGTCATCCAACAAATCTTTCAAAATTTGCCGAGATAGGTGATGAAGGTGTTTTGGCAATGATTTGTGATAGTACGAATGCGATTGTCAGACGTGCGCCTGAATCAGAGGGTGCCGTCAGAAAAAGCATGGTTGATCTTATTGCCAATATCAGGGGAAGAGTTGCAGTAACTTGTTTCGCAAGTAATGTCTCAAGGATCGAGACGATTGCTTATGCAGCAAAACAGGCAAATCGCCCTGTGGTAATTATTGGCCGCTCTTTGCAGAATATTGAAATTGCAGCACGTGAAAATGGATATTTTCGTGATATTCCTCCGTTTTATACGGAACAGAATATGAATGAAATTGATCAGGAAAATGTTGTATTCATTATTACGGGAAGTCAAGGTGAGGAAAGATCAGCCTTAACCCGTATTTCCTATGATACACATCAACATATATCTTTTGGTGTTGGAGATACTGTTATTTACAGCAGTCGTACAATTCCCGGTAATGAATTGGCAATCATGCGTGTACAGGATAATCTGGTGCGTCGCGGGGTCAGGGTAATAACATCCGTAGATCATTTGGTTCATGTTTCAGGACATGCCAGTCATGATGAAGTTACAGAATTATATAAACTGGTAAAACCAAAATACGGCATTCCTGTTCATGGTGAGTGGATTCATTTGAATGCACAGGCGGAAATTGCCAAGTCTTGTAACTCTGAACCTATCCTGCTTGAGGATGGAGATATCATTCAATTGGCACCAGGACCAACCAAAATTGTAAATAGTGTACCTTATGGCCGCTTGACGGTTGATGGAAACAGGCTTTTATCCATAGATGGGAACGTATTGGCGGCACGTCGACGCATGCTTTATAACGGTGTTATTGTTGCAAGTTTTGCAGTGGATGATGAGGGTATGTTGTTGAGTGATCCAAATATAAGCGCGCCCGGTTTACTGGATCAGTATGATGATTGTGATCTGATTATTGATAATTTTGCCGATGCAATTGAACAATTGCCAAGAACAGTTCGGTTGAATGACGAAGAATTAATTGACAAATCGAAATCAATACTAAGACGTATTCTAGGGCGTAAGCTTGGTAAAAAACCGCTTATCGAGGTTCACGTCATACGGTTGTGATATTCTATTGATATTGAGTAATATTAATCGATTGTAATGTTTCATAAAAATATGGTTTTAATAGGATAAATATGCGTCTATCGTCCAGTTTTCTTCCAACTTTAAAAGAAGATCCAGCTGAAGCTCAAATTATCTCTCATCGTCTCATGTTAAGAACAGGGATGGTTCGGCAAATGTCTTCTGGCATTTATGCATGGCTGCCCTTGGGTTTGAGAGTTCTTGACAATATATCGAGAATTGTGAGGGAAGAACAAAATGCTATCAATGCACAGGAAGTTTTGATGCCAACTTTGCAATCGGCGGATTTATGGAAACGTTCTGGGCGTTATGATGCTTATGGACCGGAAATGCTTCGTATTGTTGATCGTCACAAACGTGATCTTTTATATGGTCCCACGAATGAAGAAATGATAACGGATATATTTGGACAATTTATAAAATCCTATAAAGAACTTCCACAGCTTTTATACCAAATTCAGTGGAAGTTCAGGGATGAAATTCGTCCACGTTTCGGTGTGATGCGCGGACGGGAATTCTATATGAAAGATGGATACAGTTTTGATCTTAATTATGAAGATGCCGTTGTAACCTATCATAAAATGATGCTTTCTTATCTCAGGACATTTCAAAGAATTGGTGTGAAAGCAATTCCAATGTTGGCTGATACAGGTCCGATAGGCGGGGACTTAAGCCATGAATTTATTATTCTGGCACCTACGGGTGAAAGCGGGATCTATTTTGATTCTGATTTCACGGAACAGAACTGGCTTGAAATGCCGGTTGATACAAATGATAAGGAATCCTTGGCCGCTTTCTTCCAACGTATGACACGATTTTATGCCGCCACTGATGAAAAACATGATCAGAATGAGTGGCAAAAAGTTCCAGAATCCAGACGCTGTGAAGGACGTGGAATTGAGGTGGGTCAAATCTTCTATTTTGGAACAAAATATACAGAGGCAATGAATGTTTCTGTGATAGGGCCTGATAGTGACAAAATAAATCCTCACATGGGTTCTTACGGTATTGGGGTTTCCCGTCTTGTCGGGGCAATAATTGAATCATCACATGATGATCAGGGGATAATATGGCCAGATGCTATTGCTCCTTTCAAAGCCGTGATTATTAATTTGGGATTGAAGAATCAAGCTTGTAAGGATGCTTGTGAAGCATTGTATAAAATGGATCAAGAACAGTTGTTATATGATGATCGTGATGAACGGGCAGGAGTGAAATTTGCAGATGCTGATTTGATGGGGCACCCTTGGCAAATTATTATCGGTCCAAGAGGAATAGGTAATAATGTTGTCGAGATTAAACGTCGTGAAACCGGCGAAAGAACGGAAGTATCTATAGAACAGGTGATGCATTATATTTCCTCTTATCAAGGGTAATGGATTTATGTTTGGCTCTTTTGAAAGAATGGTTGCAAAACGATATCTTCGTGCAAGAAAAGGTGAGCGTTTTGTTTCAATAATAGCTATTTTTTCATTGATAGGAATAGCCTTGGGTGTTGGAACATTAATAGTCGTTATGGCTGTTATGAACGGTTTCAAGGCTGATTTATTGGGACGTATACTAGGCTTGAATGGAGATTTGAGTGTATACAGTCAATCTTATGATGGGCCAACCTCTTTAGGGGGATATAATAATTTATCCAACAGAATTGAACAAATGCCCCATATTACATCAGCCATTCCCTTTATTGAAGGACAAGTGTTGATAAGTGCTGGAAATTTCAACTCTGGTGGAATGGTTAGGGGAATGACAGCTTCTGGTTTGGAAAAACTCAAGGTCATTAGTAAAACCCTTGATCCAACAGTTTTGAAACAATTTCAAGGCGATGATGTCATCATTATTGGTGAAACTCTTGCTGAGCAAGCAAATCTGGGAGTTGGTTCAAGGTTAACTTTAATTTCACCTAAAGGGTCCGCAACAGTAATGGGTAATATTCCCAGAATCAAATCCTATAGAATTATTGGTATTTTTGATTCTGGTATGCATGAATATAATTCCAGTTATGTTTTTTTACCGATGCGGGCAGCACAGAAATATTTTCAGCTTGATGATGAGGTAACAGGGATCCAGATATTCTCGAATGATTCAACCCATATTCAAGCTGTTACGCATCAACTTGAGAATTCGTTTAGAAATGATAATCTGAAATTTGTCGATTGGACTCAGAGCAACAATGCTTTTTTTGGAGCAGTGCAAGTTGAACAGAATGTGATGTTTCTTATTCTGGCGTTAATTATCTTGGTTGCTGCTTTTAACGTCATATCCTCTTTGATTATGATGGTCAAGGATAAAACACGTGATATTGCCATACTTAGAACCATGGGGGCATCACGTGGTGCGATAATGCGGATATTCCTGATGTGCGGGGCATCTGTTGGGGTAACAGGGACATTGATAGGTACTATATTGGGAATTTTATTTTGTAAAAATATAGAACATATACGTCAGGGTTTGCAAAAAATCACGGGAACTAATCTATTTAATCCTGAGGTTTATTATCTTGAACATTTGCCGGCTAAGTTAGATTGGTCAGATGTGATACAGGTTGTGTCAATGGCTCTGTTCCTTTCTTTACTGGCCACATTATACCCATCTTGGAAAGCGGCAAAAACGGATCCAGTTGAGGCATTGAGAAATGAATAATCAAGTTGTCCTTCAGTTAGATAAAATTTCACATGCCTATAAAAATGGTGATGAGAACCTTCAAATTTTGCACAATGCTGATTTTACGCTCAACCATGGTGAAATTGTTGCCCTGATTGCTCCTTCTGGTACGGGTAAATCAACCTTGTTGCATATTGCAGGATTGCTTGAAAAACCCCAAAAGGGCGAAATTATTATTCAAGGTCGAAAATCATCCAGATTGAATGATCGGGAAAGAACGCAATTAAGATTAAATTCGATAGGATTTGTTTATCAGTTTCATCATTTGCTAGCTGAATTTACTGCCTTGGAAAATGTTTTGATACCACAATTGATGGCAAGGCGTTCTAAAACGAAAGCGGTAAATATAGGTAGGGACTGGTTAAAGAAATTTGGTCTTGGTCATCGTGTCGATCATTACCCAGGAAAGTTGTCTGGTGGAGAGAAACAGCGGGTTGCAATTGCACGGGCTTTGGTAAATTCACCAAAAATTCTATTGGCGGATGAACCAACGGGAAATTTAGATGAAAAGAATTCCGAGCATGTTTTTAATTTGCTGTTACAGGTTGTACGTAGTGAAGGTTTGACAGCTTTGATCGTTACTCATAATCATTGCCTAGCCACCAAAATGGATCGGGTTGTTACCTTGCATGAGGGCAAAATAATTCCTTGTCATTTATAATAAGGTATAAAAATAGATGTCTCTTGCCTCTTTTATCCATCTTCGTAGCCATTCTGCATATTCACTAAGTCAGGGGGCTATTCGCATACCTCAAATGGTTAAGCTGGCCAAGACAATGAACATGCCAGCTATCGCAATTACGGATACAGGAAATCTGTTTGGGGCATTAGAATTTTCAAAAACTTGTGTTGAAGCAGGCATACAGCCGATTATTGGATCTCAGATCGGTATTCCCGTTTTAGGTGAGCAACCGCGTCATATTACAAATTGGCCAATTGTTTTGTTGGCCCAAAATGATATTGGATTGTTGAATCTACAATTTCTTTCATCAGAAGGTTTTCTAAATGGAGATCCATCGGATCCCTTTGTCAATGTAGATACAATATATGAACATTCAGAGGGTTTGATTCTTTTAACTGGTGGAACACGGGGGCCTATATTTCAATTATTATCTGAAGGTCAGGAAAAGCATGCATCTATGTTGCTTGAACAGTTTGCAAAAGCTTTTCCAGGGCGTTTGGCTGTTGAATTGCAACGTCATAATCTGGCTGAGGAAAAATCGGTTGAGCCAGGTTTAATCGATCTGGCAGACCGGTATGGCTTACCCCTTGTAGCAACAAATGAATGTTTTTTTCCGACTCCTGAATTGTACGAGGCGCACGATGCGCTAATTTGTATTGCGCAGGGATGCACTGTTGATATACAGGATCGTTGGAGAGTTACACCTGAACACTGGTTCAAGCCTCCGGAAATGATGTGTAATCTGTTTTCGGATCTTCCTGAAGCATGCAGTAACACGATTGAAATCGCAAAACGGTGTGCAGTGAAAATAGAAACAAGAAAACCGATGCTGCCACATAGTAGAAAAATCAAGGCGGGGACAACGGCCGAGGATACGCTTGAACATATGGCAAAAACAGGTCTGGAAAAACGTTTGATATCCATATGCGATCTTACACAAGATCATCGCCAGAAATATGTAGATCGTCTTGATTACGAAATAAATATTATCAAGAATATGGGGTTTTCAGGTTATTTTCTTATAGTTGCTGATTTTATTCAGTGGGCCAAGGAACATGATATTCCTGTCGGACCGGGAAGGGGATCTGGGGCAGGATCCTTGGTGGCCTGGGCATTGACGATTACTGATTTGGATCCTTTGCGCTTTAATTTGCTGTTTGAGCGCTTTTTAAATCCTGAACGTGTTTCAATGCCGGATTTTGACATCGATTTTTGTCAAGACCGGCGAGATGAAGTCATTGAATATGTAAGACAAGCCTATGGAACCAATCAGGTGGCACAGATTATAACTTTCGGAAAATTGGCTGCGCGTGCTGCTGTTCGTGATGTTGGTCGTGTTCTTGGATTTCCTTTCGGAATGGTCAATAAGGTTGCTGAACTCATACCAAACAATCCCGCCCATCCTGTTACCTTGAAACAGGCCATTGAAACTGAACCTAGATTGCAGGAAATGCAGGCAACAGATGAAAATATACATCGTCTTTTACAAGTGGCTTTGCAGTTGGAGGGATTATACCGTCATGCAGGTACGCATGCAGCGGGTGTGGTCATAGGGGACCGTCCGCTGGTTGAACTTGTGCCGCTTTATCGTGATCCGAAAAGTGATATGCTTGTTACGCAATATAATATGAAATTTGTCGAACAGGTTGGGTTGGTTAAATTTGACTTTTTAGGATTAACCACCCTGACGATTTTGCAGCGAGCCGTTAAAATGCTGGAAAAGTTGGGACAACATATTGATCTTTCGAAAATTCCGCTTGATGATACCCTGACTTATGAAATGTTGAGTCGAGGTGAATCCGGAGGCGTTTTTCAATTTGAAGGCGCCGGGATGCGTGATGTTTTGCGTCAAATGCAGCCCAGTCGTATAGAGGATCTGATTGCTGCTGTCGCTTTGTACCGACCGGGTCCGATGGCCAATATTCCCGATTATTGTCGACGTAAGCATGGAGAGGAATGGCAATCACCGCATGAAAAAATAAGGGATATTCTTGAAGAGACTTATGGCATCATGGTCTATCAAGAACAGGTCATGCAAATTGCCCAGAGATTAGCTAATTATAGTCTTGGGGGGGCGGATCTCTTACGTCGAGCAATGGGTAAGAAAATTCGTTCCGAGATGGATAAGCAGCGTGAGATTTTTACTGAAGGTGCAACTAAAAATGGTATTGATCGGCAAAAAGCGATAGAGATATTTGATTTGATGGCGCGGTTTGCTGATTATGGATTCAATAAATCCCACGCTGCTGCTTATGCTCTGGTTTCTTATCAGACAGCATGGATGAAAGCGAATTATCCAGTGGCTTTTTTTGCCGCGTGTATGTCACTGGCACGAGAAAAGACAGATAAATTAGCCATTCTTCGACAAGAGGCGAAAAGAATTGGTATTTCTGTCTTGCCTCCTGATATCAACAAATCCGGTGCTGATTTTGAAATTGAGAAACAACCTGATGGCAGTTTGGCTATACGCTATGCATTAGCTGCGGTTAAAAGAGCGGGTTTTAGCGCCATGGAAGCCTTGGTTCATGATCGGGATGGTCGGGATTTCAAAAATCTTGCAGATTTTGCCGAACGCATTGATTATCAGAATTTAAATAAGGGGCAACTCGAAAATCTTGCCAAGGCGGGCGTATTTGATTCAATCGAAAATAACAGACATAAGGTTTTTGCATCAGCTGAAGTTATTTTACGGAGAGCCCATGCACGAAAAGAGGAAAAATCAAGCGGCCAAATTGGATTATTTCAAAATGCCACAGCGCATATGGCAGAACCGTTAAAAATTAACAGTGTGGCTGAATGGCCTGAAATTGAACGGTTAACTATGGAAGCTGAGGCAATAGGCTATCATATGACAGCCCATCCACTAGATTCATTTAGGTCTTTACTGATCAAATTGGGAATACAACCGATAAATAATCTCGAAACAATTGCTCGTTCCGGAGAAGGAAGAATTAAACTTGCTGGCTGTATATTAAATTGTAAGGAACGTCCTACCCGTAAAGGTACCAAAATGGCTTGGGTTGGATTATCGGATAAAACTGGAGCCTGTGAGATAACTTTTTTTTCTGAAAGTTTGACCCGTTTTCGTGATTTGCTTGTAGCTGGTAAAATGGTTATCGTAACGGTTGATTTAAGATTGGATGCAGAAAATTTGCGTATAACGGCAAATCACGTGGAAGATCTTGAAACATCGATATCCGGTTTGGTCAAGGAACTCAAAATATGGGTTGATGACGTTCAAGCTGTAGAAACAATTTCAAAATTGTTGGAAAATACGCAGAAAGGCAATGGTAAAATCATATTAATTCCCAATCTTGTTCAGCAACAAGAGGTGGAAA
The DNA here is from genome assembly GCF_016101865.1 of Commensalibacter sp. B14384M2. Classification (NCBI taxonomy): domain Bacteria; kingdom Pseudomonadati; phylum Pseudomonadota; class Alphaproteobacteria; order Acetobacterales; family Acetobacteraceae; genus Commensalibacter; species Commensalibacter sp. B14384M2. The sequence continues at coordinate 38,250 of NZ_JACFPS010000002.1, read as the reverse complement.
TTTTATTACCAGGATACTATAATGTATCACCCGTTCTTGCACAGCATATCAAAGTGATCAATGGCGTTGAAAAAGTAGATCAATTCTAAAAAATAAAAAATTATAATAAAATTTTTTGAAATAATTTGTTAACCGAGCTGGTTATAACATCATAAATGATAAATGGTCATTAATATTTTACAATAGGTTTAATCAGTTATAAATCATAGAGATTTGAATGATAGAGAATAAAATCAAAAGAATTACTGTTCCCCAGATATCGGCGAAAAAAAATAAGGAACCAATTGTTTCCTTGACTGCCTATACTGCTTCAGTTGCACAAATTGTGGATCCTCATGTTGATTTGATACTTGTGGGTGATTCACTCGGGATGGTCATTTACGGATTTGACACGACTTTGGCCGTGACAGTTGAAATGATGATCGAACATGGCAAGGCTGTTATGCGTGGATCAAAAAATGCGTGTGTTATGGTTGATTTACCTTTCGCCTCCTATCAGGAAAATCCGCAGCAGGCCTTTAGGAACGCAGCACGCATATTGCAGGAAACGGGTGCAGCAGCAGTGAAACTCGAAGGTGGGGAGGAAATGGCTGAAACCGTTGAATTTCTTGTCAAAAGAGGTATACCTGTTTGTGGACATGTTGGATTGATGCCGCAAGCTGTTCAAACCATGGGTGGGTTTAAAATTGCAGGAAAAAATGCCAAACAAATTGAAAAAGTCATGCAGGATAGTAATGCTATTGCCAATGCGGGTGCTTTTGCAATTGTTTTGGAGGGAGTGGTTGAATCAGTGGCAAAAACAATTACGGAACAATTATCAATTCCAACAATTGGAATAGGTGCTTCTCCAGCCTGTGATGGACAAGTCTTGGTATGTGATGATATTTTTGGCGTTTTTCAGGGATTTAAACCAAAATTTGTTAAACGGTATGCTCAAATTGGTCAAACAATGGAAGAGGCAGTCAAATCATATGCCATGGAAGTCAGATCCAGAACTTTTCCAAGCGCTGAATTTTGTTTTGAAAAATAGACCAAATATTTCTTGTTTAAGGTTTTGAAAAAGGCGAGCATTCATTGATGCATCGCCATTTTTGATATATCTAGTATTATGCTAATGCGGCTGCAATACGTTTTGCAAATAATGTTGGATCAGATGGCATTTCCCCATCCTGTATTTTTGCAAGATCAAGCAGTATAAATGCAGCTTCATCTATATTCTCGCCTGAATTTACTTTCTTGATTAAAGATTTGATTAAATTATGATTTGGATTAATTTCCAGCACAGGTGGGGCTGAAGGAATTGAGCGATCGTTACGACGCATTAAACGTTGCATCTGTAAATCGGGTCCGTCCTCTTTTGCAGCCAAAATTACAGGACTGTCAACAAGGCGTGTCGTCATGCGAGCATCCGTAATTTTGTCTTTCAAACTTTCCATCAAAGTTTTTAAAAGTTTTTCTTCTTCCTCGCTGTTGGATCTTTCCTCTTTTCCCATAAGTTTATCGAGATCTTCCTTGGCACGGGTAATGCTGCGTAAAGGTTTTTCCTCAAATTTTCCAAAACGATCAGGCCAGAAAGCATCCACGGGATCAGTGAATAATAAAACCTCGATTCCTTGTGCCTTGAAACCTTCAAGATGAGGTGATGTTTTTAAGACTTCAAGGGAATCTCCAGCCAAGAAATAGATGGCCTCCTGATTTTCTTTCATACGTTCCACATAGTCGGAAAGACTTGTCAAACCATCAACGGTAGATGAATAGAATCTTGAGATTTTGGCAATTGTATCATTATTTTCATTGGGTTCCCAAAGTCCTTCTTTAAAAATTGCCCCGAAAAGTTCCCAAAACTTTGTATATTTTTCTTTATCTTCCGAAAGTTTTTTTAATTCACTGATCACACGGTTAACAAGGTTCTTACGAATACGTGCAAGAACGGGCGTGTTTTGTAGCATTTCCCTGGATACATTTAGGGGAAGATCTTCAGTATCCACAATCCCCTGAATGAAACGTAACCAAGGTGGAAGCATGTCCGCTTCATCCGTAATAAACATACGGCGTACATGCAATCGTACCTTGCTTTTTCTTTCTTGATCGACTGGTGCGAATGGAGAAACCATTCCGGGAATAAATAACAAAGAAGTGAATTCAATCACGCCTTCAGCATGCCATAAAAGCGTAGCCAATGGTTTGTCAAATAAATGGGTTACATGACGATAGAATTCATCTAGTTGTTCATCGGATATATCGCCACGTGGTTTTGTCCAGATTGCTTGACCTTCATTGGCGGATGTTTCTTTGTCATCCTGTTTAATCGTAATGGGCCAGGCAATATGATCTGCCCATTTACGGATAATATTCTCCAGTCGCATGCTTTCCAAATATTCTTCAGCATCTTTTTTAATATGAAGAATAACATCTGTACCAGGTGTATTTCTTGTTGAGGAAGCGATACTATACTTGCCTTTACCTTCAGAGTTCCATGCCCAGGCTTCATCCGATCCGGCACGTCGTGAAATTACCTCAACTTTATCCGCCACCATGAAGGCTGAATAAAATCCAACACCAAATTGACCGATGAGGTTAACACGATCTTCGGGTTTGGCATCCTTAAGCTGTTTTTCAAAAGCTCTTGTTCCTGATTTTGCAATGGTTCCGAGATTTTGGATCATCTCATCCTTACTCATACCGAGACCATCATCACTGATCGTTAATAAATTTCCCTTTTTATCAACGGTTAAAATTATTTGGGGTTTATCGGGCAAGGCAACTGTTTGATTGGTAAGCGATTCAAAACGTCTTCTATCCAATGCATCAGCAGAATTGGCAATTAATTCTCTTAAAAAAATTTCTCTCTCTGAATAAAGTGCATGAACAACCAGATCCATAAGGCGTTCAACTTCTGCACTAAAATTGTGTTGTTCTTCAGCATGCGTAGATGTTGCATCACTCATTTTCACTTGTAAGCCTTTATTATATTTATGGGTTAAAATTAAATTTGAATTAATTATATAACAAAATAAACTGGAAATTAACGAAGACAATTAATAATTTTTTTTGGTAACAATTAAATTTTTAAAAATTCTTTCCATTGGCTGGTAATCATAATCAGAAATTCAGTCATAATTTTTTGAATTCTAAAAAAATTTTCATTGAGTTGGAAACATTCTTCATTCAAATACAATTTTTTATTTATTTCAATTTGTAAAACATGAATATTTTTAAAAGGATTTCCATAATGACTGGTAATATACCCTCCTGCATAAGGTATATTTTTTTTCACAGTCAAGCCTTTTGATTGAAAATATCTAGCAGTCTGGTTTATTAACAGCGGGCAACAGCTTTTTGAAAAATTGTCCCCTAATATTATATCTGCAAAGGCAGGGGTTTGGATGCGTGGGGATGGCATTGAATGTACATCGAGGATGATGCCTCCATTAAAACGATTTTTAAAGTTATGAATGAAATTTTTAATTTGTTGATGATAGGAAAACCAATAATTTTGAATTAGTTTTTCAATATGATTAAATGAAAGATAATATTTGAAAATAACTTTTCCTGAATTACTGATTTTATGAACTGTTCCAATTCCGTTTTTTACCCGAGCGGATTCTGTATCACACCATGGGGGAAGTTGTTCTTTGAACATTTTTGGATCAAGTTCCCATGCCCATCGATTGAGATCACAGAAAATACGGGATAATTCTGCATTTAACAAACTTCCACCATAATTAGGTACATGATGAAAAAGTTCATGGACAAAACTGTCTTCACTCTTGCGTAATTCATCCAAGGGTAATCTTGTTAGTTCAAGCAAATTCTGTGGATAGAATTGTCCAGAATGAGGTGAGCTGACTAAAAACGGTAAAACATTATTATCAGGTTTTTGTAAATGATATATTTTTGTTTTATGAATTGGCACAAAATAACCTTGCTAACGGAAAAAAAAGAATGATTTTATATAAAATATTTTATTTTTTTGCATTTGACCACTTGCGCTTTTAAACTAAGATGTGTATCAAGCAGTTTATCAAACGTTAAGATGGGCGCATAGCTCAGCGGGAGAGCACTACCTTGACATGGTAGGGGTCACAGGTTCAATCCCTGTTGCGCCCACCATCTTATCATAACCGTGAAAAAAACTAATCATCATTCAAAAATTATTGTCTTTCGTTTATACGTATAATCATCATAATTTACCTGTATAATTTAAAAAACATCTAAATTTTCCTGTTTGTGTATTGGATAAAATGATGATTAATAATATTTATTGTGTTGGCAGAAATTTTGCTGAACATGCAAAAGAATTGGGAAATCAAATCGAATCTGTCCCCGTAATTTTTAGTAAACCCAACACCTCCTTGGTAGAGGGAGATTCAATTATCCTACCTGATTTTTCACAGGATATTCATTATGAAACAGAAATTGTATTAAAGATTTCCCAGGATGGTTTTAAAATTTCGGAGAACAAAGCCGAAAATTATTATGATGAAATCGCTCTTGGCCTTGATTTGACGGCTAGAGACCTGCAAACAGCATTGAAAGAGAAAAAATTACCCTGGTTTTTGGCAAAGGGTTTTAAAGATTCCTGTTACCTTTCCTCTTTTGTAAAAAAGGAACTGTTATCTCATCCTATTTGCTTTTCAATGAAATTAAATGGAGAAGAGCGTCAGAGAGGAAATAGCAATAACATGATATTTAATTTCAGCAAGATTATATCCTATATTAGCCAGTTTGTTCCATTAAAAAAATCAGATGTGATTTTCACTGGTACGCCAAAGGGTGTAGGCAAACTGAAATCTGGGGATCAAATATCACTTTTTTTGCAGGAAAATGAAATTGCTATAGTGAAAGTGAAATAATTACATAATTTTAATTAAAATTATTTGGTAAGCCAATGTATTTTTCGACATAAAAGGGTAATAGCGATGAGACGAAGACAATTTTTGGCAAATTCTATTGGCACAGCAGTTATGGTGGTTGGAAGTGGAAAATTTGTTTTTTCGAATATACCCGCTTTTGCGAGATCATCATCCGAATATAAATCCTTTCTTTTCAATATCTATCAACAGGCTGTTCAGCTAGGATTCAATGCCTCTATTATGAGGCATGCTTTGAATTATTCTTTACCGAATAAAAAAGTGATTGAACTTGATCATAAACAGCCAGAATTTGTCATGACATGGCAACAATATTACAAAAAAGTCATAACAGTAGAAAAAATAGAACAAGGTCGCAATAAATTTCATGAACTTCAAACGTTTTTGACTGCCCTTTGGCAGATTTATGAAGTTGATCCTTCTATACTTGTTGGAATATGGGGAATAGAATCCTTTTATGGCAAATTTCTCGGAAAATTTAATGTTATTGATGCTTTGGCAACTTTGGCTTATGAAGGTAGAAGAGCTAAATTTTTCAAAATTGAGCTCATGAATGCATTAAGAATTCTTAATCATAGAAATATCAATCCCGAAAATATGATGGGCAGTTATGCTGGTGCAATGGGCCAGCCCCAATTTATGCCCAGTGCATATTTACGGTATGCGGTTGATTTTTCAGGAAACGGTCATCCAAATATTTGGACAAATGAAAAAGATGTACTGGCTTCAATTGCCAATTATCTGAAGAAAAATGGTTGGCATGGATCTGAACCCTGGGGACAAAAAATTTTATTGCCAAATGATTTCAATGGTTCATATATCGGACATAGTGTTTCAAAAACACTTGGTGAATGGAAATCAATGGGCGTTAAGCGATTAGATGGTTCGGATTTTTCCCGTCTGGATATTTATGGCAGTATTTTGAAACCGGATGAGAAAAATAATAATGGTTTTATGATTTATCATAATTTTAATGTAATACGCCGCTACAACCCTTCGGATTATTATGCACTTGCAGTCGGATTGCTGGGAGATGCGATGATTGCATAAAATGATTGTTTTTTTGTAATATAAATATAAAATAACAAAATATTAATTTCGTGAATTTGTATTATATCGTGAAAAAATATTTATTTTCTCTATTGTTGATAAGTATAGTCTGTTGTACCAAGGAAGAAAAACCGTTGCAACCAGCTCAGATTCACTATGTGGTTGGTCAACCTTATCAGGTTGGGGAACAATGGTATTATCCAGAGGAAAATTTTTCCTATCATGCAACAGGTTTGGCAGTTATATCCAAAAATCAGAAAGATAAAGTGACAGCTGATGGGGAATATTATGACCCGCAACGTATGACAGGAGCACATCCCACATTGCAATTACCGAGTATTATAAAAGTTCGCAATGTTGACAATGGTAGGGAAATTTCAATTCGTTTGAATGATCGTCCATCATCTTATCCTTTAAGATTGTTGGAATTGACGCCAAAAGCTGGTGAATTATTGGGAATTTCAAACGGGCAAACAGTGAAAATCGAAATTGTTGAGGAAGAAAATCAAAGCCAAAATCTTGCTTTTGAAATGCCCAATGGTCCGCAAACGGAAATGAAAGTTAACACTGCGCCTTTGGATACAATCATGGTTGAAAATCTGAATGGCAAATCAAGCGAAAATAATGCGAAAAAAAAATCAGATCCCACTTTCCAAAAAGCATTAAATTCTTCATTAATATTAAAAGATTTGCCCGTCGCTTTTACGCAAGGTCAAATTACAGGGGGGCAAATATGGATTGATTGTGGCTCTTTCACCTTGCGAATTTATGCTAATAAATTGGCGGCACGTATTGGTGGGAGAGTGATCTATAGTTTTGAAGGAGGGCGCAGAATATTGCATGTTCGTTCTGGTCCCTATCAATCAGTCGAAAGTGCTGATCAAAATCTTGATTATTTGTTAAAATCTGGCATTAAGGGTGCCAAAATTATAGTTGAATAGGAACAAGCGTGCATACTCGTAGATCAATATTGACTGGAATTAGTGGCGTAGCTGCATCTCTGGCTCTGATAGATTCAAATTCAGCAAGTGCCCGAAGAGCCATTCGTAAGGCGGCAGGAAGGAAATTCTCGTCAGCAACTCAAGAAACGGTTTCGAATGGTCCACCAGCCGTAACACCAATAGGTCTTTTTGATACGTTGGCACAATACGCCTTTATCATGGATTATAATACAGGTACCGTTTTGATGGATAAATTGGCAGACCAACCTATGCATCCGTCGTCTTTGACAAAAATCATGACCTGTTATGTTGTTTTTGCCATGCTGCGAACCGGGCGTTTAAAACTTGATCAGTTGCTTCCCGTAAGTGAGAAAGCCTGGAAAATGCAGGGATCAAAAATGTTTGTTCCCCTGAATGGACAAGTTTCTGTCCAGGATTTGATCCAGGGTGTTGTTATACAGTCCGGGAATGATGCCTGTATTGTACTTGCCGAAGGAATTGCCGGATCTGAACAGCAGTTTGTATCCATGATGAATGAAATGGCGCCCAAGATGGGATTGCGGAATTCTCATTTTATGAACTGTACCGGATGGCCGGATAGCAATCATCTGATGTCTGCCCGTGATATTGCTCTGATAGCCTATCATCTTATTCATGATTATCCCGAATACTATCATTTTTTTTCCGAAAAAGAATTCACTTTTAATAAAATCACCCAGGGCAATCGAAATGTTTTGGTAGACAAAGGGCTTGCGGACGGTTTGAAAACAGGACATACTGATGCTGGCGGTTATGGATTATGTGCCAGTTCTGAACGGAATGGTCGTCGGGTCATAATGGTGGTCAATGGATTAACCTCGATGAATATGCGGGCCCATGAGAGTGAACGTTTGATAGAATGGTCTTTCAATCAATTTGAAAATGTTAAGTTATTCAATAAAGGGGATATTGTTGAACAGGCACCAGTTTGGATGGGAGCACAAGAAACAGTTCCGCTGGTTGCAGGTGAAAATCTTGTTTTAACCTTGCCTGTCGGGATGCGTGAAAAATTGAAGGTAACCCTTGATTATAATGCCCCTTTGTCCGCACCTGTTATGAAAGGACAAAATGTTGAGGCCTCTCTGTCCGTAAAAAATGGTGGAATTACTGTACAAGTTCCCATAATAGCTGGTGAGACTGTTGAAAAAGCTAATATTATTTCACGTATGATGAAAAATGTAAGCTATCGATTAACGAATAAAAATTAATCAACATTATTTTATTATTTATGTCAGGATATTTTATTACTTTTGAGGGCGGTGAAGGTGCTGGAAAATCTACACAAGCTCAATTATTGAAAGAAAAGCTGCAAAAAGATAATATTGATGTTCTCTTAACCCGTGAGCCAGGTGGAACAACGGGTGCCGAGGCCATTAGGAAATTATTGTTATTTGGGAATTGCGATTTTTCGCTTAAAGCTGAAATCCTGGCTCATTTTACCGCAAGGTGCGATCATGTAGATCAGGTCATAAAGCCAGCGCTGCAGCAGGGTAAAATAGTGCTGTGTGATCGTTTTATTGATTCAACACTGGCATATCAAGGTTATGGATTAGGTAAGGAAAATCCGGATATTTTGGAATTTATTCAAAAATTATCCAATTTGATAGATTTAATTCCCAATTTAACATTGATATTCGATGCCCCTTATGAAACGCTTATTGAGCGTTGTTTAAAACGTCAAACAAAAATTGATGCTTATGAACAACTCGGGTATGATTTTCATTATCGTGTTCTGAATGGTTTTCAATTGATAGCTAAAAATAATAAAAATCGATGTAAAGTTATCAAAGCTCATAAATTATTGCATGAGGTAACTCGGGAAGTTTACAATCTCGTCACGCATAAACTATCTGAATCAAGATATATTAAAAACAATGACAGCAAAACTAGATGACTCTTTATGGGGACATGAAAGGGAATATGATTGTTTCAAACAAGCCATTTTCCAAAATAAGCTTCATCATGCATGGTTGATATGTGGTGAGGTCGGGGTAGGCAAAAAAACTTTTGTCAATCATGTCATTCGTTTGATTCTTGGTAGCTCTGAAAATGTGTTGGCTAAGATAAGGGCGGGTAGTCATCCTGATTTATTAACGGTTAGTCGAAGAATAGATGAAAAGAAAAACCGTCTTCGTTCGGAAATTTTGATGGATGATATAAAAACGGTTGGAACGTTTTTACGATTGACTTCTGCCAATGGCGGGTGGCGCATTGTCATTATCGAAGAGGCGGATTTGATGAATCAGAATGCGGCCAATAGCTTATTAAAAATTTTGGAAGAGCCACCAGATGCTGCTTTAATTTTTTTAATCACTGCACATCCAAACCGTTTGTTGCCAACGATTTCAAGTCGTTGTCGTAAATTAATGCTTCATCCCTTATCAAATACTGTTTTATTAGAAGCCTTGATTAAATTAGCCCCCGAATATTCTGAGGCAGAATATCAAAAGATAATTACCCTGTCTCAGGGATCGATCGGTAAAGCATTATCATTATTGAATTCTGACACCTCAAATTTGCAAAATATTGTTGATGCCTTTTTCGAGAAGCCTTTCAAAGGAAGTGAGCTGAATGAAAAAGTTAAGTATATTTTACAAAAAGAAGATGGATTTTCTGTTTTTTTTAGCTTATTGACAGATAAATTCAATATGCTGATCGGTGAGGCTATAAAATCAAGGCAGAAACGATTTGGCAATCCATCTCGAACAGTAATGGAATGGATTGACATTTGGCAAAAAATTTTAAAATGGCATAAAGATACAGAATCTTTTAATTTGGATAAAAGACAAACCCTAATTTCCGATTTCGAACTAGTAAGTGAATTATGAAAAACCATTATATGATAACCACCCCGATTTATTATGTAAACGGGTTCCCCCATATTGGTCATGCCTATACCTCAATCGCTGCGGATGTTTTGGCCCGATTCAAACGATTGGATGGATATGATGTATTCTTTTTGACGGGTACTGACGAGCATGGACAAAAGGTTGAGCAGGCTGCCCACAATAATGAACAAACATCGGAAGTATTTGTAAATGAAATTTCTGCAAAATTCAGAAATATGGCTGATCAGTTAAACATATCATATAATGATTTTATACGAACGACCGAGGAACGTCATAAAAGAAGCTGCCAGACTTTATGGAAAAAAATCGCTGATGCTGGTCACATTTATCTTGGCGCTTATGAAGGATGGTATTCACTCAGGGATGAGTGTTATTATAGTGAAGATGAACTAACGACTACAGCAGATGGACAAAAGATTGCGCCCACAGGGGCACAGGTCAAATGGTTAAAAGAACCATCCTATTTTTTTAGATTGTCTGCTTGGCAAGACAAGTTGTTGGAATTTTATGAATTGCATCCAGAATTTATCGGCCCAGAAAGTCGTAAGAATGAACTGTTAAGTTTTGTAAAATCTGGTTTACGTGATTTATCCATCAGTCGTACGAGTTTCAAGTGGGGTATTCCAGTTCCAGGCGATAAGGATCATGTCATGTATGTATGGTTCGATGCGTTGACAAATTATATTTCCGCATTGGGCTATCCTGATACGGAATTATCAGATCGGTGGCGTTTTTGGCCAGCAGATTTGCATTTGGTGGGGAAGGAAATTGCACGTTTCCATGCGTTGTATTGGCCAGCTTTTTTAATGGCGGCGGGTTTGGAAGTTCCCAGACGAATATTTTCGCATGGCTGGTGGACAGTTGAAGGTGAAAAAATGAGTAAATCAGTAGGAAATGTTGTTGAGCCTATTGAATTGATCAATGAGTTCGGACTGGATCCTGTCCGATTTTTTCTTTTGCGTGAAGTTCCTTTCGGTGGAGACGGAGACTATAGCAGACAATCCCTGATCAATCGCATGAATAATGAATTGGCCAATGATCTGGGTAATCTTGCACAGAGAACTTTGACTCAAATTACCAGAAATTGTGACGGTATTTTACCAGATACTGGAAAAAGATTGGATGTGGATATACAGTTGATAGCAAAAGCTAAACTGTTGCCGATTTTATTAAGGGAACAAATGGACCGTCAGGCTTTTAATGAATCTTTAGAGGATATTTGGAAGGTTATACGCGCTTCAAATGCATATATCGATCATCAGGCGCCATGGAAATTGAAAAAAACTGATTTCGAGCGTATGAAGACTGTTTTAAGAACCTTGGTTGATGTGTTGCGCGAAATTGCCACTTGTTTACAGCCATTCATGCCTAATAGTATGGATACATTATTGACCCAGCTTGGGGTTGGTAAAAATGAACGTAATTTTTCAGATCTTGAAAAAGAAATTCATTCAGGAATAAAATTACCCTTACCTTTTCCTATTTTTCCTCGTTATACGGAAGCTGAACAAATCTGATGCATCTGGTTGATTCACACTGCCATCTTGATTTTTTTGATGATGATGAAAAAAAAGCCATTATTGATCGTGCAACACATGCAGGTTTGGGTGAAGTTGTAACAATAGGAACGCGTTTATCAAATGCGCGGCAGCAAATAGGAATAACCGATTATACAACTGATCATTTGAGTGTATGGTGCACGATTGGAACTCATCCTGAATATGTGATGGATGAACCTCTTTGTTCTGTTGACAGAATTGTTGAATTGACCAATCATCCCAAAGTTATAGGTATAGGTGAAACTGGACTTGATTATTTTTACGGTAAACAAGAGGCTTTTGAACGACAGAAAGAATCTTTTGAAAATCATATCCGTGCCTCGCAACAAACTGGATTGCCTGTATGTATTCATGCCCGGAATGCAGATGATGATATTGCCAAAATCTTAAAGAGAGAGACAGAAAAAGGAGGAGGATTTCCATTTTTAATTCATTGTTTTACATCTAGTATGAAACTGGCCGAAACAGTTCTAGATTTGGGTGGATATATTAGTATTTCAGGTATAATCACTTTTAAAAAAGCCCAGGATTTACGCGATATCGTTCTTCATTTACCTCAAGATAAAATTCTTGTTGAAACTGATTCTCCTTATCTGGCTCCCGTACCATTTCGGGGCAAACAAAATGAACCTGCATATGTTTATCAAACAGCAGAATTTATGGCAAAATTGTTGGCGGTTGATTTTGAAACGTTTAAAAAACAAACAACAGATAATTTTCATCGTCTTTTTAAAAAGGCGTCTTTTTAAAGGTAAATTGTTTAATGAAAATTACTATTCTGGGATGCGGAGGTTCGGGTGGTGTCCCATTGGTAGGAGGTGATGATGGTCAGGGGAATTGGGGAATATGTGATCCCCTGGAACAAAAGAATCAACGAACTCGATCCTCTATCGTTATTGAATTGAATAATGGCAAAAGAATTCTAATTGATTCAGGTCCTGATATACGAACTCAGTTATTGAGAGAAAAAATTGGCAGGGTTGACGCTGTTATTTATTCTCATGCACATGCAGATCATATTGCTGGTCTGGATGAATTGCGTTCAATCAACAGAGTTTTGGGTAAAGCCTTACCAATATATGCAACGAAAGATACATTATCTGAATTGAAATCAAGATTTGCCTACGCATTTAAGCCATGGAAAACCCAACCATATTTTTTTCGTCCAGTTTTGGATGTTCATCAGATTGATTATTATGATAACTTCATGATTGAAAATCAATCTATTCAAACATGTGAACAGATACATGGTTTTTGTAAATCCATGGGCATACGATGTGGTGATGTGGCATATTGTACCGATGTGGTTCGGATTCCGGAACAAGGGTTGAAAATTTTATCTAATCTTGATCTGTTTATTGTGGGATGTTTTCAACGGAATGAACATCCTGCCCATGCATGGATTGGCAAGGTTCTGGAATGGAAAAAAATTATCAAGCCAAAAAGAACGATTTTAACGCATATGGGACCTGATATGGATTGGAATTGTCTAAAGGCAAATCTGCCGCCGGACATCGAAGTTGCCTATGATGGACTAATTCTCTATTCTTCGTAATCATACAAATAATAAATTAAAACATACAAGAGTATAATATGACTGCTGCATCTGACGGTTTAATTAAGGACGCTCCCTTTGCAAGGGCATTAAGTGAACGCTATTTGGCCTATGCCCTGTCAACAATAATGTCGCGTTCATTACCAGATGTAAGGGATGGATTGAAACCTGTTCATCGTCGTTTGATATATGCCATGCGTCAATTGAAACTTGATCCAAAATCAGGATTTAAGAAATGCGCCCGTATTGTTGGGGATGTTATTGGTAAATATCATCCACATGGGGATGCCGCTGTCTATGAAGCGCTCGTTCGTCTCGCACAGGATTTCGCTGTACGGTATCCCTTGATTGAGGGACAGGGAAATTTTGGATCCATTGATGGTGATAATGCTGCGGCCATGCGTTATACTGAATCCCGTATGACAAGAATTGCCCAGTTTTTATTGCAAGGTATCGATGAAGATTGTGTTGATTTTCGTGATACCTATGATGGAGAGGAAAAAGAACCCGTTGTTTTACCAGGTGCATTCCCAAATCTTTTGGCAAATGGTGCAAGCGGAATTGCTGTTGGAATGGCAACAAATATTCCCCCACATAATGTGGGTGAAATTTATCAGGCCGCTATGATCCTTATTAAAAATCCTGAAGTTTCTACACAGGATTTGTTGCGTTTTGTAAAAGGTCCAGATTTTCCAACAGGAGGGAAAATTGTTGAAAATCAAAATGTTATTCAACAAACTTACGAAACTGGTCGAGGCTCATTAAGGCTCAGGGCAAAATGGGAAGTTGAACATGGCCGATTTGGAACTTGGGTTATCGTTGTTAAGGAAATACCCTACCAAGTGCAGAAATCCAAATTGATTGAACAGATAGCCACTTTGATGGAACAGAAGAAACTTCCATTATTGGCAGATATAAGAGATGAAAGTACTGATGAAATACGGCTTATATTAGAGCCCAAAGTTAAAACAGTGCAGCCTGAAATTTTAATGGAATCCATGTTTAAACTGACTGTCTTGGAAAACCGGTTTGCTTACAACATGAATGTGCTTGATCGCAATGCCGTTCCTAAATTGATGGGATTGAAAGCCATTTTGAAATCATGGTTGGATCATCGTTATGAAGTCCTCAAACGTCGAAGTCAATATCGGTTAAATGTTATTGAACAGCGATTGGAAATTCTGGAGGGTTTATTAGCGGTATATCTAAATCTTGATGAAGTTATTCGTATAATTCGAGATGAAGATGAAGTTAAAACTGTTTTGATGCAAACTTTCAATCTGTCAGATGTTCAGGCTGAAGCCATTCTCAATATCCGTTTGAGAAGTTTGAGACGATTGGAAGAAATTGCAATAAAAAATGAATATGCTCAACTCACAAATGAAAAATCTAATTTAAAAACGTTGCTGGCAAGTGAATCTCTTTGCTGGAAAGAAATCAACAAAGAATTGAAAGAGGGTTTGAAAACGTTCGGTCAGTCCGATGATGGTTTGAGAAAAACGGAAATTTCTGAAGCGCCTAAAACAATAGATGTTATGGATATTCTGGAAGAGGTGGAACGTGAACCTCTGACAATTATTTTATCCTCCAAAGGTTGGATACGTGCTTTGAAAGGACATAATCTTGACAGTGATAAGCTGAAATTCAAAGAAGGGGATCATTTATTTAAAATATTGGAATGTCATAGTAATGATCGAATTTGCATTATCGGTAGTGAAGGTAAATCATTCAATATAAAGGCATTAGATTTACCAAGAGGCCGAGGTGATGGTCAACCCATACGTCTTCTTGCTGACATAGCAAATGATGCTGAGGTTATTGAATTTTTTATTTTAGATGAAAAAAAGAAATATGTTCTTGTTTCAACCTCAGCAAAGGGATTTGTCATTTCTGGGGAAAATCTAGTTACTGAACGGAAAACGGGTAAACAAGTTCTAACTTTAAAGGATAATGAAAAAACATTCGCTTGTCTTGAAGGTAATGGAAATTATATTGCCATTGCGAATTCATCCAGTAAATTTCTGATATTTCCACTAGAACAAATTCCTGAATTAAAAAAGGGTAGTGGTGTTCTATTACAGAAATTGGGTAAAGGAAAACTGAAACTGGTTATAGTTTTTGATTCTGAGATTGGTTTTACAATGCCTGGTCAAACAAAAGTCAGAAATTTTGAAATATTGGAAAATTATATAGGTAATCGTGCATCTGTTGGACATAAATCTCCTAATTGGTTGAGGATTTAGTCTTATTTTAGTCCAAAGGATATTTATAAAATAATTAATTAATTAATTAATATTTAAAATACCCCTTTATAGATGAAAATTATAACTGTTTTAATAATTTTGCCGCTTCTGGAGCAAAATAAGTCATAATCGCATTTGCTCCAGCTCTCTTGAAACAGAGAAGCGTTTCAAGAATAGCCTGATTATTATCAAGATAATCATGGTTAATCGCGTTTTTCAACATGGCATATTCACCAGAAACCTGGTAACTGACAATTGGAATATTGAATCTATCTCTTACCATTCGGATTATGTCCAAATAGGGCAATCCCGGTTTGATGATAACTGAATCAGCACCTTCTTGAATATCAAGTTCGACTTCAGAAAGAGCCTCTCGACTATTGGCAGGATCCATCTGATAAGTTTTTTTATCGCCTTTTAAAAGTTTTCCTGATTCCAGCGCATCTCTGAAAGGTCCATAATAAACACTGGCATATTTTGCGGCATATGACATGATTCGTGTATTAACAAAATTATCATTGTCCAATGCCTTTCGGATTGCCGCGACCCTACCATCCATCATGTCAGAAGGCGCGATAAAATCCATACCTGCTCGGGCTTGATTAATCGATTGTCTGACTAGTATCTCTATGGTTTCATCATTGGCAACATAACCATTTTTTATTATTCCGTCATGGCCATGGCTGGTATAAGGATCAAGAGCTACATCCCCGATTAATAATATTTCTGGAAATCTTTTTTTAAGTTCTCTTGATGCACGGCAAATTAGATTATCGGGATTATAGGCTTCCTTTCCCTCTGGATCACGTTTATCGTTGGTGGTCACAGGAAATAATGCAAGCGCGGGGATATCCAGATTTGCAGCAGGTTCTATATATGCAGCCAGACGATCAACAGTAACCCGTTTAATTCCAGGCATTGAAGAAACCTCTGTTTCAATATTGTTGCCCTCAATAATAAAAATTGGCCAAATCAAATCATCTTTACTCAATTTATTTTCAGCTACCAGACGACGCGTTGCAGAATCAATTCGATTGCGTCGCATACGAGTCAGAGGAAAGCTTCCAATCATGGTATCAATCCTTAATTAATTATGAAATTTCTGTTGTAATTTACTGTGTTTATGACCATAAAGCCAATAAATAATTATACCTATGAACATCCATCCCCCAATGGTTAACCATGTTATATTGCTTAGGGAATACATCAGCACACAACAAACCAAAGTGCCAAGTATCGGTATGATATCGCCACCTGGCACCTTAAAACGCCGGGGGAAATCTTTATGGGTTCGACGTAAAATCATTACTGATATACATACGAAAAAAAAGGCGGATAATGCACCTATAGAGCACATTTCACTTAAAATTGAAATAGGAATAAAGGCAGATAGAATACAGATAAAAACCATAAAAAACATGTGTGATAGATGAGGAGTTTTATGGTCGGGATGAATAACAGAAAAGAATTTGGGAATCAAACCGTCTTTAGAAAGGGTAAAAAAGATACGTGTTTGACCTACAAGAAGTAATACAAGAACAGGAAAATAACCAATGATGATACTGAATTTGATTACGGGCTGTAACCATTTATAAGGGGTGTGATCAATGGCTGTTGCCACAGGTGCGCCATTGCCAAGCAATTGATGAAAATTGACAAGCCCAACAATAACAAAGGCAAACGTGACATAAATGAGTGCTGTAATTGTAATGATTATTAAAATAGCTTTCGGGATATCCCTTGATGGATTTTTAACTTCCTGTGCAGTAGAAGCTACACTATCAAAACCTATATAGGCAAAAAAGATCATGCCGGCAGCTTGAAAGATTCCTGAAATGCCAAAATGACCAAATTGACCTGTATTTTCTGGGATAAAAGGCTTGAAATTGTCAAAATCAACATAGGAAAATCCAAAAGCGATAACAGCAAATACAACAAACAACTTGATCAAAACAATCATATTGTTCATTCGAAAGGATTGTTTAATCCCTTGTATCAGATAAAGAGACAGAAATATGATGACAAATGTGGATGGAAGGTTCAATATCCCAGAAATATTCTGGCCGTTTATATTTATTTTCTCTAGTGGTGAAGCGAAAAATTGATAGGGTAGGTGTAAGTGAAAACTTATCAGAATTGACTTTAAATATTGTGACCAACTTACCGCTACCGCTGCTGCTCCGACAGAATATTCAAGCACCAAATTCCATCCAACAATCCAGGCTATAAATTCTCCCATAGCGATATAGATATAACTATAAGAACTGCCCGATTCTGTAATCATTCCAGCAAGTTCACTGTAACATAATCCTATGAATGAACATGCCAATGCTCCTATTAGGAAAGAAAGAAGTACGGCGGGACCAGCATGTTCTGATGCAGCAATACCTGTAACTGTAAAGAGTCCGGTTCCAACAATTCCACCAACGCCAAAAAAAATCAGACTAGGCATGCCGATTACGCGCGCCAAACCGTTTTCATGCTGGTTATTTTCTATGGATTTTTTTCTAAATAGTGATTTTCTCTTGGATAGATCCATAGAATAGCCCTTTTTTAAAATTTATCACAATATCGTGTAAAGTTCTTAAAATAAATCATATTTTTTTGGAATTTATTTTTTCAGTAATAGCGTATTATCTTACATATTTAATTGCAGAAAATCACAAAATTGAATATTTAATAGAGAGTCTCTTAAATATGTAGTTTTCTAGGAATCCATGAATGTCCGAAAATAATTTATATCATCAATTTTTTCAATCTGATGTTTCTCAAACAGATCCTGAGGTTTACGCAGCTTTACAAAGCGAACTTACCCGTCAACAGGACGGTATTGAGTTAATAGCAAGTGAAAATATTGTTTCCAAGGCAGTTTTAGAGGCTCAGGGTAGCGTATTGACGAATAAATATGCTGAAGGATATCCCGGACGTCGTTATTATGGCGGATGTGGCGAAGTTGATAAGGTGGAAGTTCTTGCAATTGAACGTGTCAAGAAAATTTTCAACGCGCAATTTGCCAATGTTCAACCACATTCCGGTGCGAATGCCAATCTGGCTGCATTTATGGCTACTGTCAAACCTGGTGAAAAAGTATTGGGAATGAATTTGGCAGCGGGTGGACATTTAACCCATGGTGCGGCACCTAATTTTTCTGGAAAATGGTTCCATGCATTGCACTATGGAATTCGAAAAGAGGATGGCTTGATTGATTATGACGAGCTCGAGGCGACTGCAAGAAATGAAAAACCACGTTTGATTATTGCAGGTGGATCTGCATATCCCAGAATTATTGATTTCGCCCGTTTCAGAAAAATTGCCGATGAAGTTGGTGCTTTTCTGATGGTTGACATGGCTCATTTTGCCGGATTGGTTGCAGCAGGCCTTTTCCCAAACCCAATGGATTACGCTGATATTGTCACCAGTACAACGCATAAAACTTTACGTGGACCTCGTGGAGGAATTGTTTTAACAAACAGTCCCGATTTGGCTAAAAAAATCAATTCAGCAGTATTTCCCGGATTACAGGGTGGTCCATTGATGCATGTCATCGCTGCAAAAGCGGTGGCCTTTGCTGAAGCAATGCATCCGGAATTCAAGACCTATCAAAAAGCGGTTGCAAACAATGCCCGTGTATTGGCAGACACCTTGATTGAATGTGGATTTGATATTGTTACAAATGGTACGGACAGCCATTTGTTACTTGTTGATTTACGTCCCAAGAAAGTAACGGGAAAACAGGCGGAAGAAAGTTTGGAAAGAGCGGGAATAACCGCAAATAAAAATGCGGTTCCTTTTGATCCGGAAAAACCGGCCATTACTTCCGGTATTCGTCTAGGTAGTCCAGCAGGGACAACTAGAGGGTTTGGTGAAGCAGAATTTCGTGAAATTGGTCTCTTGATAAATGAAGTTCTAACTCCATTGGCAAATGCCAAAGATAATGATAACAGTTTTGCGGAAAAAGCTGTTCGCGATAAAGTCATGGCTTTATGTAAACGCTTTCCCATATATAAAAAGTAATTATTTCAAGGGTATTGCAGATTCAGCCATTTCATAAATTATGGCGTTTATTGCCCCCATATCAGCGAAGATTTTATCTAAGCAAAGTGGGGGGGATATTAGCACCTTCTATATCATCAGAACCCTTTTGTGACCAAAGCGTAATAATAATTGGTGAGTTTTCAAAAGCTTCTGGTTTGGGTGAAGGTGCGCGTATAATGTATAATGCACTTAAAAACGAAAATGTTATCGTTCAGAAAATCGATATCGACCCCTATGGTTTTTCTTATACAAAATATAAGGAAGCGCGTAGAATTTTATCAGTTTATCCATACGCATCATTGATTTTTCATATCAATGCCCCACAATTGGCATTTGCATTATTGAATTTACCTCGTTTTTTATTGAAAAACAGAAAAATAATAGGTTATTGGGCATGGGAGCTTGAAATTTTGCCAAAAGAATGGGAGGTGGGTTTCAGATTTGTTCATGAAATATGGGTACCCTCTCGTTTTGTCGCAAAAGCCGTTAAACATTGGGCTAATAAATATCAAAAAAAGATTACGGTTGTTCCTCATCCTATTGCAGCATATCCTGTAGCAATTGCGTCAGGTCTAACTCGTGAAAGTCTTGGTTTACCCCAAGCAACTTTAAATATATTAACATCTTTTAATCTTTCTTCATCTTTTGTTAGAAAAAATCCTATAGCCGCAATCAGGGCTTTTAGAAAAGCGTGTGAAACAATAGCTCATGATAAAATTAGCCTTATTCTCAAGGTTTCCTATATTAATGATTTTCGTCAGGATTTTAATGAATTAAAGAAAGCAATAGATGGACAAAAAAATATCATTCTTTATACTAATTTATTGACAACAGAGGAAAATAGGGCGCTTATATTTCATTCTGATATTATTTTGTCACTTCATCGTAGTGAAGGTTTTGGGTTGGTGCCAGCAGAAGCTATGCAATACGGAAAAGCTGTTATTTCCACTAATTGGTCTGCAACTAGTGAGTATATTGATGAAAACTGTGGTGTTCCTGTTAATTACAAACTGATACCTGTAAAAGACCCACGAAAAGTATATGAATTGCCGAATGCCTTGTGGGCTGAACCTGATATTGAATATGCCGCTAAAAAAATTAATGAATTGTTTTACAATGAAAACTATCGTAATAATTTAGGTGTTTTATCTAAAAATAAAATTAAAACGATATTTAATTCAAAATTTTTAAAAAAAAGATTTAATAATTATTTGGTAAGAAATAATGGATAAATCATTTAATATTTTAGTATGGCAATGGGGTAGAAAGGGAGCGGGACCAAAAATTGCTGTTGAATTGTCAAATGCTTTAAGATCTATTAAAAATTTAAACATTCTACTATCCTTATCCGATCGGGCTGAAATTATTGATTATAATCCGGAATGTCAAATTGGTATAAAGTTTAAAACATATTCATCAATATTGGGATATTTAATACGATGGATAGAGTCTCCTTATTGGATATTGTATTTGATATATCATCTTAAAAAAAATAAGGTAGACTTGGCCATATGCACAATGCCGGGATTATTAGATATGATTATGATTTCGGCCTTGAAAATATTGAAAATCCCATGTGTTGTAATTATTCACGATGCTTATCCTCATCCGGGGGATGGATATCTTTTTCAACATTTTTTGCAAAGACAGTTGATTAAAAATTCAGATTTGATCGTAACTTTTACTCAATACGTATACAATCAATTAAATAAAAGGAATTTTTTATCAAAATCAAAATTTATAAGGGTATGGCATCCCCCTTTAAAATATGATTATGAAAATATTTCTGTTTCAAAAAACAAAAATGAAATACATCTTTTGAATTTTGGTCGTCTTTTGCCTTATAAAGGGTTTGATCTGTTAAATGACGCTTTAAAACTAGTCAAATCGGATAGGTCTTATATAGTTCGTATAGTAGGGCAGGGTCCAAAAAGCAAGGTTTTAAAACTGTTAAATCGTAGAAAAAATGTATATGTCGAAAATAGATGGGTTCCGGAAAATGAAATTGCATCCATTTTTGAATGGGCGGATGCTATAATCTTGCCGTATGAGGAGGCCAGTCAAAGTGGTGTTTTGGCCATTGCCCTGGCATTTTCAAAACCCGTTTTAATAACAAGGGTAGGAGGATTAATGGAGCAATGCAATCATAAAGACCTTGTTTTTTTATGCAATCCCAATCCTGAAGATATAGCCAAAAATATTGAGAAAATTCTGGAGTTGCCTTTTCCGTTAAAAAGAGAACATATGGATACGTCACATGAATGGAAAAAAATGGCAAAGGATTTAATTTCGCAAATAAACGAGAAATTCAATTTTCATTTAAAGTTAGATACTCGATGACAGAAGTTTCGATTTTGACAGAAAATTTTGCTGGAATGAAAACGCAAGCCCTTGGGTTTGTTAAAAGGGCACAATTCGATTACAGTTTTCATCAGTTAAAACCTAGATTTCCCTGGAAATTTATTTCAGCACCCTTTTGGCCCAATCCTTTGAAAGCGGTATTTCCTTTTCAACCAAAAGATAATTCTGTAATTGTAAGCGTAGGAAGTGTGGGGGGTGTTGTAAATGCCGACTTACGCAAGGAAAATCATATAGCCATACATATACAGAATCCGCGTATCGCATTAAATAAATTCGATCTTATCATTGCCAATCCACATGATAATATTAAAGCGGACAATGTTCTTGTATCGCGTAATGCATTGCATCATATAACTCCCTCATTGCTGTCTGAAAATTTGCATTATTGGAATTCCATTCTTCATGATCCGGTAAAACCATTGGTAAGTGTTTTGCTGGGCGGAAATAATGGCAGATTCAAATTTGGTGTAAAAGAAGCTGAACAGATTGCTTATCAATTAAAAAGGGTTATTACTAAAAACAATATTTCACTTGCGGTGACTCCTTCAAGAAGAACGAATCCTTCAGCTTTAAAAAGATTGAAAGAAATATTATCACCATTTAGTGTATATATTTGGAATGGTGAGGGAGAAAATCCCTATTTAGGATTACTGGCATGTGCTGATTATATATTGGTTACAATTGATAGTGTTTCAATGGTTTCTGAGGCTATTGCCACTTCTGTACCAGTAATGATCTTGCCATTGCCCGGTAAATCAAAAAGAATTTCTTCCTTCATCAATTCAATGATTAATGAAAAACGAATCAGGATGTTTGAGGGGAAACTTGAAACATGGCGTGTCACCTCGATTGATGATACAGATGAGATCATCAATCAAGCAAAGTTAAAATTAAAATTATAAAATTTTATTAATAATTTACTTTTATTTTTTCTTAAAAAGAGTATATTGAATACATCTTTAATGATTTATCTTAGTTGTAACAGGGTTTATTAAGATTTTTATTAAAGATGTATTTTAAATATATTATTTAATTAAAATTAAGGGTCACTATAAATGCTAACCGAAGCTCAAAAAACGCTTGTTAAAAATACAGTGCCAGTTTTAAGAGAGCATGGCATTGAACTAACTTCCTATTTCTATAAACGGATGTTGAATAATAATGCTGAACTTAAACAGATTTTTAACCGTGGACATCAAGAAGCCGGAAAGCAACAACATGCACTTGCTACGGCTGTTCTGGCATATGCAGAAAACATCGATAATCCAACCATACTAGAAAATGCTTTCATTCATATTGCCAATAAACATGTAAGCCTGAATATTCGGGCGGAACATTATCCTATTGTTGGGGAACATCTTCTGGCATCTATTAGTGAGGTATTGGGTGAAGCCGCTACCGATGATCTAATCGAAGCTTGGGGAGCTGCCTATCAACAATTGGCTCAACTGTTAATTGATATTGAATTGGGCATATACAAAGAACAGATCAGAGAACATGCATGGACAGGTTGGAGAGGATTTAAAATAGTCAAGAAAATTCCTGAAAGCGAACAAATCACGTCGTTTTATCTACAACCGGTTGATGGGGGCAAGCTTCCGGAATTTTATCCTGGACAATATGTTTCAGTTCGAATTTATGTCCCAGAATGGAATTTAATTCAGCCGCGTCAATATACATTATCTGATTCTCCTGGAAAAGATACGTTGCGTATTACAGTTAAACGTGAAGATGGTAAGGGGAAAACTCCGGCAGGTAAGGTTTCCAATCTACTTCATAAGAGTTATGATGTTGGAGATATCATAGATCTGTCTGCACCAGCAGGAGAATTCTATCTAAATCAGCAAGGGAAAAATCCGATTATTCTTATGAGTGCCGGGGTTGGAATTACTCCCATGTATTCCATGCTGTCTTTTCTGCATGAAAAACAAAGTAATCGTTCTGTCCATTTCATTCACGGAACACATAATGGTAAACAACATGCCTTACGTGAAAAAGTAAATGAAATTGTTGAAAAAAGTCCCACTTTTAATCGCTTTATTTTTTATTCAAAACCTGATGGTGAAGATAGACAGGGAATAGATTATGATTATCAAGGGCGTATGGACATCAATAGGATAGATCAGTCAATTTTTGATAAAGATGCTGATTATTATCTTTGTGGACCTGTTGAATTCATGAAAGATGAGGGTAAAAAATTGAAGGAAAAAGGTATTCCACCTGAAAAAATTCATGTTGAGGCTTTTGGAACAGGAGTTTTTAGCATTTAATCAATTAAATGTTTTACCATGATAATTATATACTTTTTTTAGAATATTCTGTACTCTGTCCATAAAAGACATCTTTTGAAAGAGAGTAGTCATGGTAAAATATTATAAAATGTTAATATTGTGTATTTTGTCATGGATATTTTTTGATAATTCGCTTGTAAAAGCACAAAATAATTTGAATATTCCTAAACCGGTTAACTTGATATTTGATGTGTATAACAAGAATTTACATGTTATTGTTATAAAGGCATCGTACGTATTAACATCGGACAATTATTTTGCAAAAGCTCATTTTAATTCTGCAGGTGTTATAAGTCTTTTCATAAATCTGGATATGATGTCATCAGTTCAAGGGGAAATCGATAATAGTAATTTGTTACCAAATGAATACCAATCATCTGGAAAATCCAAAGGTAAGAAATTTGTTGCTAATATAGATTTTAACCATAAACAAAATGTAAAAATAGAAAAACTTGATCCTGCAATTGAAGACAATCGTGATGTTGTGACTGAAAGTCAAAGGAATAACAGTATAGATATCTTAAGTGCAATGTTGCAATTGGTTCAGCGGGTCAGAGCGAATAAAAACTGTAACGACCAATTCAAGATTTTTGATGGATCTCGTATATTCACGTTTCAAAGTAAGGCGGCTGGTACAATGCCTATACCATCTTCGTGGACAAGCCCCTATAAGGGAGAAGCATTATTTTGTAAGGCGGTGGCTCAACAAACGGCTGGTCTCAAACGTTCACGTCACCGCGCTCTATCAGCACAACCCCAACCTGGATATTTATGGTTTAAAGAGATTGACAATATAGGAATGTTACCTGTCCGTTTTGAATTTAACAATCCAAAAATGGGAAATGTAATAGTAATTCTGAGACAGGCTACAAAATGATCAAGGTTTTTTATCAATCATTTTCTCAGCAATTATCGGTACATCCTTTATGGAGCGTGCACGCATGGTTGCTTCTTTTCCAATACACAAATCACCATAGCCCCATTCGGCAAATATGCTTCCCGTAATGTGTGCGTTCCTGGCGACAAGAATATCATTTAGGTGATCACCTACCATTACAGTTTTAGTTGGTAAAACTTGAAGATAGTTGATTATTCCTAAAAGATGAACCGGATAAGGTTTTTTATCTGCAAAACAATCACCTCCAGCGATAAAATCAAAATATGATTGCAGATTGAGTTTTTCCAAAATATTCTTGGCTGCTTGCGTAATTTTATTGGAACATAAAGCTATTTTCCAACCATTTTTTTTAAATTTTATTAGAACTTCTTCCGCCCCTTCAAAGGGTTTGGAAAGATCGGCCGCATGTGGGACATAATCCTTGACAAATCTTTCAATAGCCTCATTTCTGTCAATAAAACTTGCCTCTTTTCCTGCATTATCTAGAATTTTTTCAACTGTCACCTTAATTCCGTCACCCAATGTAGAACGCACTGATTGTGTACTGATAGGAGGTAATCCATAGGATTTCAGCAAAGTCTGACAACTGCGATCTATATCTGGAAGACTGTCAATTAAGGTTCCATCCATATCAAATACGATCAAGGGATAAGGTTTTATATTCATAATTTTTGTTTTAAGCCTCATTTGGGATATAAAAAGTGTAAATATTTTGATAGTATGACATAAATTTTTTACAAATATCATGACAAACAATGCATAAATTATCAAATTCCACCACGGAAACCGTTGCAGTTATTCTGGCTGCAGGAATGGGAACCCGTATGAAATCTTCAAAACCAAAGGCAATGCACCCCATTGCAGGGCTTCCAATGATACGTTTATTATTAAATCAGGTTGAAAAGGTTTTTGATCGAATTATTGTGGTTCTCGGTCCGCATATGGAGACTCTTGCCGATCTTGTAAAACCGCATCAGGTTGTAATCCAGAAGCACAGATTGGGAACCGCCCATGCCGCATTGCAGGCAGAGGCCTATTTTGGAAAGGGTATTGTCACTGTTCTAAATGCTGACAATCCCCTGATACGGGAAAATACATTACAGCGACTTATTGATGAGAAAAAAAAACCAAAAACTGATTTGGTTTTATTAGCTATGGAATGTAATGATCCCAAGGCTTATGGACGTGTGATTGAAAATAATGGTCATGTAATAAAGATTGTGGAAACACTTGATGCCTCTGACGCAGAAAAAAAAATAAAATTGTGCAATTCTGGGGTAATATGTGCGGACGCACTGTATTTTTCCAAATGGCTGAAAGAAATTGAAAATCATAATGCAAAAAAAGAATATTATATTATAGATATTGTTTCTTTAGCAGTTAGGGAACATAAGGTGGTAAAGGCTCTAAGGGCTTCAGAAACGGAACTTACAGGGATCAATTCGCAATCTGAATTGGCTTTTGCTGAATCCATAATTCAAAAAAGATTAAGAAAACAGGCGATGGATAACGGGGTGACAATGATTTCACCGGAAACTGTTTTTATGTCTTATGATACCAAGATTGAAAATGATGTAATTCTTCATCCCAATATTGTTTTTGGCAAAAATGTGGTCATTCGTTCAGGGGTTGAAATCAAATCATTCAGTCATCTTGAAGGCTGCGAAATTAAACAAAATGCCATAATTGGCCCATATGCTCGTATCAGACCTGATACGGTGGTGGGTCAGGATGCGCATGTCGGTAATTTTGTGGAATTGAAAGCTACAGCTTTAGGTGACGGGGTGAAAGCAAATCATCTTTCTTATCTTGGTGATAGCATTGTTGGTAAAAAGACAAATATTGGTGCAGGAACGATAACCTGTAATTATGATGGGTCGAGAAAACATAAGACGGTTATTGGAGATGAGGTATTTGTCGGTTCTGATGCCATTCTTGTTGCTCCTGTAGAAATTGGTAATAAAAGTTTAATTGCGGCAGGAAGCGTGATTACGGATGATGTTCCTGATAATGCCAAAGCATTTGGTAGGGCCAGGCAGGTAAATAAAAATAGCAAGGTTACTTTAAAAAACTGATATTAAAGGGAAGTTTATGTGTGGGATTGTTGGAATACTAGGGAACCAATCTGTTACTCCTCTGATTATGGAAGCTTTGCGTCGTCTTGAATATCGGGGATATGATTCTGCAGGGATTGCAATATTGGATCATGGCCTGTTAAATCGTCGTAGAGCTCCTGGAAAACTTGATAATTTATCGAAATTACTTTTGTCTTCCCCAATAAGCGGCAATCTGGGCATTGGTCATACAAGATGGGCAACACATGGAGCTCCCACGGAAAACAACGCGCATCCTCACATGACGGATCGTGTGGCTGTTGTTCATAATGGAATTATTGAAAATCATGTTGCATTAAGAAAAGAGTTGACAGAGCTAGGACAAGTGTTCAAAAGTGAAACGGATAGTGAAACAATTGTGCAGCTTGTCGATTATTATCTGAAACAGGGATGTGCACCCCAAGAAGCTGCCTTCAAGGCTTTGAAAAGGCTTGAGGGAGCTTATGCCATTGCGATGATTTTTTCCTGTGATGATAATCTTATAATCGGGGCTAGACATGGTGCCCCACTGGTTGTCGGATATGGTGATCATGAAATGTTTGTGGGGTCTGACAGTCTGGCAATCGCACCTCTTACCACAAAAGTTGCCTATATGCCGGATGGCGTATGGACTGTTTTGACACGAGAAGGTGCTGAATTTTTTGATATGGAAGGTGGAAAAGTTGAATGTCCAATTCAAAAAACGGCGTTGATGTCAGGGGTTGTCGGTAAAAATGGTTACCGTCATTATATGGAGAAAGAACTTCATGAGCATCCAATTGTCATAGGGCAGACTTTAAGGCGGTTTGTCGATCCATCATCCCATAAAATAATATTGCCTCATATGCCATTCGATTTATCAACGTTGAAAAGGGGTATAATTACGGCATGTGGATCAGCATTTTATGCTGGTCTTATTGGACGTTATTGGTTGGAGGAATATGCCAGATTGCCCATTGATATAGATGTTGCAAGTGAAATGCGCTATCGCAATCCTCCTGTTGAAAGTCAAGGGATGGGATTGGTCATATCGCAATCAGGAGAAACGGCCGATACCTTGGCAGCCTTGAGAAATTTAAAAAATGAACATCAAAAAATAGTTTCTATTTTAAATAATGAATTCAGTACTATAGCCAGAGAAAGTGATGTTGTTCTCGGTACGGATGCTGGTGTGGAAATTGCTGTCGCCTCTACAAAAGCGTTTACAGCCCAATTGACAGTATTATCATGTCTTACCCTTGTTATCGCTCGTGAGAAAAATAAGATTACCCCTGAAAATAAAAAAGTATGTTTGACTGCATTGATGGATCTCCCCAGTCGTGTTGCTGAAGTTTTGCAAATGAAAGATAAAATTCAGGAAATTGCCCATAAAATTGCCAATGCTCAAAGTGTGATTTATCTGGGAAGAGGGATAATGTATCCTGTTGCAATGGAGGGAGCATTAAAACTGAAAGAAATCTCGTATATTCATGCTGATGCCTATGCCGCAGGTGAAATGAAACATGGCCCGATTGCCCTGATTGATCAAACGGTTCCAGTCATTGCGGTTGTGCCTTCCGGTTTTTTATTTGAAAAAACACTTTCAAATTTACAGGAAGCAAAAGCAAGGGGTGGACATATTATTGCTTTCACTGATGCAAAGGGTGCAGAGGCATTGTCAACCATTGCAGAACAGATCATTGTTTTGCCTACAGTTCATGCTTTTGTAGCGCCAATCCTTTATACGGTACCCGTTCAGATGCTTGCTTATGAAGCTGCCATTTTAAAAGGCACGGATGTTGATCAACCCAGAAATCTTGCAAAATCCGTAACTGTTGAATAATTAAGATCAATAACAGATAGATTGAGTTATATGTTCCTAAAATTATTAAATATCATTTATTTTGGGAGCATATAAAATACATATTTCGATACAAAATCACTGCGTAATCGTAACTGATATATTTTTCATATTTTCCAATTTTCCTGCGAGGGAGAGTTAAATAATAATTTTGAAATTTTTTTTTATCCGATTTATAAAGCGTTAATCATACTCAATCATAAAAAAGTAAAGCTTTAATGAAAAATAATCAAATTTTAGATAAAATGCCCAAATGGCGTTCAAGTGATACAATTTGGATGTTGAGTCTTTATGGAACGGCGATCGGTGCAGGAGTACTTTTTTTACCGATTAACGCTGCGGCTGGTGGATTAATTCCTTTACTTTTATTGACTATTCTTGCCTTTCCAATGACATTTTATGCACATCAGGCTTTATGTAGGTTCGTATTGTCGGGATCCGAAAATGATTATGGTGATATTACCGTTGTCGTTGAAGAAAAATTTGGAAAAAAAATTGGGTATTTAATCACATTATTTTATTTTTTTGCAATATTTCCTATTTTATTGGTTTATGGTGTAAGTCTTGTTAATACTGTTCAAAGTTTCATGCAACATCAACTTGGATTGACACCACCGCCCAGAGCGTTGACTTCGTTTTTTTTAATCAGTTTTTTGATAATGATCGTTCAGTGTGGTGAAAATCTTATAGTCAAAATAATGTCGACCCTGGTCTATCCATTTGTTGCAATTTTAATATTGATTTCTTTATTTCTTATTCCGCATTGGAACCTGAATCTTTTCAGGGATATAAGTTTATCTGGAGCATCACGGGAGGGAGGTAATGGAATGTTTCTAACATTATGGCTGACGATACCTGTTGCGGTTTTTGCATTTAATCACTCACCGATTATTTCTTCCCTAGCTGTTACCAAAAGCAAAGAGTATGGTAGATGGGTTGAACCAAAATGTTCACAGATTATTAAATACAGTAATTTGATGATGGTAGTTACAGTATTATTTTTTGTATTTAGTTGTGCTTTATGTCTGAGCCCAGCCAATTTAATTGAAGCGAAAAAGGCAAATATCACCATTCTTTCCTATTTGGCTAACCACTTCCATACCCCATTTTTAAAATTTATAGCGCCAATCGTTGCTTTTGTAGCAATTTGTAAATCCTTTCTTGGCCATTATCTTGGGGCGAAGGAAGGATTTAATGGGGTTTTGGAAAAATCATTATATCATTTTTTTGGGAAAAACATTTCCCGTAAAACTTTGGATCGATGTGCGTTATTTTTTGTATATGTAGTTACATGGTTTGTTTCAAGCAATAATCCCAGTATTTTAGGTATGATTGAATCCATTGGTGGACCAGTTCTTGCTGTTATTTTATTTATTCTTCCTATGGTTGCCATTCACAAATTACCTGAATTGGCAAAATTTAAAGGAAAATCAAGCAATATTTTTATAACCATAATGGGATGTATAGCTATATCAGCCGTTATTTACCAATTTTTTATTTGAACGGATTTCATCAAAGCGATCTATTATAAAATGCTGATTATAAAAAATCTATCTGCCAATTTTTCTTAAGGGTTGACCTTCCATTAAATTTTCTTCGATTTGCTCCAGACTAATATTTGACGTTTCAGGTACAAATGCGAAAATGAAAACGATAAATATCAGATTTAGGCAGGCATATAACAAAATGGTATGTGAAGCACCGAATGTATTGATCAATGTCAAGAAAGTGAATCCCACCCAAAAATTTGCCAACCAATTTACCACTGTTGAAACAGCAATACCAAAATCACGTCCTTGCAAAGGTTGTATTTCGGAACATATCGTCCAGATTAAAGGCCCTGCAGACATGGCAAAACCGATAATAAACATTAATAGCATTGTAACACAGCAATATTGAAGATAAGAATTTGTTTGGATATTATTATCTAAAAGAAAACTGACAGACCCTAATCCAATCGCCATCATCGTAAAACCGATATACAATATTGGTTTTCGACCCGATTTATCACATATTCCGATGGCAAGAAAGGTTGCGAAAACATTTACCAGACCAACTAAGGCTGTAAACCATAACCGTGCATGACCGTGATATCCCATATTGGCAAATATGCGAGGGGCATAATACATAATAACGTTCATGCCTGTAAATTGCTGTATAATCTGTAAACAAATACCCAATAGAACAGAACGTTTGAAATTTGAGTTATAGAGAAATAAATAAAATCCTTTTTGGGAATTTTCCAGTTGCATTTCAATATTTTTAATTTCTCTCTTTATTAGGGTATTATCGTTATTTCTAATAGAGGATAAAACATTATAGGCTTCTTTTCTTCGACGATGCATTAATAACCATCGTGGGCTATTTGGTAAGATTAGAAGACCCAGTAAAAATATGGTTGCGGGAACGGCCAAAATTCCCAGCATCCATCGCCATGCTCCATAATATCCGAATATAGTGTCGGAAATGAATGCCATGAATATTCCTACTGTAATCATTAATTGATAGGTTGATATCATTGCACCCCTTTTTTCTTCCGGTGCAATTTCAGCCAGATACAATGGGGCAGTCATACTGGCGATACCGATTGCAAATCCTAGAACAAATCGCCACATGATGAGGTCAGAAACACTGTTGGACAAGGAACAACCTATCGAAGCGGCGATAAAAAAGGTTGCACTTACGATCAAACAGCGATTTCGTCCAAATTTGGCTGAGGCCCAACCGCATATTAAAGCACCAAAAGCGGCTCCAAACATCATGATACTAACTATTTTTTCAATATCATGGTCATTTGCTGAAAATTCAATTTTAATAAAATCATTTGCGCCAGCCATAACACCAATATCTAGGCCAAATAAAAGTCCAGCCAATGAAGCAAATAGATCAATTATAAAAAGGTTGTTAGGAGAAAAAAAATTCGTTTTGTTTTTTTTTAAGGAAAGATCCGAGGGTTTCATTTTTCCTCCCGAAAAATTTATTTGTTCCTTTT
Source organism: Commensalibacter sp. B14384M2 (assembly GCF_016101865.1). NCBI lineage: Bacteria > Pseudomonadati > Pseudomonadota > Alphaproteobacteria > Acetobacterales > Acetobacteraceae > Commensalibacter > Commensalibacter sp. B14384M2. Next base: position 6,630 of record NZ_JACFPS010000002.1, on the reverse strand, counting down.
TATTTAAAAACTTGTTTGACAATCATCACAATTCACATAAATGTGAATGTGATTTATTTAATACATCAATACAACAAAACCTATTATACCTAATGCACAACAATAATATCCAAATGGTGTTAGAGCCCATTTCTCATTATTTTTGAAATATTTCATAAGAAATGCTGTACTTAGAAGTGCTGTAATACATCCGATGATTGTCGCAATACCCATATGTAAAATATTGTCAAAAGGAATTTGCTGTTTGTAGATTTTCCAGCTTTGATGAGCAGAAGCCGCCAAAATTACCGGAAGAGCCATTAGAAAGGAAAATCTTGCAGAATTTTCATGAGATAAATTTCGAAGCAATCCAGACACAATGGTTGACCCCGAACGTGATATACCTGGAAAGAAAGCCAGACATTGAAATAATCCAATAAATAAAGCATCTTTTACTTTTAAGTCAGCTATTGCAATCGTTTTGTCTACCGATATATTTTTTCTGAGTTTATCAACTATAAAAAGCATTATTCCGTTACATACCAAGAAAATTGACACTATATCGGGTGTCGAAAAAAGGTTTCTGATCAATTTTTCAAAAAAGGCACCGATGAATATTGCGGGTAAGGTGGCAACAATAAGAAGAGAAAAAATATAAAAACTTTGACGTTGTATTTCTTTTCCATCCTTACCTAATGCACCCTTGAAAAGGGCACTCCAATCTTTCCAGAAAAATATTAGAAGAGCAAAAGCGGTGCCGAAATGAAGCATCACCATAAATGGCAAAAACGTTGGATCTTGAGCGTGAATTTGCCATCCTAGCAGAGCGGGAACTAAAACGGCATGACCAAGGCTGCTGACAGGAAAAAGTTCCGTTGCACCTTGTAGAATGGCAATAAAAATGGCCTGAAGAAAAGACATGAAGTAACCTTTTTTCGATATTATAAATCGTTTAATATATTTTATCAGGCATTTTAAAAAATTAAATCATATAGTTATTGATCAATACGTATTATTAGAAAATAATAATTCAGAGATTTAAGGGATCATGACAATTTCAAACATTGAAAATTAATAGTGTATTTTGACGTTTTATTTTATTTTTTAAAATTATATTATTTATTGATGTTAGGTTGGAATGATAAAGGGTAGATGTTAATGATTAAACAAAGAAATGTTAGTGCATATATGGCTAGCACTTTTGTTTTGATAATTGCTATCGGATTTTATGCATATTCTAGATTTATATTATTTGGAACCGGAGAGGATCGATATACTATTGAAGCTCAATTTTTTTCTTCCAATACGGTTAACCCTGGTGGAAAGGTTATTTTATCGGGTATTCCAGTTGGGGTTATAAAATCCATCAATCTTAATAAAAAGACATTCATGTCCGAAGTTAAAATGGATATTAACAAAAATATTCATTTGCCCACTGATAGTCAGTTTGTCATTTCATCAACTAGTATGACGGATGATGGCGTTATAATCATTAAACCAGGAAAAAACAGAGATTTTATCAAGGCTGGAAATAAAATCAGTAATACAATGCCTTATGTTAGTCTGGAACAGCAAATCAGTAATTATATTTTCGGAAGTATGAGTGTCGCATCACAATAATAATGAATTGAATATTATTACTTGCAATGCGACGAATTTTGAATTTATTTCTTGAGTTGATTCAATAAATCAAAATCTGTTCTTTCATATGTCAGAGGAGTGATTGAAATTGATTTATTATTGATGGCTTGTGTTTCCGTTCCTATTTTATCTTCCTTGATTGGTCTGTCAAAATTAAGCCAGAAATATTCGTTTTGTCGTAAATCTTTTCTTTTAACTGGAACAATATTCTCAATATATCCCAATCCTTGTGTCGTGTATTCTATTGTATTCACTTCATCATATTGGCAATCGGGAAAATTGATGTTGATACACCCATTTTTTAAATTCTTTTTATGTTCTAAAATTTGTTCTATAATTTTTGCACCGAAATACTCCGCTGTATTCCATTGAACAGGATACCCATCTCTGAAATTCTGACTAAGAGCAATTGAAGGTATTCCCAATAAGGCACCTGTCATTGCTGCGCCAACAGTACCTGAAAATATGGTTTCAATACCAAGATTGCTTCCCCGATTCACGCCAGATAAAACCAGATCAGGACGTTGGGGTAAAATTTCTTGAATCCCCATTACAACACAATCACCCGGTGTACCGGATATTGCAAAATGATTATTTGATTTTTCCATTATGCGTAAAGGGTGATGAATACTTATAGATTGAGCAGTCCCGCTTTGATCCCGTTCTGGAGCAATAACCCAGATTGTCTTGGCAATTTTCGATGCTATGTTTTCCAGAATTTTTAAGCCAGGTGCATCAATGCCATCATCATTTGTTAAAAGAACATTATTTAATAGTTGAAAATTCATTTTTAATCCGATTATTATCTATTCAATTTGAATGAAATATTAACGGTAAAGGGTAAATTATTTTATGGGTAAAAACCATACCCATAAAATGAATAGATCAAATTACAGTCTGACACCGACATTGAAAAGTGCAACCCATCCTTCTGGAGGAAGACCCGCCGTTGTGAGTGCGTGTGTAAGGGAGGCGTTCCAGAATATATTGCCTGAGGATTTGCGAATACCGAAACCTGCACCGGCAAGGTTGCCTCCTTTTTCTGTTTTTGGCATATCGCTGTATGTAAATACACCCCGTGTCATTCCGACATCGAGAATACCGTAGAGTTCGGTATTTTTTATCAGGGCGTTGCAGAAGAATTGATATCCGCCACAATCCATATTTTTTGTGGGAATGAACCATGAGAGGTCATTACGCATGTAAATTCCTGCATTTCCGATCATGGTTTGTTGCATAAAACCTCTGACCGTATAGGGTCCGCCAATTTGCATTTGCTCATTCGCATATTGGTTTTTAGTGCTATATTCCCCGTGGATGGAAGTATGCCACATAAAATTATCAACGATAGGTTGATATCCATCGATATCCAAACTTGGCTTTACATATTGCGTATGGGGATTATATCGACCTGAGTTATCGATCCAAGACTTTCCTCCCATTGCCCCCCCCAAACCGATTTTCATTCCGACACTGACATACCATGTTCCACCCCAAAGATGCATTGACTCACTAGCATTAAGATTCAGGAATGAGAGTTTTGCACTTTGCGTGTTCATTTTGGAATGATTGAGATAACTGTCAAAGGATTTCAGCTCATAGGTAGCTTGTAATGTTGTAACACCGATGGAATTACGAGCGACAACTCTCGAGGCACCGATATGGAAATCTTTTTGGGTCGTATCGTATCGTCCTTGTCCTGGCCAGTTGAAATGTAGACGATAGAAATCGTCATAGCGATACCATCCTCCGAAGAATGTCCATGGTCCCAGAGGGATTGAGCCTTCAGCGGTAAAAAAGGAATTGTGTCCATCTCCCTGACGTGAATTGAGTGAATGATCATATTCTACAGTCCACATATCCAATAATCCGAAAAGGTCTTCGGCAGTAACCATGGTTCGTCCGATAGTTCTTCCCGAATAGCTTTGTCCATTATTGTCAACTGTCAGCTGACCATGAAGAATGCCAGGATCATGGGCATTGATTTTAACCACTGATGTGCCCGGTTTTTGCCCAGGTGCAATTTTCATTGTGGCAGCCCAGTCAGGCAGACGGTTCATCTGATCCATTCCCTGTTCCAGATCCCGCAGGTTTAGAATTCCGCCCTTAACCCATGGAAAAGCCATGGTTTCATGGTTTTTTGCAGACACTCCCTCGAATTGGAAGTCTGAAATTTTTCCATCTACCACAACAATATGCAATTGACCTGACTTGAGATCTTGTTGAGGCAGATAGGCCCGAGTTGTTACAAATCCATGATCAATATAGGCCTTGTTGAGCTTGTTTAGGACAGTATTCATATCATCAAGTGACATGCATTTGTTTTGCCATGGTCTGGTGATATGTTTGACTGGCAGTTGTGAGAGGTTTTGTGTATTAACGACGATGATGGAATTGATATGCACACATGCCTTACCATGCAATGCAGGGGCCTGATCCTGGTTTACCTGTACATTACTGGAGGGTGGAGGTAGGGTCTCCATTAAATGTTGTCGTTCTTTATGTTGCAGATATTGTTGATATTGATTAAGATTTTGTGCAAATCCCTGTATGTTTATAAAAAAAGTACAGGGAACGACGATTAAGAATAATCGTAGATATACAGTCTTAAAATTCATTTATCTTGTATCTGGACGGAATTACGGATTTTTCTTGTTAACCATCTCATCCATTGTTTTAAGAATGGAAGGAACATTATCAATATTAAAATTAATGGTTAATGTTGTTCCGTTGACGCGATGAATGACCAGATGGGCAAGTTTGTTTTTGGTCAATAGCTGTTGAAGGTCATTATCAATAGCTTTGGTTGCGATACATCCGTTTGTCGTACAGGCAGCCCAAGGCAATTCGACAGGTTTTGCACGATCGAAAGTTAAATTGGCTGGACTTTGTAAAGAGAATCCAAGGGGAACAACCACTGTAAATTGAAAGGGTACAGGTTTTGACAAATCGTTACTTTGCTTAACTTTTTCCAACAAAAGAGAGGCGATAGGGCTTTGGCTGTTGTTGGGCCCTTTGGTTAATAGGTTTTGTTGAGCGATACATCCCTGGGACACGGTTTTATTGTTCTGTTCCGTGGCGTTTGGATAGGCACAATGAATATCCCAGCTGCCTATTCTTTGATTTACGGTAATGGGGGAAATTGCAGAACTATTTTTACTATCAGATGCTTGTTTACTTGTTTTTTCTGCAGCGAATCCATGAGTGGAATTTAACAAAGCGATTGTAAGAGCGCTTAATAAAAGCAATTTTTTCATAAAAAACCCTAACCTTAAAATATTGACCGCTATTCCCACAATTACTTATGGAAAATTGGTTTAAATAAAAAATAATAAACACTGTGTTATATTAAAAAAATAAAATTTTCATGGTTATAAAATTATAATAATACTAAAACTTATCAACGGTTTTCGATTATATATAAAATTATTCTTTTTAAAATACATTTTTAATAATTTTAAATAAAAAATTATTGTTGCTTCGATCTAAATTATATATATCATATCAAGCTTTGATTAATTCTTAGAATTTATTTTTAAATATTTATTTTAGTATTCCTATTAGGTACCCTATGTTTAAAACTAAATATAATCCCTTTTATATTTCTCGGATTTTGCTAATAAAACGTCTAAAATACACGATTGTGACGGGATTATTCTTGGGAGGGAACCTTTTTTCAACCTTTCCGATTTATGCCGGGCCCAGGCCCGCTTCTAATATAGTGGTTGATCCAACAGCCCCGGTAAATAAACGGCCATCTATTGATGTAACGAATAATGGAATTGATCAGATCAATATTGCACATCCCAATAATGCTGGTGTTTCACATAATCTTTTCAACCAGTATAACGTTAATGAATCGGGTCAGATTTTAAATAATTCCTCCACAATAACCAAGACAAAACTGGCTGGACAAATCACGGGCAATCCCAACCTGAATGATAATCATAACGCTAATTTGATTATTAATGAAGTGACTGGCCGTTCTCCAACCAGATTGCTTGGATATACTGAAATCGCTGGTAAACAGGCTGCCCTGGTTATTGCCAATCCCAGTGGAATCACTTGTGCGGGATGTGGATTTGTCAATACGACAAGAACCTCTCTTGCAACAGGTAAGACCCAGTTTGATCAGGAAGGCCACCTGCAGTCTATCAATATAAATGATGGAGAAGTGGCATTTGAAGGAAAAGGCGGGAATTTTGCCGAAGTTCCCGTTTTGGATATTATCAGCCGTAAAGTTAGGATTGAAGGACCTGTAAATGGTCAGGATATTAAAATCACCGCAGGACGCAACATTTATGATTATGTAAATGGAACTGCAACGGCGCAAGAACCAGATAACAGTCAAAGACCAGAATTTGCTATTGATACATCTGTGTTGGGCGGGATGACGGGCAATCATATTCAAATGATGGTTAACGAAAAGGGAGCCGGAGTCCGTGTAGATGGCCGTATGGCATCTACGGCTGGCGACATGCAGCTGACTGCTGATGGAAAATTGCTTATTAATGGTGAAATGTCAGCCCGCAACAATTTACATGCCAAAATTGATATTGTTGAAAATACAGGGACGATAGGGGCTGACAAACAGCTCTCTTTGCAGGCGAATTCCTTGACAAATTCTGGAAAGATTATTGCCAATGGAAATGATAGGAATCAACTTTCAATCCGAGATAATCTAACAAATTCCGGATCGATTCTAAGTCAGGCAGAATTACAATTGACTGCGCAAAACATCAATAATACCCAATCAGGTATGATTAACTCCCAACAAAATCTTTTCCTGTCCGGCCATGATGTAGTGAATAATGGGCAAATGAATGCTGTGAATGGATCTTTACAGGGAATTTTTCAGGGGAATGTAACTAATCATGGCACCCTTGTTTCCAACAATATGGTAAATCTTTCTACGGCTGGTCGTTTTGACAACAGTTCAGGCCAGATTGGCTCTCTGAACAAAGGGGATGTAACGGTTCGTGGCGGGGATATCAATAACCAGTCCGGCCT